>CAYLSA010000020.1:0-23414 GCA_964386575.1 uncultured Oscillospiraceae bacterium | reverse complement strand
GCCCGGTGGCCACGGTCATCACGAAAAACGAACTGGACAAAAAATTCAAGCGCATCGTGTGAGATGTGGTGGCTAATAATCGGCACATAGGCCATTGCGCCCGCACAGACTATGCCTCCCTCTGACGAGGGAGCCAAGAGACTGATTGCTAAAACAGCGGAAGGAGAACAACATGAAGATCGAGTTTTCGGACAGCCAGCTTGCGCTGCTCAAGGAGCTTTTGGACGAGGCCGCGGAGGCCAGTTATCAGGATATGTTCGAGTGCAAAAAGATCGCCGTGGACGCCGAGGAGGATTTCGTGAAAAAGGAATACAACGCCCTCGCGGACGCGGAGGAGGAGCGCTTCGGCAAGATCAAGGCGCTCGTGGACTATGTGCGTAAGTATGAGGATCTGATGCGCGATGCCTGAGCTGCTCGTTATCACCGGGCCGACGGCCACGGGAAAAACGGCGCTGGGCGTGCGCTTGGCGGAGCTTCTCGGCGGCGAGGTGGTGGGCGCGGATTCCATGCAGATCTACCGCGGCATGGATATCGGCACGGCCAAGCCCACGCCGCAGGAGATGCGCGGCGTGCGCCATCATATGATCGATGTGGCGGAGCCGTCGGAGCGCTTTTCCGCGGCGAAGTATGCGGCCATGGCCTCGCAGTGTGTGGATGATATCCTCGCGCGCGGCCGCGTGCCCATCGTGGTGGGCGGCACGGGGCTTTATATCGACGCGCTTTTGCGGCGGGAGGAATTTGCCGCCGCACCGGGAAACAGCGGTGTGCGCGAGGCGCTGGAGGCGGAGTATGACGCGCTGGGCGGCGAGGCTTTTCGCGAAAAGCTGGCGGCGGTCGATCCCGAGCGGGCGGCAAAGCTTGCCCCCGGCGACAAAAAGCGCCTGGTGCGCGCGCTGGAGGTCTATCGTCTGACCGGCGAGACCATCACAGCGCATGACGAGCGCAGCAAAACGCTGCCGCCGCGCTATACGAGCATGAAGATCGCGCTGGATTTCACCGCACGCGAGACGCTCTATGAGCGCATCGACCGCCGCGCGGCGCAGATGTTTGAAAACGGCCTTGTGGATGAGGTCCGCGCCCTGCTTGAAGCGGGCGTTTCCGCCGAGACCACGGCCATGCAGGCCATTGGCTATAAGGAGACCGCCGCCTATCTGCGCGGCGAGTATGATCTTACGGAGGCCATCGAGCGCGTGCAGCGGGAAAGCCGCCGCTACGCCAAGCGCCAGCTCACATGGCTGCGGCGGGACGAGTCCGTGCAGTGGCTGCGGTGGGAAAATGCGCCGGATGAGAGCGCCGCTCGACCGATTGCGACGGCTTTTTCGGCGCGCTGACCGTAAAATGACGGTATGGACGGGGCATCCCCTCGTTCAAATCTTACATTTTACGGGCCGGCGAAAAAGGATGCGACCGTGCCCGGAAGGGACGGAAAAGATGCAGAAAATACAGAATCTTCAGGACGGCTTTCTCAACCAGGCGCGCCGCGAGCGGGCGCTGGTGACGGTGTTTCTGATGAACGGCTTTCAGATGAAAGGCTATGTGCGGGGCTTCGATGCGTTCGTGGTAACGCTCGATTCTGATGGCAAGCAGATGATGATCTACAAGCATGCCATCTCCACGATCATCCCCCTGCGCCCCCTTTCGCTGACGGAGGGTGAAGCGGATTGAAAAAAACGGACGGGCTGACAAAGGCCATCGCCATACTGCTGTTTGTTGCCATGCTGAGCTACATTGGCTTTGCCGTGGCGCGGCGCGTCACGCGTTCGGTGCAAACGGCGCCGGCGGCGGAGGCCACGGTCACGCTCTCGGCGGATATGACGGGGCTCGTCATCCGCTCGGAGCAGCCCGTCCTTTCCGATAAGAAAAACATCGACGTGACCGCCGTGGACGGACAGCGCCTCGCCTCCGGGGAGCCCATCGCCACGGCCTATGCCTCGCCGCAGGCGCTCGACCGCGCGGTGCAGCTGCGCTCGCTGAGCGAGGAGATCGCCGAGCTTGAAGCGGCGCAGACGGAGCCCGCCTCGGCCCAGCCCGGCGCGGCGTATACGGCCATCGACCGGCTGGCGGCCGCCATGCAGAGCGGGGATATCGCCGCCGCCGTGACGGAGGGCGACGCGCTGGCGGAGCTTTTGCTGCCGGCAAACGAAGCGCAAGCGGACGGCGACTATCTGCGCGCGCTGAAAAACCGCTATAACAGCCTGCTCTCCACCGAGGCGCGCGACAGCGAGACCATCACGGCGCCCTACGCGGGCCTGTTTTCCCGCGCGGCGGACGGTCTTGAATCGCTCACGCCGGACGAGGCGCTTGCCCTCACGCCGGACGCGCTCGAGGCGTATATGAACACCGTGGCCGCGCCGCCGAAAAACGCTATCGGCAAGCTGGTGGACGGGTTCACATGGTATTACGCCGCGCTCATGACGGAGACGGATGCGGCGAAGATTTCCGAGGGGGACGAGCTGTCCCTCCGCTTTGCGCGCTATTGCCCGGGCGCCCTGCGCGCGCAGGTGGTGAGCATCGGCCCGGTGCAGGACGAGCGCTGTGTGGCGGTGTTCGCGCTCAGCGAAGGCATGGCGGAGCTGCTGTCCGCCCGACGGGCGGCCGCTTCGATCGAATTTGAAAGCTACAGCGGTATCCGTGTGCCGCCGAAGGCGCTGTATCGCTATTGGGCGGGGTATATGGACGCATCCGATGCCGCGCGGCTCGCGCCGGGCGATGCGCTCGCGCTTATGAAGGGAAGCTGGCGCGTGGATGTGACACTGTCGGAGCGTGACGAGGCGGACGAGTCCGGCCGCTGCCGCATCGTGGTGTGCTGGCCATGGACGGCCGATAACGCCCCGCCGGAGGCGGCGAAGGACGCCGCGCTCACGGCCTCGGACACCGGTGCGGGCTATTATGTCGCCGATTATTACGATGCCGAAATGCAGAAAAACTGCCTGTGCGTGTTCACGATGACAGGACGGCAGGCCGAGCGGCGCAAGGTGTCGCTGGTGTATGAGGGCGAGGACTATCTGCTGCTGGCCTCGCAGGGGGCCGACGCGCTGCGCGCCGGAAACGAGATCATCGTGCAGGGCAGCGGGCTATACGACGGTCTTGTCTTTGACTGACGGACAAAAGAGAGGGAAAACCATGAGCATTGCGGATAATGTGAAAAGCATACTCGAGCGCATCGACCGCGCGGCACAGGGGCGGCCCGTCACGCTGGTGGCGGTGGCGAAAACCAAACCGGCCTCGGCCGTGCGCGAGGCCATCGCCGCCGGCGCGCGCGTGATCGGGGAAAACCATGTGCAGGAGATCCGCCAAAAGGGCGCCGAGGGCGCGTATGACGGCGCGGCGGTGCATCTGGTGGGCCACTTGCAGAAAAACAAGGTGCGCTATGTCGCGGGAAAGGTGGACTTGATCGAATCGGTCGATTCCGTGGAGCTTTTGCGGGCCATTGCGGCGCGCGCGGCGTCCATCGGCGCGGTGCAGGATGTGCTGCTGGAGATAAACATCGCCCGCGAGGCAAGCAAGACCGGCGCTCTGCCGGAAACGCTGCCGGAGCTGCTGGAAACGGCGGCGGGACTGACGGGCGTGCGGGTGCGGGGGCTGATGGCCATCCCGCCGGCGGGCGCGAGCGCTACATATTTCTATAATATGCAAAAGCTTTTTGTTGACAACGCGGGCGAAAAATACGATAATGTCAGCATGGACTTTCTGTCCATGGGCATGTCCGGCGATTTTGAACAGGCCATCCGCGCGGGGGCAAACCTGGTCCGCGTGGGCAGCGCCATCTTCGGCGCGCGGGACTATGCCCGGCCTGTAACAGACCAAGGAGGGATCGAATGAGTCTTTTCGATGAAATACGGAAGCTCACGCAGCCTTACGACGAAAACGACGAAGAATACTTTGACGACGATACACAGCCCGAGCCCGATGGTGAGCCTACCATGGTCGTAGCGCCCCGGCGCGACCGCGCCCCCCGGCGGGATGACCCCTTTGCCGACGACACCAAGCCCCTGTTCCGCGCGGAAGTGCCGCAGGAGCGCGTTTACCGTGAGGAGCGTCCGGCCTATCGCCAAGAGCGTCCGGTCTCGCGCGGCACCGACTTCGTGCAGGAATTTGACGATGCACCGGCCCGCCCGTCCCGTTCGGATGAGCGCGTGGTGAACATCCATACGACCACCGCCGTGCAGGTCGTGCTCATCAAGCCCACCCGCTTCGAGCAGGCGGCCGAGATCGCGGATCATCTCCGCTCGCGCCGCACGGTGGTCATCAATCTGGAGACCACAAACAAGGATATCGCCCGCCGGCTGGTGGATTTTCTGTCCGGCGTGGCCTATGCCAACGATGGCAAGATCAAAAAAGTCGCCATCAACACCTACATCATCACGCCCTACAATGTGGACATCATGGGCGATCTGATCGACGAGCTGGAAAACAGCGGTGTGAGCTTTTATTAACAGAAATAAAATTCAGGAAAGGGATTGACAGATATGATTACTCCGCAGGACATCCGGGAAAAAGCATTTGACCGCGCCGTTCGCGGCTATGACATGGAGATGGTGGACGAGTTCCTCGACGATATCGCCGACGACTACACCGCCCTTGTGAAGGAAAACAACTCCCTGAAAAGCAAGATGCGCGTGCTGGCGGAAAAGATCGAAGAATACCGCCAGACCGAGGATTCCATGCGCCTGGCGCTGCTTTCGGCGCAGAAAATGGGCGCGCAGATCGAAACCGAGGCCAAAGAGCGCGCCGAGAAGGTGCTGAGCGAGGCGCAGAGCCGCGCCGCGACCATCGACCGCGATGCCAAGGCCAGCGTGGCCAATGAGATCGCCAAGCTCAACGAGGCCAAAAAGGCCACCCAGAAATACGTTGACCACATGACGGCCGTGTGCCAGAAGCAGATCGAATTCTACGGCAAGCTCGCGGAGGCGAAGCTGGTGGAGGCGCCCAAGGCCGAGGCCGAGCCCGCACCGGTCGAGCCCGAGGAGGATGACGAGGACACCACGGTTCGCGCCATCGAGGATTCCGCCGTGAAAAGCGCGCTGAAGGAGCCGGAGCAGTCCATCAATCTGGACGATCTGCTCGGCGCCACCGCGCAGGAAGAGGACGAGCCCACGCGTATGTTCGCCGCCGAGGGCGGCGCGAAAAAGCGCAAGCGCAGCCGCGCGGAGTACCTCTTCGACGACGAGGACTGACACACATTCGCTGCAAGGGAGGGCGTATGCCCTCCCTGCGCGTGCTTTACGAACGCTGTAAAATTTAACGACACATACGGAGAATAGATAACATGGACTACAATGCAACGGTAAATCTTCCGCGTACCGATTTCCCCATGCGCGCGGGACTGCCCAAGCGCGAGCCGGAGATGCTTGCGGCCTGGGAGCAGCTCGATCTTTACCACGAAATGCTCAAGCGCAACGAGGGCAAGCCCGCCTTCGTGCTGCACGACGGCCCCCCGTTTTCAAACGGCGCGCTCCACATGGGCCACGCGCTCAACAAGTGCCTCAAGGACTTCATCAACCGCTACAAATCCATGTCGGGCTACCGCGTGACCTACACCCCCGGCTGGGATAACCACGGTATGCCCATCGAGTCGGCCATCATCAAGGAGCAGAAGCTCAACCGCAAGGCCATGAGCGTTTCCGAGTTCCGCAGCGCCTGCCAGGCCTATGCCGACCACTACATCGACGTGCAGCGCGAGGGCTTCAAGCGTCTGGGCGTGCTGGGCGATTGGGACCACCCCTACAAGACCATGGACCCGAAGTTCGAGGCCGCCGAAGTGCGCGTTTTCGGCAAGATGTACGAAAAGGGCTACATCTACAAGGGCAAAAAGCCGGTTTACTGGTGCCCCAAGGATGAGACCGCGCTGGCCGAGGCGGAGATCGAATACGCAAACGACCGCTGCGAGTCCATCTATGTGAAGTTCCGCGTCACGGACGACCACGGTCTGCTTTCGCCCATCTGCCCGCTGGATGAGCTGTATTTCGTCATCTGGACCACGACCACCTGGACCATCCCCGGCAACCTGGCCATCTGCCTCAATGCCGATCTTGACTACGTTCTGGCCAAGCAGCCCAACGGCGAGGTCTACATCGTGGCGGAGGGGCGTCTCGAGGCGCTCAAGCAGGTCACGAACATCGAAGGGTTCGAGATCCTGGCCCGCTTCAAGGGCGCGGAGCTTGAGCTGATGCGGGCGCAGCACCCGCTGTTTGACCGCGAGAGCGTGGTCATCCTCGGCGATCATGTCACGCTTGACGCCGGTACCGGCTGCGTCCACACGGCGCCCGGCCATGGCCAGGAGGACTATGAGGTCTGCCGCCGCTATGACCAGTCCGGCAAAACGGACATCGGCATCGTCGTTCCCGTGGACGACCGCGGCCGCATGAACGAGCTGGCCGGACCGTACGAGGGCCTGACCACGGACGAGGCCAACAACAAGATCTTTGCCGATCTTCTCGCCTGCCGTGCCCTGCTCGCCAGCGAGACCATCGAACACCAATACGCCCACTGCTGGCGCTGCCACAGCCCCATCCTCTACCGCGCCACGGATCAGTGGTTCTGCTCCGTCGATGCCTTCAAGGAGGACGCCGTTCGCGCGGCGAAGAAGGTGCAGTGGAACCCTGAATGGGGCAAAGAGCGCATGGAGGCCATGATCCGCGAACGCGCCGACTGGTGCATCAGCCGCCAGCGCCGCTGGGGTCTGCCCATCCCCGTGTTCTACTGCGGCGATTGCGGCAAGCCCGTGTGCACGCCGGAGACCATTGATTCTGTCTCCAAGATCTTTGCCGAAAAGGGCTCGAACGCCTGGTTTGATCTGGACGCTTCGGCGCTGCTGCCGGAGGGCTTTGTGTGCCCGCACTGCGGCGGCAAGATCACGGAAAAGGAGACCGACACGCTCGACGGCTGGTTCGATTCCGGCTCCACGCACATCGCCTCCATGGAGCTTGACAGCCCCGGCTGCTGGCCCTGCGATATGTATCTGGAGGGCGGCGACCAGTTCCGCGGCTGGTTCCAGTCGAGCCTTCTCACCGGCGTGGCCGTCAAGGGCGAGGCGCCCTACCGCAATGTGCTGTGCCACGGCTGGACCGTGGACGGCGAGGGCCGCGCCATGCACAAGTCCCTCGGCAACGGCATCGCGCCCGATGAGATCATCGTCAAATACGGCGCCGATCTTGTCCGGCTTTGGGCGGCGAGCGCGGATTTCCGCCTCGATATGCGCGCCTCGGACGGCATCTTCAAGCAGCTTTCCGATAAGTATCTCAAGATCCGCAACACCGCGCGCTACATCCTCGGCAACCTCGCGGGCTTCGACCCCGAGACCGACGCGGTGGCGCTGGAGGATATGATCGAGCTTGACCGCTGGGCGCTCGACCGCTGCGCGCAGATGATCGAGAAAACGCTTGCGGCGTATGAGAAAAACGAGTTCTGGTCCGGCACCTACGCCATCCACAACTTCTGCGTGGTGGATATGTCGAACGTGTATCTGGACGTCATCAAAGACCGCCTGTACTGCGAGGGCACGAAGAGTCTGGCCCGCCGCAGCGCGCAAACGGCCATCTGGCTGATTCTGGACGCCATGGTGCGTCTGCTGGCGCCGGTTCTGTCGTTCACGGCCAACGAGATCTGGCTGGCCATGCCGCACCGCGCGCAGGACGATGCCCGCCATGTCATGCTCAACGATATGCCGTCCGGCCACAGCGAGTGGCTGCTTGATGACGACAAGCGTGCGTATTGGGAAGAGTCCATCCGCCTGCGTACGGATGTGAACAAGGCGCTGGAGCTGGCGCGCGCGGAGAAGATCGTGGGCAAGCCCCTCGATGCCAAGCTGCGCATCCACGTCGGAGCGGCGGCGGAGGATGCCGTCAAGCGCATCTCCGGCCAGCATTTTGAGGCTTTCTTCATCGTTTCGGAGGTGGAGTTCGTCTCCGGCGAGGGCCCCGGCTGGGCCGGCACGGAATTTGCCGGCGTGAACATCGAGGTAACGCCGTCCGAGCAGCCGAAGTGCGTGCGCTGCTGGACCCACAGTGCCACGGTGGGCCAGGATGCGGAACACCCCGAACTGTGCGCGCGCTGCGCGGCGGCGCTGCGGGAATGAGCCAAGTCCCGTGCGGCTGCACGGCGGCTGCGCGATAGGAGGAAAAACAAATGACCTATGCCATAGTGACCGTCATCGTGCTGATCTTCGATCAGCTTCTGAAATTCTGGGTGACGAAAAATATCCCGCTGATGACGGGCGACATCGCGGCCGAGCAGTTGGGCGATTATGTGCGCGAGCTGGTCCCCGGCGTCGTTCGCCTGACGAACATCCACAATACCGGCGCGGCCTTCAGCATTTTGGAGGGCGCACGCTGGTTCTTCGTTGTGATCACGATCGTGTTCGTCATCGCGGTGATCGTTTTGATCTCGCAGGAGATCATCCGCGGGCCGCTGGGCCGCTGGTCGGCCGTGCTGGTGATGGCGGGCGCCATCTCCAACGGGCTTGACCGCGCGCTGTACGGCTATGTGGTGGATATGTTCGAGTTTGAGTTTATGAACTTTGCCATCTTTAATCTCGCCGATATCTTCATCACGGTCTGCGGCATCCTGTTTTGCGTTTACATCCTGTTTGAAAAACCCACGCCCGAGGAGCTGGAAGCCGGCCAGGGCGGCGGTCTGATCGTCATGCTGCAAAATGCCCGCAAGGGCAGGCGCTCGTCCGGCCGCGCGAGCCATGCCTCGACCCGCCGTGTGCGCGAGGTGGAGGAGGATGCGTTCGACGCCGTGGAGCTTCGCTCGCAGGACGAGGAGGAGCCCGTCCGCCGCAGCCGCAGCGAACGCCGCCGGGCGCAGGAGGCCTCGCCGCTGGACGCGATCCCCAAGCGCGGCGAGCACAAAACGCTCGAGCAGGAGCTTTCCACCATCGACCCCGACGATCCCTTTGCCGAGTGGAACGAGGGTGCGCCGTCCGAGGGGCCCAAGGCGGCTGAGCCGGCCCCCGCGCCGGAAGCGAAGCCGGAGCCGGTCGAGGAAGCCGACCCGCTGGCCTTTGACGACGATCTGAGCTTCGACCTCGATTCCATTTTGTCCGAGTTCGGCAGCAATGAGTAAATTTTTTCAACTACAAGTGCAGGAGAGCGGCGAGCGCATCGACGCTCTCCTTGCGCGTTTGAGCCCGGAGCCGCTCAGCCGCAGTGCGGCGGCCAAGCTGCTGGCCGCGGGACAGGTCACGGTAAACGGCGCGCAGGCGGCGAAAAATTACCGCGCGAGCGCGGGCGACGTGATCGCGGTCACACTGTCGGAGCCGGAGGCGGCCGAGGCGGTGGCGCAGGATATCCCGCTGGATGTGGTGTATGAGGACGGCGATCTGATCGTCGTCAACAAGCCGCGCGGCCTGGTAGTGCATCCCGCGCCCGGCCACGCCGATGGCACACTGGTCAACGCGCTGCTGGCCCACTGCGGCGACAGTTTATCCGGCATCGGCGGCGTTTTGCGCCCCGGCATCGTGCATCGGCTGGATAAGGATACCTCCGGCCTTTTGATCGCCGCGAAAAACGACGCTGCGCATGAGCATCTGTCCGCGCAATTAAAAGATCGCAGTCTTTCGCGTATATACGAGTGCATCGTGCAGGGCGGCTTCAAAACCGAAAGCGGCACGGTGGATGCGCCGATCGGCCGCGACCCGAGAGACCGCAAGCGCATGGCGGTCACGCAGAAAAATTCCCGTCCGGCCGTGACGCACTGGCAGCTCATCGCCCGCCATGGGGCCTACAGCCACATCCGCTGCCAGTTGGAGACCGGCCGCACCCATCAGATCCGCGTCCATATGGCCTACATCGGCCATCCCCTGCTGGGCGACACGGTATACGGCGGCCGCGCGGCGATGGGACTGGAAACGCAGTGTCTGCACGCGCGGGGGCTGAAATTCATCCACCCGACGACCGGCGAGGCCATGGAGCTCTGGACGGAGCGGCCCGACTGGTTCGAGCAGGTTTTGCAAAGACTGCCGTAGACAGCGCAGCGGAAAGATGCTATACTGAAAAATGGAAAAAACTAAAACACAATATAAAAGAGGAGAAACAAAATGAAAAAGCTGCTTGCCCTGCTGCTCGCGCTTATGCTGGTCGTGGCCCTGTGCGCCTGCGGCCAGACCGAAGCCCCGGCCGACGCGGACGATTCCGGCGATCTGGAGGCCGAGGAATCGCTTCCCGCCGCTGCGGACGATTCCGGCGCGGACACCTATGTCCTCACGGACGATATGAAAAACACCGGCGACGGTACGCTCAACGAGGAGAAATACCAGCTCGCGCTCGATTGCGTGGGCGAGACCGTGGATGTGCTGTATGACGCCATCGGCGAGCCCGAGGCCGAGCCGCACTATGCCGCCAGCTGCCTGGAAATGGGCGCGGAGGATGGCCAGCTGTATTACGATTCCGACGGGTTCTATGTGACCACGCTGAAAAATGCGGACGGCGAGACCGTGATGGGCGTCGTGACCTACGGCGGCTGAGATATTCCAATGAATCGAGAGGCTTCCCGAGCGGGAGCCTCTCTTTTTGTGCAACAAAAAGGGGTGCGAGGCTTAGCGCTTCGCACCCTTAAATTTTCTTTGGTTTTACGCGGCCGGCTCCGCCGAGGCGGCGGGGGTCGTGGTCTGCGTGTCGTAGGCATCGAGGATGGCGAGCATACGGTTGATCATCTCGTCGTCCGAAAGGCGGAACTTGATCTCCACGCGGCGCGAGGCGTCGGCGTTAACGGTGCCGTCGTCGTTATAGATGGGGTCGGAGAAACTGCGGCCGCTTACCGTCACGAGCGAGCGGATGGTCTCGAGCGTTTCGGCGTCGAACAGGTTCTGGTCGTCGTCGAAGCAGTAATCGGCCACGGCGGCGGCGCGCTCTTCGGACAGGCGCAGGTTGTAAACGTAGCTGCCGGCGGTGTCGGTGTGGCCCTCGATGATGATCTCGGAGATATGGTCGATGTAGTCCTCGGACAGAACAACGGAGAAATACCGCGGCAAAAACTCGCTCAGCGTGGCGCTGCCCTCGGCGGCGAGACGGCTGTCGTCCAGCGCGAAGAGTACGCTGGAATCGAGCTTGATCGCGCCGGTGTTTTCGTCGATGGAGATGTTCAGATCGGTGCCGGAAAATTCCTGCGACAGCGCTTCCACCAGATCGCGCTTGACGCCGATCACGTCTTCGAGCTGTTGCTGCTGATCTTCCAGCTTGGTCTGCTGGGTGGTGAGCAGGGCCGAGGAGGCGGCCAGTTGCAGCCGCTGCTGGTCAAGTTGGGCCTGCTGGGCGTCGAGCTGGGCTTGCTGCTCATCGAGCAATGCCTGCTGCGCGGCGAGCTGATCCTGCTGCTGCTCGGAAAGATCGGCGTAGCTTAGCTTGGCGCTGATCTCCTCCTCCAACTGCGCTTCCCGCGCGGCCAGTGCCAGCTCGCTTTCGTCGTAGGAGTTTTTCACGCCCATCAGCATCAAAAGCGCGCCGCAGATGATGAGGATAAAGGTCAGCAGCAGTCCGGCCATCATGTCGGAATAGGACTGCCAGAAGTTGTGGCCCTCGGTTTCCGGCTGTCCTCTGCGTCTTCTTGCCATGGCGCGCCTCCCTTAACCGAGCTTGCGGGAAGCCGCCGTGTTGAATTTATCCAGCGCCTTGCGCGTGTCGGTCAGGGCGCTGAGCAGATTGGAAAGCTCGCTTTTCAGGCTCTTGTTGGCCTTGCCGATCTCCGTGTCGAAGTTCGTGGCGGTCTCCGGCAGGTATTTCAAGCTGTCGCTCACGGCGGTGGAGGCGGCCGTCAGACGGCCCAGTGCGCTCGTGAGGCCCGTCAGCTCGGAGTCGAAGCGCTCAAAGCTGCCGCCGAGGGCGGTCGTGAGCTTTTCGGAGGCGGTGGTCATGTCGGTGGCGTTCTTGTCGGCCACCATGCGCAGATTGTCCGCCGCGTCGATCAGACGCTCGCCGGCGGATTCCAGCTGCTTGTGGATAAGCTCGGCATCGTTGCGGCGATCCTCGCCCAAAACGGCCACCTGGCCGGTCAGCGCGCCAAGCATATCGGCCGATTTCTTTTCCAGCGATTCCGTGAACGAAACGGCCATGGTGTTGAACGAGGCGATGGCCTCGGCGTTTTTCTCGGCGGCCTCCTGCGCGCTCTTGGCGGAGGCGGCCATCTCCGTGATGTAGGCGCGCTCGGTTTTGTGCAGCGCCTGATAGTCGTTCATGAAGCCTTCGATCTGCTTGAGCGAATCGAGCTGGCGGGTCGTGAGAGTGTCGGCGTTGGCCGTGAAGGCATCCACGCGCTCGATGATGAGCTGGGTGTATTTGCGGCTCTTTTCGAGATCCGCTTCCGCCACGGCCACGCTGTCGATGAGCTTGGAGATGGAGGCGGACATATTCTTCTGCCACGCGCTCAGCTCGCTTGTCTGCTCGCGCAGTTGGGTGAAGATGTTGCCCATGGAGCTGTTGAGCGTTTGCAGGAAATAGGCCACGACCTTGTCAAGCCCCGCGCGCTGATCCTCGATGGCCACGGACACATAGCCCTCGAGCGTGGTGCGAAGCTGATCGACCACCGGCCGGATGGAGGCGGACAGGCTCTCGCTCACGGCGCCGCCGATGTTCTCGGCCAGGCGCTCGAGCAGCTCGTTCTGTTCGGCCTGCAGGCGGATGAGCGCGTTTTCGCCGGCGCGGCCGTTTGTCGGGCGCACCAGTTCGTCGTAGCAGTCCTGGAAATCGTAAACGGACTGAAGCGCCATGCTGAGCGTTCTTTTATAAATGAGTCCGAACACGATGGAATAGATCAGACCGAAGATGGACGTGAGGAACGCGACCTTGATGCCGGCCATGAGCGTCTGGGTGCTGGTTTGCATCAGCTCCACGCTGGTGGCGTTGAAGCTGCGCAGGCCGTACACAAGGCCGATGAAGGTGAACAGGATGCCAAGGCCGGTCATGATGCCGCCGATCTGGTCGCTGAAGGGCTTGTGGGCGGCGGAATAGACGAGTTCGTCGCTGATGTAGTCGGACAGATCCGCGCTCACGGTGGCGGGATTCTGGCGGCTCTCGCGGCGCACCTGCTTGATGTAGGATTCATACGCCTCGTCCAGCTTGTTATGGCCGAACAGGCCCTTTTTGCCGAATTCCTTCCACAGGGCGGCAGGGTCGCCGGCGCCGGCGCGGCTGCGGATGGTATCGGTGGCCTCGTCCAGCGCGCAGGCCATCTTGGCCAGCGGACGGGCGCTTCCGGCGAAATAGGCCAGAATGAAGCCAATGGCCGCGGCGTCAAAAATGCAGTTGAGGATGAAGTCGATCCAGCCCTCCCCGCTGCGTGTCAGCCAGAAAACGGCCAGCGACGCGGCGAAAACCAGAAGATAGACGATGCGTCCAACGGTGTTGAGCGATTTGATCTTTCTGCCCATACAAGCACCTCCCGAGAATTTGAAAATTCACTTGATGCCCATCAAAAGAAATGATCGCGACAGCGGTCTAAGCCTCCCCTGTGTAAGGGGAGGTGGCAAAAGCGAAGCTTTTGACGGAGGGGTTGACAATCCCCCAGTCTCGCCTTCGGCGAGCCAGCCCCCTTTACACAAGGGGGCCTTGAGCCTTGCTTTTTGATGGCTGTTTTATAGTATAGCACATTCGACACAAAACTACAATTACAACTGATGTTCGACAGAGTTCGACATCGCAGGGCGCTTTCGATCGCGGACAAATGGGCGATGTGTGTAGCTGAAAGGTGGACATTTGTGAAAATGCAACAAAAACAAGCGCTTTAGTTGGTTAAATCTTAAAAGATTTTCGCCCTTGACATTCGGCCTTTGCGGGTTTAATATTTGGGTAACTTCCAGAAAGGAGCCGCGTCATGAGCCGTTTTGTTTCCATGAACAACAATACGACCCGTCACACCGCCAACACCGGTGCGGCTTGCTCTGCTTGCGCTTCTTTCGCTTCTGTCATGATCATTCTTGCGGGCATCGCTTTTGCGATGTCCTTTTCTTTTATTCTGGGCCTGTCCCTGCTGGTACTGGGTCTGTGCATTATTATTGGCCTGGTCATTATTATGCGCCTTGACGGCGCGCAGAAGAATCGTCCCAAAGCGATGAGCATGAGCTGAATTTTTTCGTAAATGCAAGCCGGCTTCGTCCTTTCGGACGGAGCCGGTTTTCATTATAAGTAAGTCAAAAATTTTTATTTTAGAAAAGGAGAACAAAAATGAAAGTCAAGAAACTTCTCTGCATGGTACTCTGCCTCGTGATGGTATTGGCACTGTGCGCCTGCGGCAGCGAGACTGCCGAGCCCGCCGAGAAAGAAACCGAAGCTCCCGCTGCCGAAGCGGCTGACACCGCCGATACCGGCGACACCGCCGCGGCCGAAGGCGCGTTCAAGATCGGCATCTGCGGCCCCCTGACCGGCGCTGCCGCCATCTATGGCAATGCCGTTGTCAACGCCGCCCAGATCGCGGTCGACGAGCTCAACGCCGCCGGCGGTATGCAGTTTGAGCTGCAGGGCCAGGACGACGAGGCCGACGGCGAAAAGGCCATCAACGCCTACAACACCCTGCTCGACTGGGGTATGCAGGTCCAGGTCGGCCCCGTGACCACCGGCTCCGCCATCGCTGTTTCCGCCCAGGCTTACACCGACCGTGTGTTCTGCCTGACCCCCTCCGCTTCCTCCCCTGACGTCATCGACGGCAAGGACAACGTGTTCCAGATCTGCTTCACCGACCCCAACCAGGGCGCCGCTTCCGCCGACTACATGGCCGAGCACTACGCCGACGCGAAGGTCGCCGTGATCTACCGCAACGACGACGCTTACTCCCAGGGTATCCGCGACAGCTTCGTGGCTGAGTGCGGCGAAAAGGGCGTTGAGGTCGTTTACGAAGGCACCTTCACCAACGACACCGCCACCGACTTCTCCGTTCAGCTGACCGCCGCGCAGGCCGCCGGCGCCGACCTCGTGTTCCTGCCCATCTACTACACCCCCGCTGCCACCATCCTTTCCCAGGCCAACGACATGGGCTATGCGCCCACCTTCTTCGGTGTCGACGGCATGGACGGCATCCTCTCCCTCGAGGGCTTCGATACCTCTCTGGCTGAGGGCCTGATGCTCCTCACCCCGTTCTCCGCCGATGCCGAGGACGAGAAGACCCAGGCGTTCGTGGCCGAGTACACTGCCCGCCACACCGACATCCCCAACCAGTTCGCCGCCGACGCGTATGACGCCGTTTACACCGTGGCCGCCGCTCTTGAGGCTGCCGGCTGCACGCCCGACATGAGCGCCGAGGAGATCTGCGACGCCATCGTGGCCGTGATGCCCACGCTGACCGTGGACGGCCTGACCGGCTCCGGCATGACCTGGGATGCCAGCGGCGCTGTTACCAAGGCTCCTATGGCTGTTGTGATCGAAAACGGCCAGTATGTGCTTCCCACCGCCTAAGCTTTTGCTGAAATTATAAACGAAAAACCCCTAAAACCGCAGGAAACTGCCGGGCTTTGCCCCGGCAGCTTTCCCGCGTGTTTGCGGCGGAAAGAAGAGCAGTTTTTCCGACTGGTTTTCTTTCTGCCGCGAAATACGGAAATAGAGAGGTGCTTTTATGGAATTTCTGTCCTATCTGATCAGTGGGATCAGTCTCGGCAGCGTTTATGCCATCATCGCTCTCGGCTACACCATGGTTTACGGCATCGCCAAGATGCTCAACTTCGCCCACGGCGACGTTATCATGGTGGGCGGGTATATCTCGCTTTGCGCGATGAGCTATCTGGGTCTGCCGCCCGTTGTGGCGATTCTGCTCGCCATGCTCGTATGCACACTGCTCGGTATCACCATCGAGGCGCTGGCCTATAAGCCGCTGCGCTCGGCATCGTCGCTCGCGGTTTTGATCACGGCCATCGGCGTCAGCTACTTTCTGCAAAACGCGGCGCTGCTCATCTGGGGCGCGAGCCCCAAGGTGTATCCGTCCGTTGTGGGCGGGTCGCTGAGCCTGTTTGAAGGCCAGCTCACCATCTCCTATGTTTCCATCGTTACCGTCGCGGCGTGCGTGGTCATCATGATCGCGCTCACGATCTTCACCAGCCGCAGCAAGATGGGCAAGGCCATGCGTGCGGTGTCCGAGGATAAGGGCGCGGCGCAGCTGATGGGCATCAATGTTAACCGCACCATCTCGCTCACGTTTGCCATCGGTTCGGCGCTGGCGGCCGTGGCGGGCGTGCTGCTTTGCTCGAGCTATCCGACCCTTATGCCCACCACCGGCTCCATGCCCGGCATCAAGGCCTTCACGGCGGCGGTGTTCGGCGGCATCGGCTCCATCCCCGGCGCGCTTTTGGGCGGCCTGCTCATCGGCGTCATCGAGGCGCTGGCCAAGGCGTATATCTCCACGCAGCTGGCAAACTCCATCGTGTTTGCGGTTTTGATCGTCGTGCTGCTGGTGCGGCCGGCGGGCCTGCTGGGCAAGTATGTGCCCGAGAAAGTTTGAGGTGGGCGCTATGACGAACAAACTGAAAACCTTCTGGTCTACCCGCAAGAAAGAAAACAAGGTCGATTACCTGACGTATCTGGGCGTGATTGCGGCGTTTGTGGTGGTGAAGCTGCTGCAAAGCGGCGATATGCTCAACCGCTCGCAGACAAGCTGGCTGGTGCCCATCTGCGCGTATGTGGTGATGGCCGTTTCGCTGAACCTGACGGTCGGCATTTTGGGCGAGCTTTCGCTGGGCCATGCGGGCTTTATGAGCGTGGGCGCGTTTGCCGGTGTCATCGCGGCACAGGGCCTGATGAACGCGATCCCCTCCGCGCCGCTGCGCCTTGCCATCGCCATCGTGGTCGGCGCGATCTTCGCCGGCATCGCGGGGCTTTTGATCGGCATTCCGGTTCTGCGTCTGCGCGGCGACTATCTCGCCATCGTGACGCTGGCCTTCGGCGAGATCATCAAAGAGCTCATCAACTGCCTGATCGTCGGCGTGGACAGCCGCGGTCTGCACATCATCTTTAACGTTACCGGCGCGAAAAGCGCGGCGGATCTGAATCTGCTGGAGGGCGGCACCGCCATCATAAAAGGCGCACAGGGCGCGACCGGCACCAGCGTTATATCCACGTTCACAGCCGGCGCCATCCTTGTGATGATCGCGCTGATCGTGGTGCTCAACCTCGTTCGCAGCCGCTCGGGCCGCGCCATCATGGCCATCCGCGACAACCGCATCGCGGCGGAGAGCCTGGGTCTGAACATCACGAAGTATAAGATGCTCGCCTTCACCGTTTCGGCGGCGCTGGCCGGTGCGGCGGGGGCGCTGTACGGCTTGAATTTCTCCAGCCTCGTGGCCACGAAGTTCGATTTCAACCTCTCCATTTTGGTGCTGGTGTATGTGGTGCTTGGCGGCCTCGGCAACATCTGGGGCTCCATCATCGCGGCGGTGGTGCTGTACATTCTGCCGGAGGCGCTGCGTGCGTTTGCCAGCTATCGTATGCTCATCTACGCGGTGGTGCTGGTGCTGGTCATGCTGGCCACGAACAACGCCCAGCTGAAAACGCTGCTGATGAAGATCATCCCCAAACGGAAAGGAGCTGCGCAAGATGGCGAATGAATTTAAAAACTACAAGCGCGGCAAGCTCGCGCCGGTGCCGTCCAACGCCCTCATTCCCGAGCGCGACATGGACAAAACGCCCATCCTTGAGTGCCGCCATCTCGGCATCGATTTCGGCGGCCTGCACGCCGTGAAGGACTTCAACATCACCATCGGCCGCACGGAGATCGCGGGCCTCATCGGCCCCAACGGCGCGGGCAAGACCACCATCTTCAACCTGCTCACGAAGGTCTACCAGCCCACGCGCGGAACTATTTTGCTCGACGGCGTGGATACCGCCGGCAAGACCACCACGCAAATCAACCAAATGGGCATCGCCCGTACCTTCCAGAACATCCGCCTGTTCCCCAACCTCACGGTGGAGGACAACGTGAAGATCGGCCTGCACAACGAGATCAACTGCGGCACGGCCGCGTCCATCCTGCGTCTGCCGCGCTACTGGCGCTCCGAGCGCGTGGCCCACGATCGGGCGATGGAGCTGTTGTCCATCTTCGACATGGAAAACGTGGCGAACGCGCAGGCGGGCAGTCTGCCCTATGGTGCGCAGCGCCGGCTTGAGATCGTGCGCGCGCTGGCCACGAATCCCTCGCTGCTGCTGCTCGACGAGCCGGCCGCCGGCATGAACCCCTCGGAAACGGCGGAGCTGATGGACAACATCGCCCAGATCCGCGATACCTTCAAGATCGCCGTGCTGCTCATCGAGCATGATATGAATCTGGTCATGGGCATCTGCGAAGGCATCGGCGTTTTGAACTTCGGCGAGCTGATCGCCAAGGGCAGTCCCGAGGACATTCAGGCCAACCCCGCCGTCATCGAAGCCTATCTCGGCAAAAAGAAGGAGGGCTGAATTATGCTGCTGGAAGTGAACAATATCAACGTCTACTACGGCGCCATCCATGCCATCAAGGACGTCTCCTTCGCCGTGGGCGAGGGCGAGGTGGTCACGCTCATCGGCGCAAACGGCGCGGGCAAAACCACCACGCTGAACACGGTTTCCGGCCTTTTGCGCAGCAAGACCGGCTCCGTCACCTTCGACGGCAAGCCCCTTGGCCATGTTCTGCCGGATAATATCGTAAAACTCGGCATCGCCCACGTTCCCGAGGGGCGCCGCATCTTCCAGGAGATGAGCGTGCAGGAAAACCTCGAAATGGGCGCGTTCACCCGCTCCAAGGGCGAGATCGCGCCGGGGCTTGAGAAAGTCTATGAGCTGTTTCCCCGACTGGCCGAGCGCCGCCGTCAGGTGGCCGGAACGCTCTCCGGCGGCGAGCAGCAGATGCTGGCCATCGGCCGCGGACTGATGAGCTCCCCGAAGCTGATCATGCTGGACGAGCCGTCCATGGGCCTTGCGCCCATTCTGGTCGAGCAGGTGTTCGACATCATCCGCCAGCTGCACAAGGCCGGAACGACCATCCTGCTCGTCGAGCAGAACGCTCAGATGGCGCTGGCCGTGGCCGACCGCGCCTATGTTCTGGAAACCGGCCGCGTCACGCTGACCGGCACGGGCAAAGAACTGGCCGAAAGCGAACAGGTGCAGAAGGCATATCTCGGCGGCTGACGGCGTCGGCGCGGACTGCGCTATGTCTCGCCTCCGCGTGTACGCGAAGGCTCGCTCGCTCCGTCGCACCTCCTTTTCATACCCGAAACACTTCGTTGGTTTCGGGTATGATTTTTTTTGGGGGCGAGACAACAAAAAGGACGGTCAAAGAAGCAGGAATCAAAGGCTCCCTTGTGCAAAGGGAGCTGGCGAGGCGCGAGCCGAGACGGAGGGATTGTCCTCGGCACAAGCTGCGTTCAACTGCTTCGCTGGGTTCGACGAGAATCAACCAAAATTGTCAACCCCTCCGGCAAAAATCTATGATTTTTGCCACCTCCCTCGTCGGAGGGAGGCTTTGGACTGGGTGGTTGCCCAAGCGGACGGAGGAAAAAACAAGCGGGACGGCTGGGCCGTCCCGCTTTTGCGTATGGGATTTGTGTTTATCGGCTGGCTTCGCCGCTTGCCTCGGCAGAGGCCGCGCCCGCGAGCGGGGAGACGGAGATGGTGCCGTCCGCGTTTTCGGTGACGGTGCCGTTGACGGTGCTGCCCGCGCCGACCGTGAGGCCGGTCAAAACGGAATCCGCCGTCACGGTCCAAACCGCGCCGTTTTCAAGCGTGAGCTCCACGCCCCAGATGGTCTCGTAGCCATCGGGATTGAGCTTATACTGGCCGTCGAACTGCTCGTCGCTCAGGCGGTTCCAATCGTCGCAGGTGTTGGAGTGGATGGCGCCGGTGAGCGCGGTGTTGTCGAGCGTAACGCGCATGGCGCGCTGGTAGTCGTCGTTCACGATGTCGCCGGAGACGGCCATGTTTTTCAAAACATAATCGCTGCCCACGGCCTCGTCGCCATCGGCGATGTTGTTGGCCACGGAGTCGGAGTTTATCATGGAGTGGATCAAAACGCCGCTCCAGCTATCCATGGAAACGCCGTCGAGCAGGGCGTTGACCTGCGTGGATTTGGTCACAAGGCAGGCGCCCGCATAGTGCGCGTTGTAGGCGGCGATGCCGTCTTTGACCAGCGTTTCATCCGTGACCAGGGCGCCGCCGTCCATATACAGGGTGGCTTTGTTGCCGTTGCGTGCGCCGGAGCCGCCCATGTCGGGCATATGGAACTGCACGGCGGCCTGTCCGCCGCAAAGGACGCTTTCCACCGGCTCGCCGGAGGCGGCGTCGTAGTCCTGCCAGCTGACATCGCGGATGCCGGTTTTGTTCATGAGCGCGCGCAGCTCGATGTCGGTCATGGTGTTGTCGCTTCTAACGGCGTAGATCTCGCCGTTATTGGAGGCGGTGATGCCGTCGGACGAGCCGATGGCGGTGCTGCCGTACAGGAACAGATGGCAGCTCGTGTCGGCATAGGCGCCGTAGCCGCCCTGGCTGAGGGCCATGCTGCGATAGGCGATGAGATCAAGGCTGCCCTTGGCCGAGTCCGTGCTCCAGGCGCCCCATGTGCGGGACACGATGGCGGAATCGTAAAGATACAGCAGCGTTTTGCCCTGCGGCTGGATGCCGCGCGCGCGGCCGCCGGAATTGCCGACGGAGATCTCGCCGGACACATCGCCGCCGCCGGTGGTTTCCAGCAGCGAATCGCGGATGATCACGGTGCCGCCCTCCGACCCGCGCGCCATGGCAGACTGCGGCCCGGCCACGGTGGAGCCGTCGGAGATGTCGGCATAGATCGCGCTGCGGGACGCGCCGTCCGCCAGAAGCAGCGTGCCGTCCACGAGGAGATAGGAATAACCCTTGGAGGAGATGACCGGCGGGCAGGAATCGGCCAGCGCATCGTCGCCCAGCACGATGGCGGAGTCAAACGCCGTCACGCCGCGCGCGGCCAGCCACGCAACGGCCGGTTCGGAAACGTCATAGTCCGCGGGGTCGATGTTCTCGCCCTCGCCGCCGATGGTGAAAAAGTCGCTGCCGTCCTCCGTGCGGGCGGAATAATACAGCGCCGCGTCGGAGCGGTCAGACGTGAAGGCAAAGCCGGAGATGCCGTCCTCGGTCTTTTTGCCGCCGGGGAAATAGCTCAGCTCAAAATCCTCCGTTTGCTCCTCGTCCGGCGTCTCGCCGTCGTTGCCGATGACGATGACGGCTTTGGGGCCGGTGTCCTCCGCGACCTCGGCCGAAGCCTCGCCGGAGGCGCCCGCGGACGCAAAGCCGGATACGCCAAGGCTCAGCATGAGCGCCAGCGCCAGCAAAAGGGTGATAAATTTCTTCATAAAACGCGCTCCCCTCAAAATTGAGATTCAGCTAAACAAATGTTTAACGAACTTAGAATAGCACACGCCGCGCCGCGTGGCAAGAAAAAATGCCGGTCTCCAGATTCGGAGACCGGCATGGGTTTTATTCTGCGGTGACTACGATATCGCCGATCCAACTGCCGCCGCCGGCGGTGTCCACGACCGCGCCGTCCACGGTGACGGTGCCCTGAATTTCGGAGGATTTATCCAAGCTCAGGCTCGTCAGATAGCTGTCGCCGGTGACGACCCAGACGGAGTCGTTTTTCAGCGAGACGATCGCGCCGTTGTTCACGGCGGGGCAGGCGGTGTGCTCGAGTACGCCGAACAGCTTATAATCCTCGGCGTTGACATACATCTCGTCCTGCAGGTGCTTGGCAGACGCGGAGGAGATGACGCCGGTGATGGTGGCGTTATCGAAGTTGACGGCCATGTTCAGCATACCGGTGGTCTTGGTATAGCCAACGGAGTTATAGCAGTCGCCGACCAGCTCGATGTTCGAGAAGTTGGTGACGGCCGCGCTTTCCAAATCGGCCGGTTCAAAGGAAGCGCTCTTTTCGGGCTCTTCGGTGGGCTGGGTGTAGGGCTTGCCGCTCGGGCCGGGGCTGTCGCTGTCCATGACCTGAAGCAGGATGCCATTGTCCACATGGATCTCGGCGCCGTCGGAGCCGTCCACATTGACGACAAGATCGGTCTGGCCCATGTTCATCACGAAGGCTTCGCCGGTGTGGATCTTGGCGTTGCCGGCGATGTCGATCTCGCCGGAGCCGGAGGCCACGAAGCCGAAACGCTTGGAATTGACGATGGTGCCCTGCTCGGGTATGGCGGCAAGCTCCTCGTCCGTAAGGCGCCAGTCAAGCTCGTCGTTCAGTTCCGCCACGGCCTCGGCCGTGCTGTCGCGCAGGATGATGTCGCCGCCCTTGATGGACAGAACGTCGTAGTCGACGTTGAAGGTGCAGCCGAGATAGCGGTGCAGCACATCGCCGATGGCATACGCGCCGTAGCCGCCGATATCGTCGCCCGTGAGCGTGACCACGCTGTTAACGCCGGTCAGAAGCGGGGTGGTGCAGCCGTCCGTGGACAAAACGCCCCAGCCCTCGGCGGAGATCCAGGAGTTGATGTAGGCCGCGCGGGTGTTGGTGCCCATGAGGTTGGTGGCACGGGCGGTGCCGATGGAACCGCCGATGGGGAAGCCGCCGCGCATCTGGGCCACGTCCGCGCTGGGAACGTAGTCATCGGGCAGGATGCCGTCGTTCACGACGAAGGTGGAGTTTTTCACGATGAGGCTCGCGCCGTTGTTGGCGATGGCGGCCGTGCGAACGACGCCGTTGGTGTAAACGGTGGAGTCATCCACGACCAGACGGGTGCCCTCGCCATCGGCGTAGATGGCGCTGCCCTCGCCGGCCATGTCGCTGCGGCCGTTGCCGACCATGTAGATCGTGGCGTTTTTCACGGTATGCTCGCCGCCGGCGGCATAGATGCCGTTGAAGTTTTCGCCGGTGGAGTAGATCTGGAGGTTTTCAAGCGACTCGCTGTCGCCCGCGACCGCCGCGGGAACGGATCTGGCCGCCGCATAGCCGTTTTCGTCCAGATAGATCGCCTGCCGGATGGGGAAGGTGAGGCCGGAATAATCCGTGGCGGTCAGCTCCGTCACGGTCAGAACGATCGCGCCGACGTATTCGCCGGGGGCGAAGTGGCTTTCCGTGCCGGTGGTCTCCGTGAGCACCTGGCCGGTCTCCGTGCCGTTTACGGTGAGGGTGATGCTTTTGCCCTCGGGTGCGGTGAGCGTGCCGCCGTTTTCGATGATGAGACGGTCAAGCTCCGTCGTTTCCTCCACCGTGACAGTCTCGCCCTCGGGCACGGTCAAAACGACCTCGCCGCCGATGGCGAATGCCTGTGCGCCCAGCAGAACAAACAGGGCAAGAAACAGGGAAAACGCGCGAAAAACGGTCTTTCTCATGGGATTTCTCCTTTCAAATTTACAGGCGGCCATTCGGCGGCCCGTGCGGGGGAACGAATTAAATATCCAGCGCTGCGTGGTAGCCCTGATAGACGGCGTGGGTGATGGTGTCGGGCTTTACGCAGTTGCCGATGGAGAAGAATTTCGGCGCGCTGCCGCGAAGCTCCT
>CAYLSA010000019.1:3396-28334 GCA_964386575.1 uncultured Oscillospiraceae bacterium | reverse complement strand
TTTGACGCGGCCGGACCGGGCGCGGTATTCCGTGGGCAGGCAGCCATAGGCGTCGCGGAAGGCGGCGGAAAAGCGGCTTTGGCTTTCATAGCCCACGGCGCGGGCGATCGCGGCCACGCTCTGCTCCGTTTCCCGCAAAAGCTCGGCGGCACGCTCCATGCGGTGCTCGCGCATATGCGCGGCAATGGAGTTGCCGTAAACCGCCTTGAACGCCGCCTTCAGCGTGGTCGGATTCATCCAGTAGCGGCGAGCCAGCTCCTCGATGGTGATGCGCCGGTCCATATTCTCCGTAAGCTCCTTATGCACGGCGCGCACCGTGGCGGCCAGTTCCGCCTCGCCGCCCCATTCCGGACACACGATCTGCATCCCCTGCTCGATCATCTTGTGCAACAGCTCACTTTGCGCGCTGTCCGCCGCGCGGTAGTATACCTCCTTGCCCTCTCGGCGGCTCACGATCAGCCCGCCCTCGCGCAGCTCGCGCAGATGGTGCGACACGGCGGGGCTGGACATGGCCATGAGTGCGGCGATGTTCAAAACACACTGCTCGCAGTGGTACAAAAGCCAGAAAATGCGCAGCCGCGTCACATCGCCAAGACAGCGAAACGTGGCCGCAACGGCCTGAAAATCCTCCACCTGTTCCACCAATGTTTGCGCCAGTGCGGGGCTGATCGGCTCCACGCCGTGCGCGTGCGGCATCCTGATCTTATCCATAATGTTCTCCTTTCGCCCGTTCGGAAGCGCTTTTCGCCCCTTTGGCAGCGCCTTGGCCGCGGGCGTTGACTTTTCTACCCGAAGCCGATTATACTGCGAGCAGATGAATTAAACAAGCGCTTAATCGTATTTGTCCCATTTGCGCTTTGGAAAAGGAGAGCTATCGCATGAAAAAAACCTATGACATCGAAGTCGACTGCGCCAACTGCGCCAATCTTATGGAGACCGCCGCGAACAAGACCGAGGGCGTCGCCTCGGCCGTCGTGAACTTTATGGCCCAGCGCATGACCGTGGAATTTGCCGAGGGCGCCGACCAGAAGGCCGTGATGAAAGCGGTCCTAAAAGCCTGCCGCAAGGTAGAGCCCGATTGTGACATTTCGCTATGAATCGCAAGCAAAAACGTATGCTCCGGCGCATCCTGATCGCCGGCGCGGCGCTCATCGCGCTGCAATTCATCCCGCTCGTCGGGCTTTGGCGGCTGGCCGCATATCTCGCGGTGTACGCCGTGATCGGTTATGACATCGTGCGCAAGGCGGTGCTTGGCATCGGAAACGGGCGCGTGTTTGACGAAAGCTTTTTGATGACGCTCGCCACCGTGGGCGCGTTTGCGCTGGCGCTCTGGTCGCAGAGCGGCGATTATAACGAGGCCATCGCCGTGATGCTGTTTTACCAGATCGGCGAGCTGTTTCAAAGCTGCGCCGTGGGCAAAAGCCGCAAAAGCATCCGCGATCTGATGGACATCCGACCCGACTACGCCAATCTGGAGCGCGGCGGCGCGCTGGAGACCGTGGACCCCGAGGACGTGCCCGTCGGCAGTGTGATCGTGGTGCAGCCGGGCGAGAAGCTCCCGCTGGACGGCGTGATAGTCGATGGCGCGTCCACGCTCAACACCAGCGCCCTCACGGGCGAGAGCCGCCCGCGCAGCGTGGCCGAGGGGGACGAAGTCGTGAGCGGCTGCGTGAATATGACAGGCGTTTTGAAAATTCGCACCACCAAGCCCTTTGGCGAATCCACGGTTTCCAAGATTCTCGAGCTCGTGGAAAACGCGGGCAGCCGCAAGTCCCGCTCCGAGGCGTTCATCGCCCGCTTTGCCCGCGTTTACACGCCCGCCGTGTGCGCCGCCGCCGTGCTGCTGGCCGTGGGTGCGCCGCTGGTGCGGCTTTGCATGGGGCTCGACGGCCGGTGGGCCCTGTGGCTGTATCGGGCGCTGAGTTTTCTGGTGGTAAGTTGCCCGTGCGCACTGGTCATCAGCATCCCGCTGGGCTTTTTCGCCGGCATCGGCGGCGCGGGGCGCGAGGGCATTTTGGTCAAGGGCTCGAACTATCTGGAGGCGCTCGGCCAGGTGGACTGCGTGGTGTTCGACAAAACCGGCACGCTCACACAGGGGCAATTTTCCGTGCAGGCCGTTCACCACGGCACCATGGATGAGGCAAAACTGCTGGAATACGCCGCGCTGGCCGAGTGCGCAAGCCCGCACCCCATCAGCAAAAGCCTGCAGGCTGCCTATGGCCAACCCATCGACCGCAGCCGCGTTTCGGATATATGCGAACACAGCGGCCAGGGCGTGACCGCCGTGGTGGACGGCGTATCCGTGGCCGCCGGAAACGACAAGCTCATGGCCGCGCTCGGCATCGAGCATATCCCCTGCCGCAGCACCGGCACCATCGTGCATCTGGCGGTGGACGGGCGCTATGCCGGCCATATCGTCATTGCCGACGCCGTCAAGTCCGGCGCGAAGGAGGCCATCGACGCGCTGCACGCGGCGGGTGCGCGCAAGACGGTCATGCTCACGGGTGACCGCCGCGCGACCGCCGAGGCCGTGGCAACCGAGCTGGGACTGGACGAGGTCCACAGCGAGCTTTTGCCCGCGGATAAGGTGGCGCAGGTGGAAACGCTGCTGGCCGCGCAGCCGAAGGGACGGCATCTGGCCTTTGCCGGCGACGGTATCAACGACGCGCCGGTGCTTATGCGCGCGGATGTGGGCATTGCCATGGGGGCGCTCGGCTCCGATGCCGCCATCGAAGCGGCGGACGTGGTACTCATGGACGATGACCCGCGCCAGATCGCCAAGGCCATCCGCATCGCCCGACGCTGTATGCGCATCGTGCGGGAGAACATCGTGTTCGCGCTGGTCGTGAAGCTGGGCTGCCTCGCGCTGGTGGCGGCGGGCATGGCCAATATGTGGGCGGCCATCTTCGCGGATGTTGGCGTGATGGTTTTGGCCATTCTCAACGCCATCCGCGCCCTGCACACACGCGGCGTGTAAATACTCCAAAAAATCAGCGTCCTGCCAAACGCGGCAGGACGCTGTTTCTATATGCAATTTTGCGGCTCCGATCTCAGCTTCTTCGGTTTACATAATACGTCGCCGTGGCGGTGGCCACGGGCTGCTCCTCGCGGCCCGGCACCCAAAGCCGCGCCGTGGCGGAATCGATGGTAAATCCCGCCTTGACGCACTCGGCGCAGCAGTAAAGCTCCTCGCCGCGTTTGGCCGGGGTGAGATAGGTCACGTCCATATGGATGGTCGGCGTGAGCTTGCCGCCGGAAAAATAGCGGCTGACGAGCCCCATCACCATATCCGCCACCGTGGCGGTCACGCCGCCGTGCAGCTGCTCGTTGGGATTGGCCATCCATTTCTCCACTTTAACCGCCAGCGTGAGCCGCCGCGCGGCAAAGTCACATTCGACCACGCGGGGCTTGAGCAGCGCGTTCATCGTTCCGGCGCAGTCCGCGTAAAGACGCTCAAAATAAAGGCGAAACGCCTGTTCCATGCCGGCCTGGTCATGCAGAGTCTCCGGCGGTATCACGATCATGTTTCTCTCTCCTTACTGGGCCGTGTTATCCGCGGCGATGGGCTCGTCCCACACATACATCGCGTCCAAGTCCACATCGCCCTCGATGCCCGGCACGGAGCCGGTGAAGCTGTACTGCCAGTACTGGTGATCATAGTAGTAGAGCGGCTGATCGCCGGGGCCGGCGAACCAGAAGCGGATGCCGTCCAGCGCGTCCAGATCGTAGTAGTAATAGGCGTTGTGCAGGTTGGTATAAACGCCGGCGGTATACCCCGCCGATTCGATCAGACGGCAGTATTCCAGCGTGCAGTCCGTGAGAGTCCGGCCGTCCATATTATCGGTGCGGGCCGCATCCACGCCGATGAACTCCCAGTCGTAAAACACCGGCAATTGAAGTTCATAGTCCTCCAGCAGCTTCACGGTATAGACCGCCTCCTCCGCCGCCTCGATCACGCTGACGGCCTGCGAGAAGAAATACACGCCCACGTCCAATCCCGCCGCCTGCGCGCCCTCGATGTTTTCGCGGAAACGACTGTCCTCGTTGAGCGAGCCGCCGCTGTAGCCGCGCCAGCCGCAGCGGATCATGGCAAAGCGCACGCCGGAATCGGCCACGGCCTGCCAGTCGATCTCGCCCTGATGGTCGGACACATCGATGCCGCGCACAAGGCTCAGCCCCGCGCCGTTATACACCGCCGCCGTGTCGGACACGGCAAACGCGCTGCGGTCGGCCTCGAAGGGCTTTAAGATCTCCGACTCCGGGATCCAAAGCGTGCCGCCGTTGCCGTCCGGCACCTCCACCATGCCCTCATGGGGGTCGGGTGTGACCACCGTTGTGGACGCCGGCGTCACGATGGGCACCGGCTTTTCGTTTTTGCAGCCGGTCAGCGCCACGAGCAGCGCTGCCGACAAAAGAATCGATATAATGCACTTTTTCATGCCGTTACCATACCACAATCGTCTCTCAATTGCAATCCGCCGCTTTTTTCCGCCGCCCGTTCAGCCTATGCCCCTGTCCATGCAAAAAAGACCGCCGGATGGCGGTCTTTTGGGTCACTGCTTCGTGCCGAAGCATTCTTCATAATGCTCGAGAGCCTTTTCGATGACCTCCACGGCGGCGGCATGACCGTTCACATCGCCGGCCACGGCCTCCTTGCCCTCGAGGGCTTTGTAAACGGAGAAGAAGTGGGCCATCTCGTCGAAAATATGCGCGGGCAAGTCCATGATGTCGCGGCAGTTATTGTAGCCGGGGTCGGAAAACGGGATGGCGATGATCTTTTCGTCGTTTTTCCCGCAGTCGGTCATGGAGATATACCCGATGGGATAGCAGCGCACCAGCGTGAGCGGATCGAGCGCCTCCGAGCACAGCACCAGCACGTCCAGCGGGTCGCCGTCGTCGCCATAGCTGCGGGGGATGAAGCCGTAGTTGGCGGGATAGTGGGTGGATGTATAAAGAATGCGGTCGAGGATGATGAGACCCGTTTGCTTGTCCAGCTCGTATTTCTTTTTGCTGCCCTTGGGGATCTCGATCACGGCCAGAAAATCCTCCGGAGTGATGCGCGCGGGGTCGATGTCGTGCCAGATGTTCATAACGGTCCCTTCCTTGTATGTATTCGTTTCAGGAAGGCAAGTATACCACAGCCTCCCCCGCCATTGCAACGCCTCGCCCTGTTTGTTTTCTGACAGGACAAAGGGAGGATGACTCTGACCTTAGTCTGTTTTGAGCATCAATCTATATCCCTCTTCATCGTTACCAAATAGGGTAATCCCTAAGTCTCCGTAATAGTATCCATTTGCCGTCTTTTGTGTTGTTACTTCATCAATTGCTGCCAACAGTTCATCTTGCGCCAGTGTGTTATCCAGTATAGGGGAAAGCTCTTGAAGCACAGACGCAACCTGTTCAATGCTTATACGGTTGATATACGCTCTGCAATTTATCTCTCCAAAGGCGGTTTGAGTGGCAACAATATCAACAACTGCATCGCCGAGTAAGTATGACCTTCCAACAGCATCATTATAAGCCGTCAGCCTAAACTCCGTTCTGTAGTGCGAATTTTCTTTGTCTGATGGAACGAAATCCTCTACGTATTCAAGTTGTATACCTGCTTGGTCGTTATATTCGCTTACAACACCATCGATATAGTCCTCAAGCAGGGTTTCCTTGGATATCTCCTCATCCGTCGGCTGTTCGGCACTGTTTTCAGAAACAATGCCATCCTCTGACTGTTCTCCCTCTATCCCCTCAGTATATGATGAACTAACTGCTTCTTCTACATTTTCCTCTGTTTCGGAATTCCCTGACACTCCAATAGCAATAAACAGAAGCCATGCTGCGGCAACAATTCCATATTTAATTACGGGATTCATATTCTTTTTTCTCAGCATCAGCACTGTAAGCGGAAGCGGGAAAATAAAAATCCACCCTAGGACCCATAACCATGTCTTTCCGCCAGAGTGTCCTTTAGTAGAACCCGTACTCCAAGTATATCCACAACTTTGGCAAATGCCAACCGTCCTGTAATTCATTTGGCTTACTGTTTTTTTCTTTCTTCCGGTGCCGATATTTCTCTTACGTGAGTGGGATTGTGTTTCTGTTCCGATTTGTTCTCTTCTAAATACTATCCTAGAGCCTCCACACTTAGGACACCTGACAGCATTGCTGTTGCTACGGTTATAGCCCTGTACCACTGAATCTCCATAGTAGTTGTTTACGATATTAATAGTTCCATTTTCTTGCGACATCTCGCTCCCGCAGTAGTCACAAAACCTTCCTCTTACCTCTGCTCCGCAACTTGGACACTTCATACGAAACACCTCTAATCTCTCTTTCAGGGATAATCCCTCTTATTGACATTATAACAGGGTGATACATAGTTTTCCATACTCTTGCTTTTATTGCTTAGAAAATAAATTGGAGGCACACTTTTTAGCTTTTGCGCACTCAAAACAACATCGGGACACTGTTAAATACAAAAAAGAGAGTGGGATTTTTGTCCCACTCTCTAAAACTTTCTTATTCTCTTATCTCAGCCGAAGTATCTGTCCAGCAGACCCTTGAGTGCGCGGCCGTGGCGGGCTTCGTCGCGGGCCATTTCATGCACGGTGTCATGGATGGCATCCAGATTGAGCGCCTTGGCACGCTTGGCCAGATCGGTCTTGCCGGCGGTGGCGCCGAACTCAGCCTCCACGCGCAGCTCCAGATTCTTCTTGGTGCTGTCCGTCACGACCTCGCCGAGCAGCTCCGCAAACTTCGCGGCGTGCTCCGCCTCTTCATAGGCGGCCTTTTCCCAATACAGGCCGATCTCGGGATAACCCTCGCGGTGCGCCACGCGCGCCATGGCCAGATACATACCGACCTCGGAGCACTCGCCCTCGAAGTTGGCACGAAGATCGGCGATGATGTCCTCGGGAACGCCCTGCGCCACGCCAACGACGTGCTCAGCGGCCCAAACTTTCTCACCCTCTTCCTGACGGATGAACTTCTCGGCCGGAGCCTTGCACACCGGGCAGGATTCCGGAGCCGTGTCGCCTTCATGAACATATCCGCAAACGCTGCAAACCCATTTCGCCATTGTAAAATTCCTCCTGAAATTTATTTTCCATTTATTTTTGTTTTGTTGTTTTAGGAATGATTCCTAAAATGATTATAACATAAATCGCTCACTTGTCAATAGGGGGTGTAAAAAATTTTTTAAATATGATATAATCGCGTGCGACGGGAGTTCCGCCATGCGAAAGGAGATGCAATCATGTCTTTGGTGAAATATTATCTGCACATTTTGTCCGGCCTTCGGATGAAGAAGATCAACGAGTGTCTCGACCGCTGCCACGAGTTATGCGGCAAGCCCAAGGCGCTGATGTTTGTGGATATGCTGTGGTGCACAGCGCGCTATGGCTCCGGCTTTTATGATTATATGATGTACGGCTTCTTTGACCGCACGGCCGCCGAGCGCAGCACCTATCTGACGCGCGTGCGCAACAAAAAGCTGGTTTCCTATATGAACGATCCGGCCTTCATCGACCGCATCGACAACAAGCACGAATTCAACCGCAACTATGGCCAATATCTCCACCGCGACCAGCTCGACAGCGAGGGCGCGACGCTTGCGGATTTTGAGCGCCTGATGGACGGGCGCGACGCCTGCTTTGCCAAGCCCATCGACGGCGATTCCGGCCGCGGCGTGGAAAAACTCTACCGGCGCGATTTTGAAAGCCTTGAGGCCATGTTCGCCCACATTCAGGCCAAGGGCCACTGCGTGATCGAGCAGTGCCTCGTGCAACATGAGCAGATGAGCGCGCTGTATCCCCACGCGGTCAACTGTATGCGCATCGTGACCGACATTGGCGACGATGGCAAGCCCTACATCAACTATGTCGTTCTCAAATGCGGCAGCGGCGGCGGCTACTGCGACAACAGCGGTCAGGGCGGTCTGATCTGCGGCGTGGATAAGGAGACCGGCACCGTGATCAGCTGCGCAACGGACGATCTGATCGCCCACCACTACGACACCCACCCCGATACGGGCGTGACCTTCCTCGGCTTCCAGATCCCGCTGTTTGACGAAGCGAAGGCTCTGTGTCTGGAGGCGGCGATGAAGCTGCCGCAGGTGCGCCATGTGGGCTGGGACGTGGCCATCACGCCGGACGGCCCCGCCTTTATCGAGGGCAACACCTATCCCGGCACCGACCTGTGCCAGCTTTACTGGAACACCCCCGGCCGCAAGGGTCTGATGCCGTTTTTGAAGCAGATCCTGCCGAACTGGAAATACTGAAACCACAAAACCGCAGAGCCTCGCGCTCTGCGGTTTTCCGTTTCAGTATAGCAAAACCGTCAAGCCAAAAGCCCTGACCACCCCTTTTTCGGAGCCGTCAGGGCTTTTCTGTCCGTTCGTATCAGATGCGCAGGGCGGCCCAATAGCCCTCGAGCATGGCCTCGCGCGCCTTCTTCGGCTTCACGCCGCGCAGACAGTCGCCCACCGCGATCACCTGCGGCGCGGAATAAAGCAGACATTCATACGCCTCCATGTTCGACCGCAGTCCCAGCGCATAGATGACGGAATCGGCCTCGATGACGTGCTCCGCGCCGGTCTTATCCGCCGCCGTGACGGTTTTGCCGTCCGCAATGCCCGTGACACGCAGACCGGTCTTCACGTGCAGCTGCGGCGTTTCCGCGAACGCCTGCATCATGCCCTCTTTGTGCATCCAGTTGGCCTCCGGCGCGATCTCGTCGAGCATCTCCACGATCGTGACCTCGTGGCCGGCCTTGGCCAGAAACAGCGCCGTTTCGCACCCGATCAGGCCGCCGCCAAGCACCGCGACATGATGGCCCAGCTTGTCCAGCTGCGTATACGCCACCGTGGCGTGCTGCACGCGCGCATCGTCCAGCCCCGGAATAGGCGGCTTCGCCGCAAGAGACCCCGCCGCCAAAATGACCGCTTCATAGCCGCCAGCCTGGACAAATTCCGGCGTGACCGTGGTGTTGAGCATGATCTTCGCGCCGGACTTCTCCGCCATATAGACCAGATGTTCCTTCAGCCGCCACAGATCGATCTTCAGATCATCGTAGTCCGTAAAGGTGAGGAAGCCACCGAGTTTATCGCTTTTTTCCGCGAGCGTCACATCATGGCCGCGTTTGGCCGCCGTAGCCGCCGCCTGCAGACCCGCCGGACCGCCGCCCACGACCAGCACTTTTTTCCTCGCGCCCATGGGCGGGATGGAGTTGCGATAGCGATCCTCGCGCCCGGCCGAGGGATTGACGGAGCACTGGAAATGCTCGCCCGTGTGCATCCCCGTCAGACAATCAAGGCAGCGCAGACAGGGCGTGATCTCCTTTGCTTTGCCAAGCGCCGCTTTTTCGGGGAAATGCGGATCGGCGATGAGCGCACGCGCCATGGCCACGATGTCGGCCTGACCGGAGGCAAGCACTTCCTCTGCAAGCTCCGGCGTGTTGATCGCGCCGAGCGTGACCACCGGCGTTTTCACGCCCGCCGCCTTCACCGCCGCGGCATACTTCACATTCACGCCATGCGGCAAAAACATCGTCGGATGGGTGCGCACGGCCTGCGCTTCCTCGGGGTCGAGGCCGGCGGAAACATGGATAAAATCCACCTTGCCGTCGATCATTTTGGCAAACTCCACAGCCTCGTCGATCTGCAGACCGCCCTCGATCTCCTCGCAGCCGGACATACGGTATTCGATCAAAAACTTATCCCCCACCCGCTCGCGCACGCGGTCGATGACCATGAGGGGGAATTTGGCGCGGTTTTCGAGACTGCCGCCGTAGCCGTCCGTGCGCTTGTTGTAATACGGCGAGAGAAACTGGCCCAAAAGCCAGCCGTGGCCGCCGTGCAGCAGGCACATATCGTAGCCCGCATCCTTGAGCAGCACGGCACACTCGGCAAAATGCTCGGCCACATCGTCCATATCCTGCTCGGTCATGGCGCGCACGGTCACGCCGTCCCAGTCGCGGTAGAAATCCACCGGACCGATGGGCTCGCCTCCGCCATTGGCATCGGGTGAGGCATACATTCCGGCGTGGTTTAGCTCATGGCTGGCGATGGCGCCGCCCTCATGGATGGCCATGGCGATCTCCGAAATATACGGCAGCACCGCGTTGCGGTTATGATAATCGAGATTGAAGCTGCGCGGATTGGACGCCGCGTGCTCGCGGTCAACGGGCGTGTCGCCCAGCGTGACCACCGCCGCGCCGCCGCGCGCTTTCTCGGCGTAATACGCGATCATGGACGGCATGGGGTAGCCCTGCGCGTCCATCATGCACATCATATTCGGCGCGGAAAACAGCCGGTTGCGGAATGTGAGGCCCTTGACTGTGAAGGACTCAAACAGATGCGGATAATATTTGTTCATGGGTATCGCTCTCCTTTTTAACACGGCGCACAGGAAAACCCTGTGCGCCGGCGTTATTCAGTCCACAAGGGACGCATAGGTGTTGTTATTATCGAGCGTTTCGTACGGCTCGGGCCAGGGGCAGGTGTTGCGCGGCTTATCCAGCACCGAATACGGCAGGTGCATCGGGCCCGGGTCGGTCACAGGGGGCGAGCCCAGCGTGGGGGGAGGGCCCTCCATCGGGTTCGGCGATGTCAAACGCTCATATTCGCCATGCGCCCAGTCGAACATATCCATGCGCGTGAGGATATCGGGGCAGACGTGCTCATGCAGATACTTCCACTCGCCGTCCTCCAGCACAAAATCGGAGCCGTAGCGCTCCCAGAGCACATTGCAGTAGGGCCTGCCATCGTCCGTAAGGCGCGAATGGATCACGCCCGGCGTGATGAACGAGCCGCGCGCGCTCTGGCCATCCGCCGCGACCTCGATCACGTCCGTGACGAGGGTATGCACGCTGGCCTCCATGAGCGGACGGGGGTCCTTGCCGCCCACTTCGGGGAAGCGCTCATAGATGTTCAGCCAGTTTTCAAAGCACATTTTATCGTACTGCGTCACGGAGCCATACCAAACCTGATCGCCGCCGCGCATCCGGCCAAAGGCGTGCGCCCAGGCAGCGTTTTTGTTCATGGCCCAGATGTTGTCCCATTCGCCGGTGGCGTCGGCACGGCCGTGATAATAGGTGTGGCGCGCCTTGACGTTTTCCACCTCCTGCGAGGCGGCGGCGTTTTGGATGCGCTGATGCAGGGAAAGCTCTTTCATTTGTAGTTCCTCCCTTCGCGGGCGCCGTAATGTTTGCCTTTCGGCGCTTTCCAGCCCTCGGGGCCATAGCTGATGTCGTCGGTAAACGTCCAATACGGCTCCGGCATGGCGGGATAATCGTCCCACCAGTTGAACGTGCCGTCGTGGCACAGGCAGGGCACCGTGGGCGTGCCGAACTCGAGCATCACGGGGTCGGATTCATAGTTGGGATAGGGGTCCTGCTCGCTGTAATCGGTTCCGGCCTCACACACAAGATCGACCGCCGCAATGAGATGCCAGATCTTCCACTCGCCGTCTTCCTTGATGAAGTCAAAGCCGATCTTCTCCGGCATCCAAAGCGCCTTGGCTGTGCCGTCGCCGTTGGGCTCGGTCTCCTGCGCGATGGAATAAAACAGGCCTTTGGCGGTCTGTCCGTCGCCGGCCAGCTCCACAAGACCGGTGCTCGCCGGATGGAAGGCAAGATAGCCCGCGCCGTGCGTTTTGCCGTACCACGCGCGGATGTTCTCCATGCCAACATACCAGCCGATGTTCTTGCCGAAGGAGGCCGTTTTCCGGTTTTCGGGCTTTTGCACCCAAAGCTCATTAAGCTCGCGCTCGCGCCAGTCGTTCGCAATATAAACGCCGCGCTTATAGACGAGCTTTTTGATCTCCTCAATGTCCCACACGCGGGCGATGAGCTCGTCGTCCGTATAATCTTTCTTATACATTGCGTCCTCCTCCTTTCACACCGCGTAGCTGAACGTGTCCGCAAAGTGCTCGTACGGCTCGGGAATGGCCGGCGCGCAGGTGATGGGACGGTTCGGCGTGTAATATTCGCGAATGGTCTTTGCCTCGGTGTAGGCGGGATAGCAAAAGTCCTTCAGCGGCGCAAATTCCGGCAGATCGGGGTATTCCACGGCGGGCTTGCCCCAGCTTTGGCCGCAGGTGCAGTCGACGTCGTTGAGATACTGCATATGCCAGATGCGCCAGCCGTCCGCCGTGCGGATGAAGTCCACGGCAAACCAGCCCAGCGTCCAGTGGGCGCGGGGCCCGCAGGACTCCACATCATTGCGCGCGCCCTGGCAATACCAAAGGCCCTTGGCCGTTTCGCCGTCGCCCGCGACTTCAATGATGGGGCAGTACATGGGCATGACCTTGAACGGGCCGATGCCGTAGATCTCCTCCTCGCTCATGCCGCCGAGGCGCTCCGGAAAGCGCTTTTGCAAAAGCTGCGCCACCAGCGCGTTGCGCGCGCGGCAGGCCTCGTAATAGCCCTTCACGGCCTCCGTGCCGCGATACACGCCGTCGTTAAACGCCAGCGTGGGCTCGTTGTCGCTCCAGAAGCGCTCAAAAAGCTCCTGCTCGCGGTTTAGGATGACGATGTTTGCGTATTTGCCCATCAGATTTTTGATGGCGCGCTGATCTTCCCAGCGCTGTGTGAGCTGTTCGGTCGTGTACATATCGATCCCTCCTGTCACATATAACCCAGTGTCGCCACGGCGTCATAAGCATCGCGGGTGGCATTCATGATCTTCGAGGCCTTGCGCGCGTCGCCAATGACGTAAAACTCCTTCACAAGGCCGCGCAGTGCCTCGACTTCCTCCGTGCGCGAGCGCATACCGGATGCCATCACCACCGTGCCGCAGGGATAGAAAATCTCGTTTCCGTCCCGGTCGGCGGCGTACACACCGTCTTTTTCGATGCGCGTGCAGCGCATCCCCGTAGCCTTGTGGATGTTTTCATGCTCAAGCTCGTGCTCCAGCGCCAGCCGGTGCATCCGCCCGCAGTTGACCGCAAGTTCATCGAGCATTTCCAGAATGGTCACATCGTGGCCCTTTTTCGCCAGATCCACGGCCTCCTCACAGCCAATGAAGCCGCCGCCGATGACCACCACGGTGTCCGCGATCTTCGTTTCCGGTGTGATGTACGCGCCGAAGATCACGTTGTCCCCATCCGCGCCCGGCACCGGCACGGCGAACGGCTCGCCGCCCACCGCCGCGATGAGGACATCCGGCCCGATCTCCGCCACAAGCTCCGGCGTGACACGGGTGTTCAGCCGCACCTGTACGCCCGAGCGCAGGACCTTTTCCGCCTGCCGGTCGCGCCAGCGGCGCATCGGAAGTTTGAACCAACAGTCGTTATCCGCAAAGCGAAGCGCCCCCAGCTTATCCGATGCCTCGCACAAAATGGCCTCGTGGCCGCGCTCGACGCAGCGCAGCGCCGCCTCCATGCCCGCCGGACCACCGCCCGCGATGAGCACTTTTTTCTTCTTATACGTCGGCTGCGGGTGGAACACCTCGCACTCGCGCCCGATGTAGGGGTTGACGGAGCAGCGCATCACGCGGTTTTTCATCATGCCCGACTGACATTCGCCGCAGCGGATGCACGTCGTGATATCCTCCACGCGCCCTTCCATCACCTTGCGCGGCAGGAAGGGGTCGGCCACCAGCGCGCGGCCCATGGCGATGCAGTCCACGCCCGTTTCCGTCAGAAACTTCTCCATATCATCCGGCATATTGAACGCGCCCACGGACAAAACCGGCGTTTTCACGTGCTTTTTGATCTCCGCGGCCAGATAGGCGTTGTGCATATCGTTTTGAAACGCACCCGGATGCATCAGCACGGCGGAGAAATCCTCCTGCTGGCTACCGGCGGAAACGTGGATGAGATCGACCTTTCCGTCGAGCATTTTGGCGATCTCGATGCCCTCGTCCAGCCCGTAACCGCCCTCGATGTATTCCGTGCCGCTCATGCGGATCTCAATGGGGAACTGCCGTCCGACCGCCGCACGCATCCGCTCGATCACGAGCAGGCAAAAGCGCATCCGGTTTTCAAGGCTGCCGCCCCACTTATCCGTCCGGTGGTTCGTGACGGGGCTGATGAACTGGTGGATGAGCCAGCCGTGGCCGCCGTGGAGCATGACCATATCGAAGCCGAAATCCTTGGCATTGGCCGCCGCCTCGGCGTATTTATCCGCCAGCCAATAAATTTGCTCCTCGGTCATCTCCCTGACCTCATCGCCCCAGGGGTCGATGTAGCCGGACGGGCCGATGGCGCACTGGCCGCCGATGAACTCCGGCGCGCACAGAGCGCCGCCGTGGTCGATCTCCACCGAGGCCAGCGCCCCGCCGGCATGGATGGCGTCCGCCACCGCGCACAGATACGGCGCGGCCGAGGGGTCGTTGATGCCCACCTGCTGGGGATGGCTGCGCCCGGTGTCCAGGTCAACGATCACATCGCCCACGGGCACCACCGCCGCGCCGCCCAGCGCGCGAAGCTTGTAATATTCGATATTTTCCTTGGAATAATGCTCGTCCGCACCAAGCTCCGCCATGGACGTCGGCGCGGAAAACATGCGGTTTTTCGCCGTGACGCCGCCGATTTTCAGCGGACTGAGCAGTTTTTCGTACATATCAGTTTTCCTCTTTCGTTGGGTCAATGATGCGGAAATGGTTCCGGCGGCAAAAGCGCCCGATGCCCATCGCCGCAAGGGTATAAACAACGATCTCTGCGGCAAACAGCGCCTCGCGCCACAGCACGCAGTCGAACAGCGCCATATAAACGATCTCCGCCGCCAGCGTGGCCGCGCCCAGAACGACGCTGAAAACCGATGCGCGCTTGAGACGCAGCGGCCCCGCGTGCCAGTCGCGGTAGGTCAGCATCTCGCCGCCGAGACAAAAGCGCACCGTGCCCATGGCAAGATAGATCGCGGGCAGCAGCGTTAAGATCTGAAACACGCCCACCCAGCGCCACATCGCGCCTTCGGACACGACCACGGCACCCAGCAGATACACCGCCGCGTGGACGGCAAACAGCGCCGCCGCCTCGATCTTTTTGCGCCGCAGCGCCGCTTTGTCAAGGCCGAGGGTATAATACTCCCCCTCGTACACCATGGTCGTTTTGCCTCTTTCATCCACGGCGCGGCGCCAGCCGCGCGCGTACCATTTGTTAAACGGGTCTTTCACAGCTCGTTTATCTTGCGCACATGGTGGCAGGCCACGAAATGATCGGGCAGCACTTCCTCCAGCGGCGGACGCGAAGCCGCGCACGCTTCATCCGCATAGGGGCAGCGGGCCGCAAAGCGGCAGCCGGGCTTGGGGTTGATGGGCGAGACGACCTCGCCGCTCATGATGACCTCCTTGCGCTCGACATGGATGGACGGGATGGGGATGGCCGCAAGCAATCCCTTGGTATACGGATGCAGCGGCTGGCGGAACAACTCCTTGGAGCCGCACTTTTCCACCTGACAGCCCAGATACATCACCAAAATGGAGTGGGAGATGTGCTTGACCACGGAGAGATTGTGCGTGATGAACATATAGGTCAGGCCGCGCTCTTTCTGAAGCTGCTGAAGCAGATTCAAAATCTGCGCCTGGATGGAAACGTCCAGCGCGCTCACCGGCTCGTCGCACACGATGAATTTCGGCTCCACGCTCAGCGCGCGGGCAATGCCAATGCGCTGGCGGCGGCCGCCGTCCAGCTCGTGGGGATAGGCAAAGGCAAAGCGGCGCGCAAGACCCACCGTGTCCATCAGCTCCGCCACGCGGCGCTCGCGCTCGCGCTTGTCGTAAAGACGCATGGACTTCATGGGCTCGGCGATCAGATCGGACACGCACATACGCGGGTCAAGCGAGGAATAGGGGTCCTGGAAGATCATTTGCAGATCCTTGCGCAGGCTCTTGGCCTTGGCGCGGGACGGATGGGTCACATCCTCGCCCTCGAAGCGCAGGATGCCGTCGCTGGCGTCATGCAGGCCCATGATGACGCGGCCGAGCGTCGATTTGCCGCAGCCGGATTCGCCCACCACGCCCAGCGTGGTCATGGGCTCGACGGAAAAGCTCGCATCCTCCACGGCGTGCAGAAGTCCGCGGGGCGTTTTGAAATATTTGCAAAGATGTTCAACTTCTACGATCGGCGTCATGCTTTCTCCTCCTCTCGCACCGCTTCACAGCGCAGGCAGCGCACCAGATGGCCGGCATTTACCTCCACCGGCGCGGGGCTTTCCAGCGCGCACTGCTCCGTGGCATACGGGCAGCGGGGATGGAACGCACAGCCCGACGGCAGACTGATGGGGTCTGGCATGAGGCCCTGAATGGGCTGGAGCATCTCCGTGTCCTGATCGAGACGCGGGATGGAGCCGAACAGCCCCTTGGTATACGGATGCGCCGTGTGGTCGAAGATATCCTCCAGCGAGCCGTATTCCACGATCTGACCGGCATACATGATGGCCACCGCATCGCAGGATTCGGCCACGATGCCGAGGTCATGCGTGATGAGGATCATGGAGGTGCCGAACTGGCGCTTGAGGTCGTTGATCATGCGCATGACCTGCGCCTGAATGGTCACGTCCAGCGCCGTGGTGGGCTCGTCCGCCAAAAGCAGCTTCGGGTTGCAGGCCAGCGCGATGGCGATGATGATGCGCTGCTTCATGCCGCCGGAAAACTGGTGGGGATAATCGCCCGCGCGGTCGGCGGAGATGCCGACTTTGTCGAGCATGGCCACCATGCGCTGCTCGGCCTCGGCCTTGGTGCAGTCCTGATGGCGCAGGATGACCTCCGCGATCTGGTCGCCGACCGTCATTACGGGATTGAGCGCCGTCATGGGGTCCTGAAAGATCATGGATATCTCGTTGCCGCGCAGATCCTGCACCTGCTTTTCGCTCATTTGCAGGATGTCCTCGCCCTTATATTCGATGCTGCCGCCGAGAATTTTGCCCGGCTCCGGCACAAGGCGCAGAATGCCCAGCGCCGTGGTGGTCTTGCCCGCGCCGGTCTCGCCCACGAGACCGAGGGTCTTGCCCGGCTCCACGGAAAGCGAGATGCCGTTTACGGCCTTGACGTCGCCATCCTCCGTTTGGAAGTGGATGGTCAGGTCTTTGATGTTCAGTAAGCTCATTTCTCGCCCCTCCTTACTTGCGCATACGGGGATCCATCGCGTCGCGCAGGCCGTCGCCCAAGAGGTTGAACGCAAGCTCCGCCAAAACGATGAACACCGCCGGGAACACGATCACGTGCCAGCGCGTGGAAAAGTCGTAGATGTAATCGAGGCCGTTGTTGAGGATGTTGCCCCATTCCGGCGTGGGCGGCTGAACGCCGAGGCCGAGGAAGCTCAGGCCCGCAATGCCCATGATGGCGCCGCCGATGTACAGCGAGGTCTGCACAATGATGGGCGCGAGGGTATTGGGGATGATGTGGGTCATGATGATGCGCAAATCGCTCTGGCCGAACGAACGCGCCGCTTCGATATATTCCTGGCTGTTGATGAGCATGGTGGACGAGCGCAATTGCCGCGCGATCATCGGGATGGTGCCCACCGCCAGCGCCAGCGCCGTGTTGAAAACGCCGGAGCCGAGCGCCACGGAGATGCATATGGCCAGCATCATGCCCGGTATGGACATGATAACGTCCATGATGCGCATGAACACGGAATCGACATACTTGCCGAAATAGCCGCACAGTGCGCCGATGATCATGCCGCACACGATGCCGATGGCCACGGACAAAATGGCGATGAGCAGCGAATACCGGCCGCCCACGAGAAGCCGCGTGAGCAGGTCGCGGCCGTAATCGTCCGTGCCGAGCCAGTGGGTCTTCGAGGGGGTCTGGAAGCGGACGGTCAGGTCGGTTTCCGTGTAGTCAAAGGGGCTGATGACGGTGACAAAAATGATGCCGAGGATCAAAATCGCCAAAAACGCAAGGCAGATCATAGCCACGGGGTTTTTCTTCAGCCGGTGCCAAACCTCGCCCCAATAGCTGCGCTTTTTCAGGCGCACGGGTTCCTCCGCACGAAGCGTGCCCGGATTCACATTTGCCATGTCCGTCACTCCTTTCCTTCCGCCGCCTTCACGCGGCGTTTGCTTCCGGCGGTATACTGCGCCTTGATACGCGGGTCAATGGCGGCATAGGCGAGGTCCGTGAGCAGATTCGCCAGCGCCACCACGATGGCGCACACCACCACGCAGCCCTGCACCGTGATGAAATCCTTGGACATGATGGAGGAGTTGATGAGCATACCCATGCCGGGGATGTTGAAGATCATCTCCACCAAGATAGATCCGGCCAAGCAGGTGCCGAGACCGGAGCCGACCATCGTGAGGATGGGGATGAGCGAGTTTTTCATCACGTGGCGCATGATGACCTTGCTCTCGGCGATGCCCTTGGCGCGCGCCGTGCGAACATAGTCCTGGCGTATGACCTCCAAAACCGATGATCGCGTCATTCGGGCGTTTTGCGTAATGGGCCCGATGCCCGCGGCGATGACCGGAAGCACAAAGCTCTTGAAGCCATCCGCACCGGATACCGGGAACCAGCCCAGCTTCAGCGCGAAGACGACCATCAGAAGCACGGCGACCAGAAAACCGGGCATGGCGTTCATGACCACGGCGAAGGTGGTCGTGATGTAGTCCACGGCGGAATTCTGATGCAGCGCAGCCGCGATGCCCAGAGGGATGCCGATGCAAACGGAGATCACCATGGCGCCGATGCCGAGTTTGAGCGTATTGGGGATGCGGCCGGCCAGCAGCTCCCACACGGTTTTGGAATACACATACGAATCGCCCAGATTCCCATGCAGAAGATTCCAAACATAGTCCGCCAGCTGCACGATATACGGCCGGTTCAGTCCCATGGTCTCGCGCATGGCGGCAAGCTTATAGGGGTCGGAGGCCGAAAGACCGAGCTTTATCATGGCGGGGTCGGTAGTGCTGAAGAAGTTGATGGTGAACACAACAATGATCGCGCCCAGCAAAACCGGTATGATCAGCAGCAGGCGACGAAGGATGTATTTTAGCATTTTCAGTCCCTCTCAAAAAAAGCGGCGGCAGACGAACGCTGCCGCCGCGCAAGTTAAGCGATGGTAGATTAAATCAGTCCGTCAGCAGGGTCGGGTCAAGACGGGCAGAGGTGTCGATGGAGCTTGCGAAGCTGGTGTGGTCGCTGCGAACGGCGAAGTTGACCGTGCCGACGCAAACGGGAACCACATGATAGCTTTCGTACATACCGCGGATGAGATCCTTGTAGATCTGCTCGCGCTGCGCCTTATCGGTGCAGGAGGTGCCTTCCGTGAACAGGTTGCCCAGCTCCGCATCGCGCACGCGCAGCAGGGAGTTGTCGGACGCGGGGCCGAACTGCTGCAGCAGGTTCGCGGGGTCGTTGCCGGAGCCGTTGGAGCCCTGGCCGAAGCTCATGGGCACTTCGCCGCCGATCAGCTTGGGCAAAATGGTGGCAAAGTCGGTCACACCGGCCAGATCAAGGTTGATACCGATCTTGGCGGCGTAGGACTGAGCAGCCTCAAACAGAGCCAGCGTCCAGGCCGTGCCCTCGGCGTAGACCTCGATCGTGATGGGGTTATCCACGCTGTAGCCGGCCTCGGCCAGATACTGCGCGGCAAGCTCGGGATCGTATTCGTAAACGCCCAGATCCTCATAGACCCAGCTATCCTCGCCCACGAGGGAGGAAGCCGTGGCGTAAACGCCCTCACCAAGCGACTCGACCATGGTGGGGATGTCAAGGCAGTGGGCAAAGGCCTTGCGGATGTTGATGTCGGTGAAGGGAGCCGCCGTTTCGGGCTCGCCGGAGGCGCCGCCCAGGGCGACCGCCATCTCGAAGCAGTAGACGGAGTTTTCGTTAACGGTGACCAGCTCGCCATCCGGCACAGCGCCGTTGGCCAGGTTGTTGATGTAGGTAGCCTGGGTCAGATAGGCCGCGTCAAGGTTGCCGGCCTGGAAGTCGGCATAGCGGGTGGATTCCTCGGAGTAGAAGTAAACGTGCAGCTCGTCATAGTAGGGAGCCTCGCCCCAGTAATAGGGGTTGCGCACGAGGGTGTACTTCACGGACTCTTCCCAGCCGGAGGTGTCGGTCACGCCGTCGCCCTTGAGCATATAGGGGCCGGTGCCGATCAGCCAGTCGAAGGTGTAGCCTTCCACGCCGGCCACGTCCTCATCGAGGATCAGGCAGCTGGCGTTGCCCAGCAGGTCGATCAGCGCGGCGTCGTAGTAGTTCATGGGGATGACCAGCGTGTAGTCGTCGGGCATGGTGGCATTGGCCAGATCCATGCAGGCATACATGGCCGCCGTGCGCAGCTGCGCCGCCACGTGCTTGAAGGTGAACAGCACATCGCTGGCGGTCATGGGGTTGCCGTTGGAGAACTGCACGCCCTCACGCAGCTTGATGGTCAGGCTGTCCTCGGTGTATTCCACCTCAGAAGCCAGCTTCGGCGTCATGTTGCCGTCCGGATCGCAGGTCCACAGACTCTCGCCCACGGCGTGAACGAGGAAGCTGCCGGAGTTGGTCTGCAGGTCGGAAGCGGGGTCGAAGGTGGTGGAGTTGGCATCGGTGCCGTAGTTGAAGATCTTCAGACCTTCTTCGGCCTCCGCCGCGGGCGCGGCCTGCTCACCAGCAGGGGCGGCGGCGCCGGTCTCGGCGGTGGCGTCCTTGCTGCCGCCGCAGCCGGCCAGAGCCAGGCACAGGGCCAGCGCCAGAAGCAGAGCAAGCAGACGTGTTGTTTTCTTCATGTTCTTGTCCATCCTTTCATTTTGTCCCTTCGGCCCCTGAGAGCCGCAAGACTTTGCGTTAATTATAAAACACTCTCTTTTTATTGTAAAACAACAAAAATATTCGACCCCCACAACAATTTATATTGCCTTTGGCGCATTTTTAGCGTAAAATCGACCCGTTAAGGGGGACATCGCATGAACGACATGGAAATATCCTGCTTCCTCACGGTGGCACGCACGGGCAATTTCACCGTGGCCGCCAAGGAGCTTGGCAGCACGCAGCAGGCCGTCAGCCGCAACATACAATCACTCGAGGCAAAGCTCGGCTTCCCGCTTTTGAACCGCTCCAGCCACAGCATCAGCCTCACCTGGGCGGGCGAGCGCTTTATGAAATGGCGCAGCGAAAGCGACGCCCAGCTTTCGATCCTTGCCCAGCGCAGCCAGCGCATGAGCCCCGAGGGGCAAAACGAACTTTACATCGGCTGGAACGACTGGACCGGCTGTCCCGAGGGCTTTGGCGAGGACGTCACCGGCTTTGCCCAGGAATACCCGCAGGCGAAGCTGCACTTCCGCGAGGGCTCCACCGCCGAGATCGCCGCCATGCTCACCGACGGCTATCTGGACGTGGCCGTGCTGCCGGAATACAGCACCCACAACATCAGCGGTCTCGTTGTTTCCACGCCCTTTGCCGAGCAACGGCTGTATGTCGTAAGCCGCGATATGGAAACACTGCCGCCGCCAAACGCGCTTTCCTCCATGCGGCAGCTCGCCGCGCCCATGGGCGAGGCAAACGACGACGCCATCCGCCGCCGCATCCATATGTTCTGCGCAGAACTTGGCATCGTGCCGAAGATGCTGGACATCCTGCCGGACGCGCGCAGCACCTTTTCCGAGCTTTTGTGCGGCAACTGCTTCACCATCGCCCCGGCCTACCGGCCCATGCATGGGCTGAAATCCATTCCGCTTTCCGCCCACAAACTGCGGCTGGTGTTCGTTACGCCGCAGAAGGCCGTGAGCCCGTGGGTGTCGCTGTTTGAAAGCTATGTTCGCCGCCGGAGGGAGAGTTTATGAACACAAACCAGATCAATTGCTTCCTCGAATCGGCCAAGCGCTCAAGCTTTTCCGCGGCCGCCGCGGCGCTGTATCTTTCGCCGCAGGCCGTGAGCAAGCAGGTCATCGCGCTGGAAACCGAGCTGAACACGCGTCTTTTCGACCGCAACGGCCCCAAGCTTCGCCTGACGGAGATCGGCGTATCCTACCAGCGGATGTTCGAGGGCCAGCAGCGCCAGCTTGCTTTTCTGCGCGAGGATATCCAACTGCACCAGAAAAGTCTCGCCATGGGACTGCGGCTGGGCCTGTCCGAATGGCTGGACCCCTACGGCGCCTTCGGCAACGGGCTGCAAAGCTTTTTCGCCCACAAACCGTCCACGAATTTCTCCCTGTATCATCTGCCGAACAACGCTCTCATGGATGCACTCTCCAGCGGGCGCGTGGACTGCGCGTTCTTCTCCGGCGCGCAAAAGCCCGACCGGCGCGACATGGAGTGCGCCGTGGTGGCGCAGGAGGACATCCATCTTTTCGCCCCCATCGACATCGGCGACGGGCCCTTTCGCGAGGACTGCTGGGGCCTGCCCCTTTTGATGACGCCGGCGTGGAGCTGGATACGAACGGAATACCGCGTGCTGTGCGCGCGCGAGCGCCTGGTGGCCAATCTCAGCCCCGAGAAGATCGTGACGCTGCCGAACTATCAGTCGCTCACGGCGGAGATGATCTTCACGCGCGGCGTCACACTGGCCGGCTGCCGCTTCAGCCCCTATGTGAACATCCCCGTCCTGCGCGGCCACCCGCTCGGCATTGTGGACGATGTGGTGTGTCTTTGGTCGCAGACGAACGAAAACCCGCTCCTGCCGGAACTTGCCGAACATTTGAGCGGGTATTTCGCGCAGAATTGAATTTTACTTACTCAACCGAAAGTTTGATAACACCGGTATACCGACCGGCGGCGATGGCAGCATCCTCGCCGCCGATCGTCATTTTAAGCGTCTTGCCCTCCGGCGCCAACAGCTTCGCGCCCTCGGCCAGATCCAGCGCCGTGACCCAGCAGTCCCCCGTGACCGTCCAGACGCTCCGGCTGTCCAGCGAGACGCACACGCCGTTGTTCACCGGCTCCTGCGCCCACTGATGGATGTTCGAAAGCTCAAGACGGTTCTCCTCCGTGATGCGGGTAAGACCCTCGCGATAGGCCTGTCCGGCGGCGGAGATGCGGCCCGTGACGCTGGCGTTTTTCAGCTCGAGGCCCAGATTCTTCGGCCCGCGGTGATCGGGCGGCATGGGCATATCCTCCGGCGGCGCATCGAAGAAATGCACGGGGCCGACCAGCGTGTCGTGGAAGGGGCCGGGCGTGCCCTGCGCGCCGCGCTCATAGGCGCGGATGTTCGTGGTGGAGTTATAGAAATCGCCGCTGACCTGCATATCGCTCAGGCGCACGATCACATCGTCCTTTTCCGAAGCCGCCGTAAGGTCGCGGTCGGGCAGGGCCGTGTCGGTCTCGCCCACGGGAACGAAAAATTCCAGCGAGGTCATGCCGGCCTCGTCCGTGTCCATCAATTGCAGGATCACGCCGTCTCCGGCGGTCATGGCGCAATTGCGGATATCGATGACCGTGGCGCTGCCCTTGACGCAAAGGCACGCCTTGCCGGTTTCAAATTTCGAGTCCGCGATGGTGAAGAGGCTGTTGTCATCGCCCGCGACGAACGCGCCGAAGCGACGGCCGCGGATGACGCTGCCATTGAGAATATTGGCCCGGCCAAGGCCCTGCATACCCATGAGCATCATGGGATAGCCGTTCACATCGGCCTCGCAGTGGTCGAAGGTGACCTCGTTTTCGCCGATGCAGAACGCGCCGTAGCCGTGCGCGCGGGGGCCGGACAGTTCGATCTTCGTGTCCTTGAGCAGCATTTTCACGCCGTCGTCGCTGCCGTCGATGGAGCAAACGCCCCAGCCATTCGTTTTCAGACGGCAGTTGTTATACGTCACGCGGCCGTTATCCGTCAGCTGCGTGAGGCGGTTGGTGCCCAAAAAGCCCACCTGCCAGGAGAAAAAGCCCACGCGGTCGCTGTCGGGGCTGATGTTCTCAATGTCGCAGTTATTCACCGTGACCTCGCTGTCGCCGCCGACATGGATGGCGCAGCGCGTCACGCCGCTCATGGTGAATTTGGAGTTGTTGATCGTCACCTTGGCCTTGTCGATGGCCGTGACGGCCGCGCCCACGCCGAGGAAGTCGTTATCGGCAAAGCCCTCGAGATCCATGCGCACGTTGTCGATGGTATACTCGCTCTCGCCCGCCACGACCACGCCGTTGAACGAGCGCTCGCTGCTGCCGACATACACGCCCGTCATGGCCGCATCCGTCACGCTTCCGCCCTCCAACACGGCGGGCACGCACTTTTCCGGCATGAGCCTGCCATCTTCCACGCACACGGCCGTGTGGAAATAGCGGGCGATCTGGTTGGCCGTCATGAGCCCATGCGGCTGCATGAGATAGCCGTCGGACACCGACAGCTTCACGCGGCCGACGTAGTGGCCGGGCGCTATGTCGCGGCCCATGCCATCGACCGTGAGCGCCACGAATTTGCCCTCCGGCGCCGTGATGGTCGCCGTTTCGGTGATGGTCAGCTCGTCGTATTCCACATCCTCGTCCACCAGCCAGGTGCACTGATACAAAAGCGCTTTTTTCTCTTTCGGGACTTTCTTGACTACATACATGGAAAAAACACTCCTTGTTATTTCAATCACACACTGAGTATATAGGACGCGCCCCGTCCTTGTAAAGCAACAAAAATGCAAGGCCGTTACCGCCAAAATTCCGGCAGACGGCTGCGATACATATAATAATACGGCCCACGGGACATCCCGCAGGCCGTTTTGTATTATTCGCTTATGCCAAGGGCCGCGGCCCATTTGTCCGCCCGGAAGCCGACCAGCACAGCCTCGTCCGTTACCAGGATCGGCCGCTTGACCAGCATTCCGTCCGACCCCAGCAGCGAAAGCTGTTCGGCGCGGCTCATGTCCGGCAGTCGGCGGCTCAGCTCCATCTCGCGATAGAGCATCCCACTGGTGTTAAAAAAGCTTTTGAGCGCAAGACCGCTCCTCTCCTGCCACGCGGCGATCTCCTGCGCCGTGGGGCGGTCGGTTTTGATGTCGCGCAGAGTATAGGCAAAGCCGTGATCTTGAAGCCACGCCTCCGCCTTGCGGCAGGTGGAGCACTTGGGATAGCATACAAAAAGCATATTCTCTCTCCT
>CAYLSA010000019.1:0-3296 GCA_964386575.1 uncultured Oscillospiraceae bacterium | reverse complement strand
CATATTCTCTCTCCTTTTGTCGTTATGCGGCGGTATGCGGCGGCGGTGGATACGCTTTCGGCCGTTATGCGCCGAAACCGCGTTTATGCGGGGCTTATTCGGACGAAGGATCGTCCTCGCATTCGCCGTTATCCGCGCCGGTGATGAAGCCGCCGCCCAAAAGACGGCCGTTTGCGTCATAGAGCGCCGCCGCCTGTCCCGGCGCGGGCGCACGCACGGGCGAGGCGCAGATGAGCGTGGCCGCGCCATCGTCCCCCAGCGTCACGCGGCAGGGCGTGGGTCCCGAACGCGTGTGGCGCGTGCGAACGGCAGCCTCAAGCTCGCCGCCCTCCGGTGAAACGAGCCACGACAGGTCGCGCACGAAAACCCTCGTTTTCCAAAGCTCCGGCTCATCGACCAGATAGACCCGACCCGTTTCCGCCTCGATGCGGCCGACATAGACCTTCTTGCCCAGTGCCACGCCGAGATTGCGGTGCTGGCCGATCGTGCAGCGGGACACGCCCCGATGCATCCCCACCGCGCGGCCGCCGTACCAATATTCGCCCGGCGGGCAGGTATCGCCGCGCGCATCGAGCCACGCGCCGTAGTCGTTATCGGGGATGAAGCAGATCTCCATGCTGTCGCGCTTTGCCGCCGCGGGCAGCGCCATTTCCGCCGCCAGCGCGCGCACCTCGCGTTTTTCATAGCCGCCCAGCGGCAACAGCAGCATCCGCGCCTGACGCGGCGTGATGCGGCAGAGCATATAGCTCTGGTCGTTTGCGCTCCGACCCTTATAGATGCCGTCCGCTTCGCGGCGGGCGTAGTGTCCCGTGGCGATGTATTTTGCGCCGTTTGCATCGGCAAAGCGCTCCAGCGCCGCCATCTTCACCGTGGGATTGCACAGCACGCAGGGATTCGGCGTTTCACCGCGCCGATAGGCGGCGGCAAAGGGCGCGCATACGTGCTGCTCCATCGCCGCGCGCACATCCTGCACGCACAGCTCGATGCCCGCGCGCTCGGCCGCTGCCCGTGCCGCGTCCGCTCCGCCGGGAGCGCCGTTTTCCAGATACAGGCCCAGAACCTTATATTCTCTTTTCAAAAGCTCCGCCGCCACGGAGGAATCCACTCCGCCCGACAGACCCAAAACTACTGCTTCCATTCCTTTTTCTCCACCCAGATCATCAGCGCCGTCACATCCGCGGGCGACACGCCGGAAATGCGTCCCGCCTGACCGAAATTCTCCGGCCGGATGCGCCCGAGCTTCTGCCGCGCCTCCGTTCGCAGCCCCTGCACGACCTCATAGTCGATGTCCGCCGGGATGCGGCGGCTTTCCATGCGGCGAAATTCCTCGATCTCCCGCTCCTGGCGGCGGATGTAGCCGGCGTATTTGACGCGGATCTCCACGCTGCGGCGCACGCTTTCGGGAAGCTCCGGCCGCTCGGGATCGAGCGGTGCGAGGGAGTCATAGGTATTTTCCGGCCGCTTTAACAGCTCATAAAGCTTCGTTTTCTCAAGCCGCTCGATCTCGCGGCGAACGGCCTCGTATTTTTCCTGCACCATGGCCAGTTGCTCATCCGAAACAAGCCCCAGCGCGTGGCCCACGGGCGCAAGACGCTCGTCCGCATTGTCCTGCCGCTGCACAAGGCGATACTCGCTGCGCGAGGTCATCATGCGGTACGGCTCCTCCGTGCCCTTGGTGACCAGATCATCGATGAGCGCGCCGATGTAGCCCTGATCGCGGCGCAGGATGAACGGCTCCTTGCCCTGCACGCGCCGCGCGGCGTTCACCCCGGCCACAAGCCCCTGCACGGCGGCCTCCTCATAGCCGGACGAGCCGTTGAACTGGCCCGCGCCGTAAAGGCCCACGATCTTTTTCGTTTCCAGCGTGGGATACAGCTCCGTGGGGTCCACGCAATCGTATTCGATGGCGTAGGCCGCGCGGGTGATCTCCGCCTTTTCAAGGCCCGCGATGGTATGCAGCGCCCGCTCCTGCACGTCCTCCGGCAGCGACGAGGAAAAACCCTGCACATACAGCTCCTGCGTGTCCAGGCCCATCGGCTCGATGAACAACTGGTGGCGCTCCTTGTCCGGGAAGGTGACGATCTTCGTTTCGATGGACGGGCAGTAGCGCGGGCCCACGCCGTCGATCACGCCGGTATAAAGCGGGCTGCGGTCGAGATTTTCGCGCAGGATGCGGTGCGTTTCCGGATTGGTGTATGTAAGGTAGCACACGGCCTGATTTTCCGGCGGTGTGGCCGTGAAAAACGAAAACGCCTCGGCCTTTTCATCGCCAAGCTGAAGCTGCATTTTGGAAAAATCCACCGAGCGGGCGTTGATGCGCGGCGGCGTGCCGGTTTTGAAGCGGCGCATGGAAAGGCCGAGTTCACCAAGCTTCACGCCAAGCGCCATCGCCGCCGCCATGTTGTCCGGCCCCGAATCGCGCACGCACTCGCCCGTGATCGTCCGGCCGCGCAGATAGGTACCCGAGGCGATCACCACCGCGCCCACGCGCCACACCGCGCCCTTATCCGTGGTCACGGACACAACGCGCCCGTCCTCCACGCCGATGTCCACGATCTCCGCCTGCTTCACGCGCAGATGGGGCTGCTCCTCCAGCGTTTTCTTCATCACGGCCTGATAATGGCGGCGATCCGCCTGCGCGCGCAGGGAACGCACCGCCGGACCCTTGCCGGTGTTGAGCATACGGTATTGGATGCAGGCGCGATCCGCCGCGCGGCCCATCTCGCCGCCGAGAGCGTCCAGCTCGCGCACAAGCTGGCCCTTGCCCGTGCCGCCGATGGCCGGGTTGCAGGGCATATTGCCCACCATATCCAGACTGAGTGTGAAGCATATCGTGTCGCAGCCCAGCCGCGCCGCCGCCAGTGCCGCCTCGATGCCGGCATGGCCCGCGCCGACCACGGCCACATCGCATTGTCCCGCTTGGTAAAGATCCAACTTTCTCTCTCCGATCAATTCCCGTAGTTTTGCATATACAGCGCCCACGCCTCGTTTTCCCAGTGGGACGCATCGTCCAGCCCGTTGGCACGGGCGATATCCGTCAGGTCAAGCACGCCGTAGCTCACCCTGGTGAAGGTAAAGCCCTCCTCATCCGCCGTGCCCGTGAAGGTGAGCACGCCGCTCATGGCCGCGCCGTTTATCGTGCCGGAAACCTCGGTTTTATAGCTGACGCTGCCGTCCCTTTTCACAGTCAGCTCGCTGCCGTCCGGCGCCGTGAAAGTCCCCGTGTTCAGCGGCCGCGGCGTCGGTTCCGGCGTGGCCGTCGGCTCCGGCGTAGGCGTTGGGGTCGGTACCGGCGT
>CAYLSA010000018.1:0-28529 GCA_964386575.1 uncultured Oscillospiraceae bacterium | reverse complement strand
AGATGATCCCGCTGAAGCTGCTTTTGTCCGTGATCGAATCGAAGCAGAACGTGCCATATCCGACGCCGGTGGAGATACTGGGGATGCTGGTAGCCTTTGAGCTGTTGCAGGAGGCGGGGCTGCGACTGCCGGACTCCATCGGGCAGACAGTGAGCATCGTGGGGGCGCTGATCGTGGGGCAGAGCGCCGTGGAGGCACGGGTGATCAGCCCGATCGCCGTGATCGTGGTGGCGGTGACGGGCATTGCGGGCTTCACCATCCCCAACCAGGACCTCGCCGCGACGCTGCGGCTGGGGCGCTTCGGCATGGTATTGGCGGCCATCGCGGCGGGGATGTTCGGGCTGTTGGCGGCGGCCACGGCGCTTTTGTGGCATCTGTGCTCGCTGGAGAGCTTCGGGACGGATTATATGTCGCCGCTCGGGTCGGGACGCATGGCGGACGGCGCAGGGGTGCTGACGCGCGAGCCGGAGACAGCCGCCCGCTTCCGTCCGGCGGATATATGCGGCCCGGACAAAAGGAGGCGCGCGCCGTGAGACGGCTGGGCATACTATTTATAATTGTGGCGATGGTGCTGTGCGGCGGCTGTCAGGGCAGCATTTACTCGAACTACCGCGATGTGGAGCGGCTGCGGCCCGTGCAGGCGCTGGGCATCGATGCGGAAAACGGCACCGTGACCGTAGCCGTGGCGGCGAAAGGAGCCACGAGCGACGCGACCCCCGCCGTTTTGCGCCGCAGCGCGGAGAGCATCGAACAGGCGCTGGCAGAGATACAAAACGCCTTTCCCGAGGCGCAGCCGTATTACGCGCACGTGCAGTACATCCTGTTCGGGCGCGCGGCGGCGGAGGCGGGGATGGAGCCATGGCTGGAATGGATCGAGCGCAACCCGCGGATGCGGCTGGATGCGGCGGCATTCATCGCGCGCGATTCGGCGGCGGAGCTGATTTTGGCGGCGGCGGACAGGCAGGGCGGCACGGCGGAGAAGCTCGAAAGTCTGGAGGCGGGCGTGCGGGAGCTGGGCGAGGGCAGCGTGGTCACGATACGCGCGCTGGCGGCGGCGCTGGCCGAGAGCGGCACAGGGCTGTGCGGCGCGGTGCGCGCGGCGGATGAGACGGACGACATCCGCTTCGACCGGAGCGCGAGCATCCTGCCGGCGGGCTTCGCCGTGTTCCGCGACGGGGCGCTGTGCGCCTTCATCGAGCAGGAGGACGCGGCGGGCGTTTTGCTGCTGCTGGGAACGCCGCAGGGCGCGCGCGTGACGCTGGAAACCGAGGCGGGCCGCGTGACGGTGCGGCTTGGCAGCGGAAGCGTGAAAACGAGCCTTGATGACACCGGCGCGGCGGATATTCACTGCGAGGCGGATGCCGTGATCGTGGAATCGGAGGGCGAGGTGGACCCGAAGGCGCTGAGCGCGGCGCTGAACGAGGCTTTGCGCGGCCAGATCGGGCGCGTACTGGCGCTGCAGGAGGCGCTCGGCTGCGATTTCCTCGATCTGTTGGACGACCGCGAGGCGGCGGAGTATCGCGTTTCCGTTTCCGTTCACGCCGAGCACGGCTATGGACTGCGGCCGCAGGAGGGAGGAGACCGATGACAAGACGGCAATTTGCCGCGTGCATGGCGCTGGGGCTGCTTTCGCCGATGATACGGGTGCTGCCGGGCGCGGCGGTGCGGCTGGGCGGCGCGGGCGGATGGCTGAGCGCGGTGCCGGCCTTTGGGCTGACCACGGCGTTTGCGGCGTTCGTGTTTTATCTGCTGCGGAAAACGGACGGCGGCATGGGCGAGCTGTTTTTGCAATGTCTTGGCCCGTATGTGGGGCGGGCGGCACTGCTTTTATACGGCGGGGCTTTTTTGCTGTATGCGGGCTTTCTGCTGCGCGTGGGCGCGGATCGCTTCGTGACGACCGTGTATCCGGACAGCGGGCCGACGGTTTTCTACAGCGTGATGCTGCTTTTATGCCTGATGGCGGCGATGGGGAAGCTGCGCGCGCTGGGCCGGACGGCGGTGATTTTGCTCGCCTTTATGCTGGCGGTGCTGGCGCTCACCTTCGCGGCGGCGTTTGAAAACGTGCAGGAGGCGAATCTGGCCGTGCAGGCGGCGGAACTGCCTGGCGCATTGCTGGGGGCGCTTCCGATGGCGAATGTGGGCGCGTTTTTCGCGTGTTTGACGTTTCTGATGCGCTACACGGACGATCGCGAACGGCGGCTGGGGCCGTATATGCCGTGCTTTTCGATCTTGGGAGCGCTGGCCGTGCTGCTGTGCGTGACGGTGGTGGGCTCGTTCGGCCCGGCGCTCACGGGGCGGATGATCTATCCGTTTTTCATCATGGCGCGCGATCTGACCGTGTTCGGTCTCGGCTCGCGCATCGCGGCACTGATCGCGGCGATGTGGGTGTTTTCGGATTTTTGCCTTGCCACGCTGATGCTGCGCTGCTGCCACGAGACGCTGCGGCTGTGCTTTTCACTGGCGGAACCGGAGGCGGGGCCGTATTTCTCGCTGCGCGGCGGGCGCTGGCTGCTTTTGGTGGAGGCGGCGCTCGTATGGCTGGCGGCGCATTTTCTCGCGGCGGACAATTTCGCCCTGCAGCGTTGGTCGGACACGATCATCCCGCTGATCTACGCCGGGGTCTCCGTGGGCGGACTGCCGCTGGTGTGGCTGGTAGGAAAGGTGCGCGGGCGGATATAAAAAAAGCCGGACGGCACCAACACGGCACCGCCCGACGGCTTGCGATATTTTATGCTTTTTCGGTCTCGTCCGCCTGCTTTTCGGCGGCCAGCAGCTTATCAAAGCGCTCGATCACGGCGGCCACCTGCGCGCGGGTGGAGGTCTCCTTGGGGTCCAGCGTGGAAACGCCCGTGGTCTTATCCAAAACGCCGGACACCACGCCGTTTTCCACGGCCCAACGGAACGCATCCTCGGCCCAGGATTTCACATTGGCATGGTCGGGGAAGTCCTCAAGACTCTGCTCCGAGGCGGTATCAAGTCCGGCCCACGCGGCATAGCGGCACAGCAGCGTTACCATCTCCTGGCGCGTGAGCGGCTGGCCGACGCCGAACGTATCGGCGCTCACACCGGTCACGATCTCGTTTTCCGCGCCCCAAACCACGGCGTCATAGTACCAGCTTTCGCGGTTCGTCACGTCGGAGAAGGGGCTTTCGCCCTCGGGCGCGGGTTCGCCGGCCAAACGATACAGCACGATCACGAACATCTCGCGGTCCATGGATGCCTTGGGGCTGAATTGATTGTCGCCCATGCCCAAAAACAGGCCCTTGCGCACGACATACTGCACATTATCATAATACCACGCGCTCTCCGGCACGTCGGAGAAGGAAACGGGCGTATCGGCCATGGTCGTATCCGCTTTGACATAGCGGAAATCCAGATCCACATCGCCGCTTATCCCGGCCACGCTGCCTGTGGAGGCAAACTGCCACATGGTATAAAGCGGGCTGACGGTGGTTTTGTTGTACCACTGCGCGTGCCACACCTCATAGCCCGCGTCCGCGATGGCTTTGGCGTCGATGGGGAAGGTGCAGTAACCGGCGTAAACGCCCGCCTTGTAGCCGGCCTCCTCGATGGCCTTGCAGAAGGCGAGGGCGATCTTGGTATGCTCGGCGGCGGTGAGATCGGCGTCATACAGACGGCCGGCGTCGTTTACATACTCCATATCGATATAGATCGGCAATTTCAGAAGCTTCGCCCAGTCGCCCAGCAGACGGATGGCCTCGTTTGCCTCTTCGCGGGCTTCCTGCTCCGTGGTCGCCTGGGAGAAGAAATACGCGCCCGTGGCGATGCCCTGGGCAATGGCACCCTGGAAATTCTGGTCGAGACGGGTATCGGTATAGAAGCCGCCCGTCAGACTGAAGCGCCCGCCCACACGGATGACGGCAAAGTCCACGCCATCGGACTTCACGCGGCTCCAGTTGATGTCGCCCTGAAACGACGAAACGTCGATGCCCTTCGACAGCGTATACGCGGCGTAGGACGCATCGTGGCTGTAGGCAGTGAGGTCGCTGAGCGTGACCTTGGGCGCCGCGCCATCGAGCGCAACGGACATGACGCCATCCGGCGCATAGGCACCGGCCGCAGCATAGCCCTCCGGCTCGGCGGTCTCCTCCTGCGCGGCCAGCGCCGCCGGCATCATCGCCAGACAAAGCACAAGGCACAGCGCAAGACACAGAAGCTTCTTCATGATCGGGTCTCCTTAGAATAGTTACAAATTCGTAACGATTATAACATCTTCGTAACAACTCTACAAGACCTTTTTCGCCCTTTTTCGACAAAAACGACGGACACCACCATGGATGTCCGCCGAAATGGGTCGGGTTTTGTCGAATCGTGTCGGGAGAATAGGGGTCAGGCAGCGGGTTCCGCGCTCGGCTCGGCGCCGGCAGGCTCCTCGGAGGCGGGTTCCTCCGACGCTTCGGCAGAAATTTCTTCGGAGGCGGGCTCCTCGGAAGCATCGGCCGCCACGGCGAAGGCATCGACCAGATTGAAGCCCACGAACTCCGGCTCCCACTCAAGCTGCGCGGAGGCGATCCAGCCTTCCTCGCCGTTAATGAGTTCGAGATACTGCTGCGAGGCGGCATAGTAGCGCAGATCGCACAGCTTGGCCATGGCGCTCTCGTAATACACCGGCGCATCGGCCGCAAGCGGCACGCGCATCACCAGCACGGCGGCATCGTCCGTTGCCACGCAGGCATAGCCGTAGTCCTCCAGCGCGAGCGCGGCACTGTAAACGGCGGAATCGATGCTGCCGATGGACACATCGTCGGCGCTGACGGCGCGGGACGGGCCATAGACCGCAAGAGCCTCGTTTTCGTTATACTGGGCATACAGGCCGTCAAACAGGCCCTCGCGCGCTTCGTTATCCACGGCGGCGCCAAGCTGGGCCGCAAGGGGCTCGAGCACGGCGGTATCGACCGGCGTGGTCTCGGATTCGGTTTCGGCTTCGCCGGAGGCCCCGGCCGCTTCGGGATAGATATAGATTTGGCGGATCTGGACGTAGCTGTTGTCCTTGCCGTAGTCGAGCACTTCCTCGTCCGTCAGCTTCGCGCCGTCGATGCCGTAGAGGAAGTTGAAGCCCTCGGCGTACATCTCATCGACGCGGTTGAACCAGTCATACAGCTCCTCCGAGCAAAACAGCGCCGCGAGATTATCGAGGAATTTCTGCTTATCGCCGCCGAAATAGCTGTCGATCATGGTCTGCTTGACGGCCTCGACATATTCCTCGCCCTCCGCCGTGAGCGTGACGCCCTCCGCCGTGAGATGGCTGTAAACGCAGTGGTACTGGGCCAAAACGGTCAGCGCATAGGAAAGCACATAATCGCCGCAGGCGGCCTCGTTTCCGGCGCTGTCGCGGATCATGGCGTTCCAGTCGGTGATGGCGCTGCCGGCAGCGGACTGCAGGCCGGCCGTCACGTTGGCCAGCTCATAGAAAAGCTCCTGCCATGTGATGGGCTCGCCATCGACGCGGATGACCACCTCGTCGGGATCATGCTGGGCATAAGCCGCCGCCCAGTCCAGACCGGTGGAGACGGTTTCCGTCGTCTCGGCGGTCGCTGTTTCCGGCTCCGGCGTCACGGCGGTCAGCTCCGTGGTGTCGTCCTCATAGCCTTCGATGCGCGTTTCGGCCGAGCAGGCGCAAAGCGCGAGCAGCAGCACACAGCACAGCAGCAGGGCAATGGTCTTTTTCATGTTCTTCAACCCTTCTTTTTTCATTTTGTCACCGGCATTATAGCATAGATGCGCACGCCGGATGATGCCAAATTATGAATTTTTCGCGTTCGTGGCGCGATAGTCGCGGATAAACTCGCGCGCCTCCTCCAAAATGCGCCGGTTCGAGCGCAGACGCATGGCCACGGCGGGCTTGCCGCCGGCCTCCACCTTGATGCGGCCCTTCCACGCGGGCTTGGCGTACAGGGCGCTGATGCGCGCAAAATCGAAATCGGCAAACACAAAGCGCAGCGCGCCGCCCTTTTGCACGACCTCCGCAATGCCGTTTTCGGACGCCTCGGCGCGCAACAGCGCCACCTGGATGAGACTGTTTACGCTGGCAGGCGGGTCGCCGAAGCGGTCGCACAGCTCCTCCGTGAGATCGTCGGCCTCCGCCTCCGAGCGGATGAGCGCGATGCGCCGGTAGAGATCCATGCGCTGTTCGGGCGAGTGGACGTATTCCTCCGGGATGGACGCGGAAACGGACAGATCGGCCGAGCATTCCGCCCGCACGGGGGCCGGCTCGCCGCGCGCCTCCTGCACCGCCTCGGACAACAGCTTCATATACATATCAAAGCCCACGTCGATCATATGCCCCGACTGCTCCGCGCCGAGCAGATTGCCCGCGCCGCGAATTTCCAGATCGCGCATGGCGATGCGGATGCCGGAGTTGAACTGGGCGAACTGGCGGATGGCATCGAGGCGCTTCTGGGCGATCTCCGTGAGTACCTTATCCTTTTTATAGGTCAGATACGCCGTGGCCTTGCGCGACGAGCGGCCCACGCGGCCGCGAAGCTGATGAAGTTGCGCCAGACCGAGCTTATCGGCGTCCTCGATGATGAGGGTGTTCACATTCGGGATATCGATGCCGGTTTCGATGATGGTGGTGCAAACAAGCACCGTCGCCTCGCCGGAGGACATTTTCTCCATCGCGGCGGAAAGTTCCCGCTCGTCCATGCGGCCGTGGGCCACCGTGAGCGTGATCTCGGGCAGCAGCTTTTCCAGGCGCATGGCCGTGCGCTCGATGGTGTCGATGCGGTTGTGCAGATAATACACCTGCCCGCCGCGCGCGGCCTCCCGGCGGATGGCATCGGCCACCACGGCCCAGTCGTGCTCCATGACGACCGTTTCGACCGGCTGACGGTCCTGCGGCGGCTGCTCGATGGCGGACATATCCCGCAAGCCGCCCAGCGCCATGTTCAGCGTGCGCGGGATGGGCGTGGCCGAGAGCGTGAGAACGTCCACCTGCGCGGCCATCTCCTTGATATGCTCCTTGTGCGCCACGCCGAAGCGCTGCTCTTCGTCCACGATCAGCAGACCGAGGCGCTTGAATTTGATATCCTTTTGCAAAAGGCGATGCGTGCCGATCACGATGTCCACGCTGCCATCGGCCATGCCGTGCAAAGTATCGCGCGACTGCGCCGCCGTGGAAAAGCGCGAAAGCAGCCCGATCTTCACCGGGAAGCCGAAAAAGCGGCTCACGGCGGTCTGATAATGCTGCTGGGCCAAAACCGTTGTCGGCGCTAAGATCGCGGCCTGATAGCCGTCCAGCACGCATTTCATCACGGCGCGCAGCGCCACCTCCGTTTTGCCGAAGCCCACATCGCCGCAAAGCAGTCTGTCCATCGGCACGGGCTTTTCCATATCCGCCTTGATCTCCGCCGTGCAGCGAAGCTGGTCGTCCGTTTCCGCGTATTCAAACGCGTCCTCAAATTCGTTTTGCCACGGGCTGTCCGGCGCGAAAGCGTGGCCGGGCGTATTTTGCCGCGCGGCATACAGGCGGATGAGCTCGCCGGCCATCTCCTTGGCGGCGGCCTTGGCACGCGAGCGGGCGCGGGTCCAGTCGGCTCCGCCGAGCTTCGACAGCTTGATGGGCTTATCGTCCCCGCCGGTTCCGGCGCCGATGTATTTCGTGACCAGATCGAGCTGCATGGCCGGAACATAGAGACTGTCCGTTCCGGCGTAGCATATTTTTATATAATCCTTTTCCACGCCGTCCGCCGGCATGCGGAAAATGCCCGCAAAGCGGCCGATGCCGTGTACCTCATGCACCACGAGATCGCCCACGGAAAGATCTTCATAGCTGCCGATCTTCAGCCCCGCCGCCTGCGTTTTGCGGCGGCCACGACGGGCGGCCATGCGGGCGATCTGCGTGTCCGTGAGCACGGCGAGCTTGAGCTGGGGGTATTCAAATCCGGCGGAGAGACTGCCCACGGCCACGGCACAGCGGCCCGCCTCGGGCAGGGCGGAAAGGTTTTCATCCACATAGACGTTTTCCACGCCCTTTTCCGCCAAAATGTCGCGCATGGCGGCGGCACGGCGGCTGTCCCCCGTGAGCACGACGCAGCGGCAGCCCTCGCGCAGCCAATGGCTCACATCGTCCGCCGCGGTTTGGGCACTGCCGCCATAGGAAGGCAGCTGGCGCGCCTGCACGCCGCATATGGTTTTCGGCTCGACCGGATAACGCCCAACCGTGAGACTGTCCGCCAGAACGAGGGCAAACTCGCCCATCGCGGCCACGGCCTCATCCATGCCGAGGCGGTAATTTACAAGCTTATCGATGAGCATACCGGCGGCGATGAGCGTCTGCTCGTTTTCCGCGGCCTGCTTTTGCTGCTCCTTGGCCCGCTCGGCGCATTTGCCCGGCTCGCACCACACCACGAGCGCATCGGCGGGTAGATAATCAAAGGCGCTTGCAAACTCCGGATAGATCAGCGCCATATAGCGATCGGCCGCGGGAAGCAGAGGCCGGTTTTCCAGCGCCTCGGCATCGCGTTCGAGATTCTCTTTCAGCCGCGCGGGGTCAAAGCGGCGGGCATGGGGATTGATGCGTCCGGAAAGCGCGCGCAGCGCCTTCGCCAGCGCCGTTTTGCCGCCGGGATAGAGACTGGGCAGCGATTCCGCTGCCGGCACCACGCGGATGGACTTTGCATTCTGGCCGCGCCGCTGACTGGCCACATCGAAAAAGGCCATCTCGTCGATCTCATCGCCCCAGAACTCCATGCGCACCGGTTCGCTTTCCGAGGGCGAAAACACATCCAATATGCCGCCCCGACGGGCAAACTGGCCCGCGCCTTCGACCTTGTCACAGGACTCATAACCCGCCCGCAGCAGACGGTCCTGCACATCCTCGATGGCAATGGCATCGCCCCGACAAAGCGTAAACGCCGCGTTTGAGAGCTTTTCCGGCGGTATGGCGCGCTGCAAAAGGCCGGGAAGGGAAATCACCACGGCATCCGCCGCGCCCTGTGCAAGCGCGTCCAGCGCCCCCAAACGACGCTGTTCGGTTTGATGCGACTGCGCCTCGGCGCCATAAAACGACAGCTCGCGCCCCACGAGCACGGGCACGTTTCGGCCCAAAAACGCGCCGAGATCGGCGGCCATGGCCTCCGCGGCGGTATCGTCCGGACAGATCGCGGCCAGCGGACGGCCTGTTTCCAAATGCAGCGCCGCAGCCAATTGCGCCCGGTGAACGGCGGAAAGCCCCGTGGCCAGGGCAGGCGAAAAGCCCCCTTCCAGCCGCTCGGGGAGGGGGGTCAAGGTGGGGTTATCCAAAATCGATCGGGTCAGTGTTTTCACATTGCATACCTCGCAAAGGTTTATTCTATACGCATCGGCAGGAAAATTCAACCGTCTTTTTCCATACTATTATAATAATGTGTTGAAAACCTGGGCGGACTGTGATATATTATAATAGTATTTATATTCTATTATAGTATTTACTTAAACAGAAAGAGGGGACGCGCGTGAATTCCCTGACCGACGTTTGGGCCAACGTGCTTGACAAGCTGTCCGGCGAGCTTACGCCCACGGCGCTCAATACATGGTTTTCCGACTGCACGCCCGTGGAGCTGGATGACCGGCGGCTGGTTTTGCAAACAAGCTCCAATTTTAAGCGTGACATCATCTCCGGCCGCTTTGGCGACACCATCCGCAGCGTGATGAGCGATCTTTTCAGCTGCGACTTCAGCCTTCTGGTGCTCGTTGGCGACGAGGTGAAGGAATACGAAAGCCAATCCGAACCCGACGATCTGCCTGAGGCGGCGGCCTATACCTTCGACCGCTTCATCGTTGGCCAGTCGAACAAATTTGCCCATGCGGCGGCGATGGGCGTGGCGGAAAAGCCCGGCAAGGTTTATAACCCCCTGTTCATCTACGGCAATTCCGGCCTTGGCAAGACCCATTTGCTGCTGGCCATCGCCAAGTATATTCGCGAACATGATCCGGACGTGAAGATCGGCTACGTCAAAGGCGACGAGTTCACGAATCAAATGGTCGCAAGCCTGCGCGAGGGCACTCAGGCCGAGTTCCGCAAGAAATACCGCAACGTCGATCTGTTTCTGGTGGACGATATCCAGTTCATCGCCGGCAAGCTCGGCGTGCAGGAGGAGTTTTTCCACACCTTCAACAACATCTACGAGGCCGGCCACCAGATCGTCATCACCTCCGACCGGCCCCCGCTGGATATGGTCAAGCTCGAAGACCGCCTGCGCTCGCGCTTTGAGGGCGGCCTGATGGCGGACATCGGAAAGCCCGACCTTGAGCTGCGCATGGCGATCGTTCGCGATAAGGGTCAGAGCCTCGGTCTTGTCTTGTCGGACGAGGTGGTGGAGTTCATCGCCGAGAGCATCACGGAAAACATCCGCCAGCTTGAGGGCGTTGTGAACCGTCTGACGGCCTATCGCGACATCATGGACGATTCCATCACCGTGACGAGCGTGAAGCGCGCGATCAAGGACGTCATCCGCGTGGGCGTTTACATCCCTACGCCGGAGGTCATCATCACGGAAACGGCGCGCTATTTCGGCCTTTCCGTCGAGGATATCCGCGGCCAGCGCCGCAGCAAGAACACCGCCATGGCGCGGCAGGTTGCCATGTATCTCATCCGGCGGCTTACAAATCTTTCGCTGGTGGATATTGGCGAGGAATTCGACCACCGCAACCACTCCACCGTGCTTTCCTCGATCCGAAAAGTCGAGGATCTGCTCAAAAGCGACCCCGAAACGGCGGCCACCGTGCGCGACATCACCTCCAACATCAACGCGCGAAGCTGATCTTCCCACAATTTTTCAAACTTTGTTCAAAAATCCGCCGTGGAAAGCGGTCGAGAAAAATCACACGCATTTTACCTGTTGAAAACCACTGATTTTCTCAACATTTCTTTCAACATCGATTTTCCTTGAAAATCAAAGCCTTTTTCAACTTTTCAACACTTATTTTTCCTACTACTAACGCTACTAAAATATATATTCTATCTCTCTTGCTAGGAGGAGACGATTTATGAAATTTTCCTGTGAGCGATATTTGCTGCTGGCGGCTGTGAACACGGCGGGACGCTGCGCGGCTTCGAAAAGCCCCATCCCCGCGCTGGAAGGCCTGCTGATCGAGGCGGGCGCCGAGGTGAAGATCACCGGATACGATCTGAAAAAGGGCATCTATACCCACTTCCCTGCCGATGTGGCGGAGCCGGGCGCAGTGGTTCTGGGCGCGCGCATTTTTGCGGAGATCGTGCGCAGTCTGCCGGACGGCATCGTGACAATTTCGTGCGACAGCTCTCTGGCCGTGACCATCCGCTGCGGCGCTTCGGTTTTCAACATCATCGGCACGGACGCCGAGGAATATCCCGAGCTTCCCATGGTGGACAACGAAAACTGCATTGGTCTGCCGCAGAAACTTCTGGGCGAGATGATCCACCAGACGATTTTCGCCGTGAGCGACAACGAAAGCCGTCCGGTTTATACCGGCTCGCTGTTTGAGCTGGACGGAAATTCGCTGACCGTTGTGGCGGTGGATGGCTACCGGCTGGCCCTGCGGCGCGAGAATGTGGAGGGCGAGGGTATGCCCGCCTGCAAGTTCATCGTTCCGGGCACGGCGCTGCTCGACCTTGAAAAGCTCTGCGCCGATACCGATGACAAGGTGGATATAACCGTTGGCGCCAAGCACATCTCCTTCGTTGTAGGCGACACGGTTCTCATTTCCCGACGGCTCGAGGGCGAGTTCCTCAACTATAAAAAGAGTATTCCGCAGGAGTTCAACATCCGCGTGAAGATCGAGCGCAGCGAGCTTTTGCGCGTGGTCAGCCGCGTTTCGCTGATCATCGACGAAAAGATCAAAAATCCGCTGCGGCTCACCTTTGGCGACGGGGAGCTTTCTCTCGTTTGCGCAACGGGCGTGGGCAAGGCGAACGACTGCTGCCCCATCTCCGGCGACGGCAAGGGCCTTGAGATCGGCTTTAACAACCGCTATCTGCTCGATGCCCTCAAGGCCGCTCCGGCGGACGAGCTGACGCTTTGTCTGAACACCGATTCCTCCCCCTGCGTGATCAGGGCGGCGGACGGTTCGGACAACTTCTCGTACATGATCCTGCCCGTGCGTCTCAAGGCCGGCGCATGAGAGTAAACAGGCTTTCTCTTTCCGGCTTTCGCAACTACGACGAGGAGCTGGTGGAGTTTGCGCCGGGCGTGAATGTGATCGCGGGGCCGAACGCGCAGGGCAAGACGAATCTGCTGGAGGCCGTATGGCTTTTAACGGGGGCCCACAGCTTCCGCACGCGCTTTGATAAGGAGCTGATCGGCTTCGACTGCTCATGGGCGCGTGTGCTGGCCGAAGTGTCGAGCGGCGGACGGGAACAGGACATTCAGCTTCTGTTCCGGCGCGGCCAGAGTCGGCAGGTGACGGTAAACAGCGTGAAAAAGCGCTCGGCGGAGCTTTCCGGCGTGATGACGGCGGTGCTTTTCTCGCCGGATGATCTTTACCTTATAAAAGAGGGCGCGGCAGCAAGGCGGCGGCTGATGGACAGCGCCATTGCCCAGCTTCGGCCCGGCTACGCGGCGATCTTGACCGATTTTAACAAGCTGTACGAAAACAAAACGCGCATTTTGCGCGACTGGCGGGATAAGCCAAGCCTGCTTTCCGCGCTGGACGAGTTCTCGGACGGCTTGGCCCGCTGCTCGGCGCGGCTGATCCGCTATCGGGCCAGCTTTGTGCAGCGGCTGAACGAGGCCGCCGGGCCCATCCACCGCGAATTTTCCGGCGGTGGCGAGGAACTGTCGCTGGGGTATAAAACCGTTTCCACCGTGACCGACCCCACGGCGAGCGTGGAGAACATCTACTACCAGATCTGCGCCCATCAGGAGGCGCACCGCCAGGCGGAGCTGGACGCGGGGATGTGTCTCACCGGCGCGCATAAGGACGATATGGAGATATCTATCAACGGCCGCGCGGCCAAATCCTTCGCCTCGCAGGGCCAGACGCGCACGGCGGCGCTTTCCATCAAGCTTGGCGAGAGGGAGATGTTTCTGGCCGAAACGGGCGAGTATCCGGTGCTGCTGCTCGATGATGTGTTGTCCGAGCTTGACGAGCGGCGGCAGAGCTTTGTTCTAAACCGCATCGGCGGCGGACAGACGCTCATCTCCTGCTGCGAGGACGACAACATCGCAAACCGCACGGGCGGGCGCGTTTTGAGCGTGATGGCCGGACGGGTGCGGGAGGCAACATGACAAACTGGATCTATCTTGGCGGCGAGGCCGCTTATGAAAAGAAGGACATCGTGGCGATCTTCGATCTGGACAACACCAGTTGGGCGATCGACACGCGCAAATTTTTGAATTTTAACGAGAAGCAGGGAAACATCGTGAACGCGGCGGAGGATCTGCCAAAGGCGTTCGCCGTTTGCACGGATGGAACCGTGATCCTTGCGCAGCCGAATTCGGCGATATTGGCAAAACGATGGGAGAGCAGTCAATGAGCAATGAAATCAACGAAAAAGTGACCCAGGAATACGACGCATCAAAAATTCAGGTGCTCGAGGGTCTGGAAGCGGTTCGTATGCGGCCGGGTATGTACATCGGCTCCACGTCCGCTTCGGGTCTGCATCATCTGGTATATGAGATCGTGGACAACGCCATCGACGAGGCGCTGGCCGGCTATTGCGACCATATCCGCGTCACGATCGAAAAAGGCGATGTGATCCGCGTGGAGGATAACGGCCGCGGCATCCCCGTGGACATTCAGGAACAGACCGGCAAGCCCGCGCTGGAGGTCGTTTACACCGTTCTGCATGCCGGTGGCAAGTTCGGCGGCGGCGGATATAAGGTTTCCGGCGGTCTGCACGGCGTGGGCGCCTCGGTCGTGAACGCCCTGTCGGACTGGCTGGAGGTCGATGTTCATAAAAATGGCAATATCTACCACATGGAGTTTTCCCGCGGCGTAAAGACGCAGGATATGACCATCATCGGCCAGACCGACCATACCGGTACCATCGTGCGCTTCCATCCCGACCCGGAAATGTTCGAGGAAACGGTATATGACTATGAAACGCTGCACCGCCGTATGCGCGAGCAGGCGTTTTTGAACGCGGGACTGCGCATTTCCACGGAGGATCTGCGCGGCGAGGAGCGCATCTTTGACGAGATGTATTACGAAGGCGGCATCCGCGAGTTCGTCACCTTCATCAATCAGGGCAAGACCGCCGTGCATGAGGGCGTTATCTACATGAGCGGCGACCGCTCCGACGCCACGGCCGAGATCGCCATGCAGTATAACGACAGCTACAGCGAGATCATGGTGTCGTTCGCCAACAACATCCACACGCCGGAAGGCGGTATGCACGAAACGGGCTTCAAGGCTGCGCTGACCCGTGCGCTGAACGCCTACGGCCATGAGAAGAAAATTCTCAAGGAGGACGAAAATCTCTCCGGCGATGACTGCCGCGAGGGTCTGACCGCCATCATCAGCGTGAAGCTGGAAAACCCGCAGTTTGAGGGCCAGACTAAGGCCAAGCTCGGCAACTCCGAGATGCGCACGCTGGTCGATTCCGTGGTTTCGGCGGGCTTGGAGCAATTTTTGGAGGAGAATCCCTCCGTCGGCAAGGCGGTTTTGGAAAAGGCCATGACGGCCAGTCGTGCCCGCGAGGCCGCGCGCCGCGCCCGTGAATCCGTGCGCCGCAAAACGGGTCTTGAATCCGGCCAGATGCCCGACAAATTGCAGGACTGCAACGAGCGCGACCCGGCGCTGTGCGAGCTGTACATCGTGGAGGGCGACTCCGCTGCCGGCTCCGCCATTCAGGGCCGCGACTCCCGCTTCCAGGCCATTTTGGCCATGTGGGGCAAGATGCTGAACGTGGAAAAGGCGCGCGCCGACAAAATTTACGGCAACGACAAGCTCTATCCCATGATCCTTGCGCTGGGCGCGGGCATCGGCGAGGAGTTCAACATCGAAAAGCTGCGCTACCACAAGATCATCATCATGGCCGATGCCGACGTGGACGGCAGCCACATCCGCACCCTGCTGCTCACGTTCTTCTTCCGCTATATGCGGCCGCTCATTGAGCATGGCTATGTCTATTCCGCCGTGCCGCCGCTTTATAAACTCACGCGCGGCAAGACCACCCGCGTGGCGTATTCCGATCCCGAGCGCGACCGTCTGTCCGCCGAGATGCGCAGCGACAACCCCAATGCCAAGGTTGACATCGCGCGCTTCAAGGGCTTGGGCGAGATGGACCCGCACGAGCTGTGGGAGACCACCATGGACCCCGAAAAGCGCACGCTGCGCCGCATCACGCTCGCTGACGCGGTGGCCGCCGATAAGGTATTCACCGTGCTCATGGGCGAGGAGGTCGAACCCCGCCGCGAGTGGATCGAATCGAACGCGCAATACGTCGTGAACCTCGACATTTAAGAAAGGAGATGATCGAAAATGGCTCACAACCGCGACTATAAGCCCGAGGACATCGCGTTCCCGAATCAGATCATCACCGAATCCGATCTGGTCGGGGAAATGCAGACCAGCTACATCGACTATGCCATGTCCGTCATCGTCGGCCGTGCGCTGCCCGATGTGCGCGACGGTCTGAAACCCGTGCACCGGCGCATTCTTTACGCCATGTACGAGGATAATCTCACCCACGACAAGCCCTTCCGCAAGTGCGCCACCGCCGTTGGCGACGTACTGGGCCGCTATCACCCCCATGGCGACGCCTCGGTATATGACGCGCTGGTGCGTCTGGCGCAGGATTTCTCCCTGCGCTACCCCGTGATCGAGGGCCACGGCAACTTCGGCTCCGTGGACGGCGACCCACCGGCCGCCTACCGATACACGGAGGCCCGCATGGCCCGCATGGCGGACGAAATGCTGCGGGACATCGACAAGGAAACCGTGGACTTCCTGCCGAACTTCGACGAAACGCGCAAGGAACCGCAGGTTCTGCCCAGCCGCTTCCCGAATCTGCTGGTGAACGGCTCGTCCGGCATCGCCGTCGGCATGGCCACGAACATCCCGCCCCACAACCTCACGGAGGTCATCAACGCCGCCGTTTGCGTTTTGGATAACCCGAATGCCACGCTGGATGATCTCATGCAGCACATCACGGGCCCGGACTTCCCCACCAAGGGCATCATCATGGGCCGCGCCGGCATCCGGCAGGCCTATGCCACGGGCCGCGGCCGCGTGACGGTTCGCGCGCGCACCGAGATCGAGAATTTCGGCCGCGACCGCCAGCGCATCATCATCACGGAGCTTCCCTATCAGGTGAATAAGCGCCAGCTTGTGAAAACCATTGCCGAGCAGGTGAAGGACAAGCGCCTGGAGGACATCTCCGATCTGCGCGACGAATCCGACCGCAACGGTATGCGCGTGGTCATCGAGCTGAAAAAGGACGCAAACGCCCAGGTCATCCTGAACAAACTCTATATGCAAACGCAGATGCAGACCACCTTCGCCATCAATATGCTGGCGCTCGTGGAGCGGCAGACCCAGCCGAAGATCCTGTCCCTGCGCCACATTCTGGACGAATACCTCACCTTCCAGGAAGAGGTCGTCACGCGACGAACCGTGTTCGATCTGAAAAAGGCGCGCGAGCGCGCTCATCTGCTGGAAGGCCTGCTCATCGCGCAGGACAACATCGACGAGGTCATCCGCATCATCCGTTCCAGCTACGATAACGCCAAGGCCAATCTGATGGAGCGCTTCGGGCTCGATGACGTGCAGGCGCAGGCCATCTGCGATATGCGGCTTATCTCCCTGCAGGGTCTTAACCGCGAGAAGCTGCAAAACGAGTATGACGAGCTGGAGAAGAAGATCGAATACTTCGAGGGGCTGCTGGCCGACCCCGAGAAGATCAAGGCTGTGCTCAAGGACGAACTGATCGCCCTGCGCGACCGTTACGGCGACGAGCGCAAAACCGAAATTCAGGACGTGGAGGACGAAATCGACATCGAGGACCTCATCCCCGAGGAGACCTGCGTCTACACGCTCACGCACAACGGCTACATCAAGCGTCTGCCGGCCTATGAATACCGTGCGCAAAACCGCGGCGGCCGCGGCGTGAAGGCCATGACCACGCGCGAGGAGGATTTCGTGGAGACCGTGTTCACGGCCTCGAGCCACGATTATATCCTGTTCTTCACCTCCGCCGGACGCGTGTATCGCCGCAAGGGCTACCGCATCCCCATCGCCGGCAAGAACGCCCGCGGCACCAACATCATCAACATCATCCCCGTCGAACCCGGCGAGCGCGTTCAGGCCATGCTGCACGTGCGCGATGTGGAAAGCGACGAATACCTCATGTTCGTGACGCATCTCGGCACGGTCAAGCGCATGGAGATCCGCGAGCTGAAAAACATCAAAAACGTCGGCATCCGCGCGCTCATGCTCGATGAAGGCGACGCGCTTGAATCCGTCATGCTCACCGACGGCACGGCCAAGATCCTCATCGCCACGCGCGACGGCGCGGCCATCTGCTTCGATGAAAACGACGTTCGTCCCATGGGCCGCACGGCTATGGGTGTGCGCGGTATCCATCTGCGCGAGGGCGACCATGTGATCGGCGCGGCGGCCGCCATCGAGGGCGGCACGGTTCTGTCCGTGACGGAAAACGGCTACGGCAAGCGCACCGAGGTGGAAGAATACTTCCGCGGCGGCGAGGCGCAGAAGCGCGGCGGCTACGGCATGAAGAACTATCAGGTCACGGAAAAGACCGGCCCGGTGGCCGCGATGAAGATCGTGGATGGCACGGAGGATATCCTCATGGTGTCGGACGACGGCGTTATCATCCGCACGGATGTCGGCTCCATCAGCACCTATGGCCGCGCCACGCAGGGCGTGCGTCTGATGCGTCTGGGCGAGGGCGCGAAAATCATCTCCATCGCCACGACCGAGAAGGAAGAAGAATCCGACGCCGAGGACGAAACCACTCCGGAGGCCGAGCCCGAAGCATGAAGCAGGTGACCATCTATACCGACGGGGCCTGCTCCGGCAATCCGGGCCCCGGCGGCTGGGCGGCCATCCTGCGCTATGGCGAGGCGGAAAAGGAGCTCTCCGGCGGCGAGGCCATGACCACGAACAACCGCATGGAACTCACCGCCGCCATCCGCGCCATGCAGGCGCTGAAAGAGAGCTGCGCCGTGGCCCTTTACACGGACAGTCAATACATCGAAAAGGCCGTGAACGAGGGCTGGCTCGCCGGATGGAAGCGCAAGGGCTTTACGAAAAAGGGCGGGCTGAAAAACGCGGAGCTGTGGCGCGAATTTGACGAGCAGCTTACCCGCCACGCCGTCACGCTGCACTGGGTCAAGGGTCACGCGGAAAATCCCTACAACAACCGCTGCGACGCGCTGGCCGTGCGCGAGCGGGAAAAATTCGCCCGATAAAAAACAAAAACGCCGTTACCATGCTCGGTAACGGCGTTTTACTATATAGAATTATGAAATTATGCCGCCGGGATCACAAGACCCGCGCAGGGCGTTTCCTCGCGGAAGCCGTACAGCTCCACCAAAACGGGGCTCTCGCTGCGCAGGGCAAAGGTGGCGGAGGTGGTGACGGTTTCGCCGAACGCGGCCAGCTCAAGCGTGGCCTCCTCGGTTTCGGCGTAGGCCAGCTCCACGCCGTCCTGATAGGCGAACAGACGGAAACTGCTCCAAATATCCACGGCCTGCGGGTCGGACTGGTTCGCGAAATCGAGCGACACGGTCATCACGCGGCCCGCGTCCGTATCGGCGATTTCGCCGCCGGTGATGGTGATCTCATAAAGGCCGGAGATAAGGCAGCTCGCGTCAAGCTGGGTAGTCAGAGTCTCCTCCGTGGTCTCCGGCTCGGTTGAGGTTTCTTCCATCTCCGGTGCGCCGGGCAGCTGATCGAGCGGCAGCAGCGCGCTGACGGTGTGGCCATCGGAATCGTCCAGCAAAAGAGCCACGGGGCTGTCCGAGACGAGCGCGTATTCCAAAACACAGTGGATGGGATGGCCGGACTGCACGCGCAGCGCCAGATTGCCCGCCTCGGCGGTGGGGTCATCGTCCTCTGCCCAGAGCAGGGTTTTTCCATCCTGCACGGCGGAGATGAGCAGACGTTCCTGTGCGGAAACGGCCTCCTCGGAGAGATTGGTGAAATCGAAATACACGCGCAGCGCGTCGTTTCCGTTGGCGTCGGTGAAAAGTTCTGCGCCGGTGAACGCGGCCTCGAAGGCGTCAAAGCGCCCGCTGCCAAGCTCGGCATTGGTGGGTGTGGGTGTGGGGGTGGCGGTCTCGGTTTCGATGGTTTCCGGCTCCGGCGTGGGCTCGGCCTCGGTTTGTCCTCCGCAGGCGCACAGGGCCATCGTCAGCGCCAGAGCAAGCAAAAGGATCCAGATTCTTTTCATTGAAAACCTCCTGTCGGTTCGGTTCGCGGCGGTCATGCCTTGTATGTCAAAACGGCGGTTTGTGCCGGGGTTTGCGGTGTAAGCTCAAAGGTGTTTGTGTCGTAGGTCTCCACATCCATGCGCAGCTTCGTGAAATCGGACAGCTCCGAAATCACATCGTAGCCCATCGCGCCGAGACGATAGTGCATCGGGATGACCACGCGCGCGCCGATTAAATCGCACAGCCTCGCCGCGGTTTCGGCATCGATGGTATAATACCCGCCCACGGGGATGAGCAGCGCGTCCACGCCATGCAGCTTTTCCAGCGCGGCCTTATTCGGCTTATGGCCCAGATCGCCCAGATGTGCCACGCGCACTTTGCCGTCGGACACGATGTGGATGCGGTTTTTCCCGCGCAGCAGCCCGCGCTTATCGTCGTGGAAGCAGTCGATGGTTTCCACCGTCAGTGCGCAGGGCCGGCCGGTCAGGCTGACAAGATCGCTTGCGACGTGGTCGCGGTGGTCATGGGAGCAATACACCGCGTCGGCCTCGGCTTTCAGCGGCGCAAGACCGGGCACCGCGCCATCGGAATAGGGGTCGAGCACCAGCGAATGGTCGCCCGCTTCCAGCCGAAAGCAGCTGTGGCCAAGCCAGGTTATGCGCATGGGATAGCCCTCCTTTTCGAATGTTTCACGTGAAACAGCTCACTCGCCCAGCATGGTCTTGCCGCCCATGTACATACGCAGCGGCTCGGCAATGTCCACGCTGCCATCGGCGTGCAGATGGTTTTCCAGATACGCGATGAGCATACGCGGCGGTGCGACCACGGTGTTGTTGAGCGTGTGGGGCAGATAGAGCTTTCCGTCCTCGCCGCGCACGCGGATCTTCAGGCGGCGGGCCTGCGCATCGCCGAGATTCGAGCAGGAGCAAACCTCGAAATACTTCTGCTGGCGGGGGCTCCACGCCTCGATGTCGCAGCTTTTCACTTTCAGATCGGCCAGGTCGCCCGAGCAGCACTCGAGCTGACGCACGGGGATCTCCAGCGAGCGGAACAGCTCCACCGACCAGCGCCACATCTTTTCATACCAGTCCATGCTCTCCTCGGGCTTGCAGACCACGATCATCTCCTGCTTTTCGAACTGGTGGATGCGGTAAACGCCGCGCTCCTCGATGCCGTGGGCGCCCTTTTCCTTGCGGAAGCAGGGGGAATAGCTGGTGTAGGTGATGGGAAGCTGTTTCTCGTCCACGATCTCGTCGATGAACGAGCCGATCATCGAATGTTCGCTGGTGCCGATGAGATAGAGGTCCTCGCCCTCGATCTTATACATCATGGCATCCATGTCCGTCTGGCTCATGACGCCCTGCACCACGTTGCCGTGGATCATAAACGGCGGGATGTAGTAGGTGAAGCCCTTGTCGATCATGAAGTCGCGGGCATAGGCCAAAACGGCGGAGTGCAGGCGGGCAATGTCGCCGCGCAGATAGTAGAAGCCGTTGCCGGCCACGCGGCGCGCCGCATCCAGGTCCACGCCGTTGAAGCGCTCCATGATCTCCGTGTGGTAGGGAATTTCAAAATCGGGGGTCACGGCCTCGCCAAAGCGCTCGACCTCCACGTTGTGGCTGTCGTCCGGACCGATGGGCACGCTGGGGTCGATGATGTTCGGGATGACCATCATGCGGCGCGTAAGTTCGGCGTCAAGCTCCGGCTCGCGCTTTTCGAGCTCTGCCAGACGCGCGGCCTGCGCGGCCACTTCTTTTTTCACTTCCTCGGCTTCTTCCAGCTTCGAGGGGTCCTTTTTTGCCTGCCCCATCAGCATGCCGATCTTTTTCGACAGCGTGTTGCGGTTGGCGCGAAGCTCGTTGGCCTCGGTTTTCGCGGCGCGCAGCTCACGGTCGAGCTCCAGGACTTCATCCACCAGCGGCAGCTTTGCGTCCTGGAATTTTTTCTTGATGTTTTCCTTCACGGCGTCCGGATTTTCGCGGACAAATCGAATGTCAAGCATAATTTTCTCCTGCCTTTATTTCCCTGTTATTTTTTCAGTGTCATCAGCGCCTGAATGAGCGCCTCGCGGTCGTCCGCGCCGTAATACTCCAGCACGATGCGGCCTTTTTTGCGTCCGTCCTGAATGGAAACGGCGCGGCCCAAATGCAGTTCCAGCGCTTTGCTCGTCTGCGCGGCATAGTCGATCTCGTCGGCGGCTTTGACGGGCTTGGGCTTTTTCTGCTTCATGAGCGCCGCGACCAGCGTTTCCGTCTGCCGCACGGAAAGACCCCGATCGACCACCTGCTGCGCGGCGGTGAGCTGCAATTGCTTATTCTCCAGCGGCAGCAGCGCCCGCGCATGACCGGCGGACAGCGCCCCGGAATCGAGCATCGCGGCCAGCTCTTCCGGCAGGGCCAGCAGACGCAGCGCGTTCGCCACGGCGGGACGGCTTTTGCCAACGGATTGGCTCACGGCCTCCTGCGTCAGCCCGTATTCCTCCATCAGACGGCGGTAGCCGCGTGCCTCCTCCATGGGGCTCAAGTCCTCGCGCTGAAGGTTTTCCACCAGCGCCATTTCCTGCGCCTCGCGGTCGTCGGCCTCGATGATGCGCACGGGAACCTCCCGCAGTCCGGCCAGCCGGGAGGCACGCCAGCGCCGCTCGCCGGCGATGATCTGGTAATAGCCCGAATCGAGCGCGCGCACTGTGATGGGCTGCAGCACGCCGTGCTGTGCGATGGAATCGGCCAGCTCCTGCAGGGCGTCGTCGTCAAATACCGTGCGCGGCTGACCCTCGCGCGGCTCTACTTTTGTAATGGGCAGCGTTTGCGGCGCGGACAGCTCCTCGTCGCCAAACAGCGCGCCAAGGCCCGTGCCGAGCCCTTTTTTCTTAACAGCCATTGTTCGCTTCCTCCATGATCTTTTCTCTGCGGAGCATTTCCCCGGCCAGCCGGTTATAGGCCTCCGACCCGCGCGAAATGCGGCTGTATGCCTGCACGGGCTTGCCATGGCTGGGCGCTTCGGCGATGCGCACGTTGCGCGGAATGACCGTTTGGAAAACGGCCGTGCCGAAGTATTTCCGTATCTCCCGCGCGACCTGATCGGAAAACGACAGCCGCCGGTCGTACATCGTGAGCAGGATGCCCTCGGTTTTCAGCTCCGGGTTGAAGCTGCGCTTGGTCAGCTTCATGGAATGGATGAGGTCGGTGAGCCCCTCCATCGCGTAGTATTCGCACTGCACGGGGATCAAAACCGAATCCGCCGCGGCCAGCGCGTTGATCGTGAGCAGCCCCAGCGAGGGCGGGCAATCGACAAATATGTAGTCGTAGCGGTCGAGAACCGGCAGCAGCGCATTTTTGAGAACGTGTTCGCGGTCGTCCACCTCTACCAGCTCCACTGTGGCGCCGGACAGGCGCGTGTTTGACGGCAGCACATCCGCATACGGCGTTTGAACGATGGCCTCGTCGATGTCGGCGCCGTTGATGAGCACGTCATACAGCGCCGGCCGCGCGTTTTTATCCGCGCCCAGGCCGGAACTGGCGTTGCCCTGCGGGTCGGCGTCCACGACCAGAACTTTTTTGTCTTTATCCTGAAGGGCTGCCGCCAGATTGACACAGCTTGTCGTCTTTCCAACGCCGCCTTTTTGGTTGGCAAAACAGATGATTCGTCCCATGGGGCACCTCCGTTTTTTGCAGTACCCTTCATTATAACAGAAAATAGATGAAATGCAATGTTTCATGGAATGTTTCACGTGAAACATCGTTGGCGTGGACTACGCTATGACTCGCCTGCGTGTATACACGAAGGCTCGCCCGCTTTGTCGCGCCTCCTCCTCCAAGCCGAACCGCTTCGCTGGATTCGTCTTGGATAACCGGTTGATTTTCTAGCCGATCAGCATATCGATATCCGCCACGGTTAAGCCGTCCTGCAAGGCCAGGTCGATCGCGTAGCCCAGAAGCCGTCCCACATCGCGCACGCATTTATCGATATCCCGCCGCGTGAGGATGAGGCCATCCCCTGCATCAACGACCGTCGGCACGCCAACGGCCAACACCGGCACGCCCAATACCCGCGCGCTCAGCTCCTGCCGCGCGTTGCCAACACCCGAACCGGGCACGATGCCGCTGTCCGTCAGCTGCACGGTGCGGCAAAGCCGGTCGCGTTCGCGCGCCGCTAAGGCATCCACGGCCACCACGGCCTGCGGCTTGGCCGCCTCGAACAGGGCGCGGATCAGACCGGCGGATTCGATGCCCGTGGTGCCCAAAACGCCGGTGGCAAACGCGCTCACAGGGCGAAAACGGCCAAACTCGGCCGGAAGCTGCTCGATCAGATGGCGTGTGACCAGCGTGGCGTTCACGGTTTCCGGCCCCACGGCATCGGGCGTGATGGCGCGGTTTCCAAGTCCTGCGACCAATACGCTCGCGTTTTTATCCGGCGGCAGCAGCGAGCGCATCAGCTCCGCGATGGTCTGCACGCCATCGGCAAAGGCGTTTTCCTCGCGGCGGAAAAATCGTTCGGTCTCGACGGTGATATAGCGCCCAATTGGTTTACATAATTCTTTAGCAGACGCTTCGTCCCGTATTTCCACCTGCGTCACATGGAAGCCGCGCCGTTCGTATTCGCGCCGCGTTACCCCTTCCGGCAGTGCCTGCGCCTCGCCCAGCGACTCCATGGCGAGGTCGGTTCTTGTGTTGTTCATCGAAAATCACCACCAGATATAGTTTGCGCGGAAAAAATGATTCTATTTGTAATCTTTTTTTGAAAAAAAGCTTGCATTTTCAATGCTAAGTTGCTATAATCTTCATCTGCGGACATTCATGTTCAGAATTTTATAGGGAGGTGCAAATTCATGCCCAACATCAAGTCCTCGGCGAAGAGAGACCAGCTGCAGAAGGCGGCGCGCGAGAAGAACAGAGCGGCCAAGTCGGCCCTGAGAACCGAACTGAAAAAGTTTGACGCGGCGGTGCTGTCCGGCGACTCTGCGGCGGCTGCTGAGACCTATAAGGTTGCTGTGAAGTCCGTTGACAAGGCGGCATCCAAGGGCCTTATCCACAAAAACAACGCGGCCCGCAAAAAGTCTGCCATGGCGAAGAAGCTCAACGCTGCCAACTGATTTTGCTTTTATTTAATCGTACCCGGCTCTCGATCGAGCCGGGTGCTTCGCTTATATGGGGGTTTTATGAACATTTTGTTCGACAGCCGCAAGGCGGAATATAAGCAGGTTTTCGGCCCGCTGCGCGTGGGGCAGGATTGCCGGTTTTGCGTAAAAATGCCGGCCGAGCTTCAAACGCGCGCGGTCACGCTGGTGGCCGATGGGCTTCGCTTGCCGCTGGTGCGCGCCGGTTGCGAGGGCGATTACGAGCGCTTCGAGGGCGTTTTGCGTCCGGAGCGGCCGGATGTGTATTTCTACCGCTTCGATATCGAGGATAAAAACGGCGCATATCGCCTGTTTCGCCGCGGCCGCGACACCAACATCGAGGACGGCGACCTGTGGCAATTGACCGTGCTGCCGGCCGACTACGACCCGCCGGAGGATTTTCGCGGCGCGGTGTATTATCAGATCTTCCCCGACCGCTTCTGCCGCGCGGGCGGCGCGGACTTGAGCGAAAAACTCGGGCCTTATACGCTGCGCGATTTTGATGGCTTCGTTCCCTCGGCTCCGGATGCCACGGATTTTGCCGGCGGCGATCTGCGCGGTGTGACGGAAAAGCTCGACCACATCGCGTCTCTCGGCGTGAAGGTGATCTATCTAAACCCCATTTTCATGGCCCTTTCGAACCACCGCTACGACACGGCGGACTGGCTGCGCATCGACCCCATGCTCGGCACGGAGGACGACTTCCGCGCCCTGTGCGACGCGGCTCACGCGCGCGGCATGAAGGTGATGCTGGACGGGGTGTTTTCCCACTGCGGCAGCGTGTCGCGCTATTTTGATGTGGACGGTCGCTTCGGTGGGGGCGCCTGCTCGGCCGGAACGGGGTCTGAGTATTATAAGTGGTTCAGCTTTTCCGAATTTCCGGCAAAATACGACTGCTGGTGGGGAATCGACTGCCTGCCCAATATTCATGAGATGGACGAGGATTATCTCGATCTCATCATCCGCGGGCCGGACAGCGTGGTGGCGCATTGGCTGCGCGCCGGAGCCGACGGTTTTCGGCTGGATGTGGCCGATGAGCTGCCGGACGAATTTATAGCCGCGCTGCGCGCGCGGGTGCGCGAGATAAAGCCCGGTGCCGCCGTGATCGGCGAGGTGTGGGAGGATGCGTCGAACAAGCTGGCCTACGGCGTGCGCCGCCGGTATTTCACGGACGGCGAGCTTGACGGCGTGATCAACTATCCCTTCCGGCAGACGATCTTGAACTTTGTCTCCGGCGCGGACGATGGCACGGCGCTGGCGGAAACCGTGATGACGCTTGCGGAAAATTATCCGGCCGCGGCGCTTGACTGCACGATGAGCATTTTGGGCAACCACGACACCGAGCGCATCGCCACGCTTTTGCCGGATGTGGCCCGACGCAAGCTGGCCGCGTTTTTGCAGTTCACTTTGCCCGGCGCACCCGTGATCTATTACGGCGATGAGGCCGGTCTGTCCGGCGGGCGCGACCCCATGAACCGCCTTCCCTATCCATGGGGACGCGAGGACAAGGGGCTGATGGAATTTTACCGCCAGCTCGCCGCGCTGAAAAATGCCCATGAGCCGCTCAAACGCGGCAGCATCGAGTTTTTGCAGGCCGGCGAGGGCCGCGTGCGCTTTGTGCGGCGCCTTGGCGGGGCGGCGGTGGAATGTCTGGCGGACAGCGCGAAAAAGAGCTTCGGTTTTGTGTGCCGCGCGGCGGAAGAATGAAAGTTTTACAAAAGGGTAACATTGTGTTATAATGCCCGTGCTACGATAGAAAAAATCTCCGGGGTGGGATCGAATATGAAAAAAATATTGGCAGTGCTGCTGTGCGCGGCGGTTTTTATGAGTCTTTGCGCCTGCGGCGATTATGTGAGCCTTATGCCCGGCAGCGAGCTTGTGGCCGCCGAGGCGGAAAGCGCGGAATTTGCCGCCACGAGTCTGACCGAGCTTCTCGGCTGGCAGGATTTCATGGCCTCGTATTACGATAATACGCCTGTCGCTCTCGGCTACAAGGGCTCTGCGGGCTTTGCCTCGCCGGTGTTTGACCGCGAGTCGATCATCAAGGCCTGCGACGCGCTGCGCTCGGTATCGGCCACGCAGCTTCTCGGCGATGCGCCGGAGGGCACGCAGCCGGACGCGGTGTATGTCTTCACCATGGCCGACGGCGAGACCCATACGGTGTCGTTTTCCGGCGGGGCGCTGCTGCATCGCTCGCAGCTTTATTCCGTGACGGGAACGGAGGCGCTCGATTCGCTCACCTTCCCCGGCTACGGCGGCGATTATTCGGTGTTCGACCTTTATTTCGACGCGAAAGTCACGGCTTTTGCTGATTCGTTTGCCGAAAACACCCCCGTTTCCGTGGGGCGTCGGGCCAATGGCGGCGCGGTCTTGTCCAGCCAGGATGCCGATATGATCGCGCAGGTGTATGAGCTTTTCGCTACGGCCGCGATCGAAAGCGTGGAGATGAGTCCGGACCAGAACATCGATCTGAACAATATTCAGGATTACGTGTTCACCCTGCCCGACGGCTCCACCCAGACCTTCACGATCACGGGCGGCTGCCTCGCCGTGCAGGCGAATGCGGCGTATGGAACGGTGTATTACCACATCACGAACGCGGACACCCTCGCGGCGCTTGCCATTGCCACGGGCAACATCGCGGCGGTATTTGAGGGCGGTATGCTCGGCGATCTGCGCAACGACATCGGCCGCGCAGTCCGCGCCGCGAACGGCGAATATGTGGCCCCCGAAAACGAGGCCGATCAGCTCGATCAGGCCACGCGCGACTCGGAGGACGAATCCGAGGAGAGCAGCGAAGCGGGCGGCGGTCTGTCCGTGGCGGGCGTGTATGTCAGCTTCGATCTGAACGGCACGCAGGATTACATCAGCGTCACGGGCGACGAGGCGGCGGAATTCGTTCGCATGATGGGCCAAATCGAGGTCACGAGCGAGCACCTCACCGCCGCGCCCGAAGGCGGCACGATCACGGTTTCCGTGAACCTTTCCGACTGGTCGGGCCCCATCTGCTACTTCGGCGGCGGTGCCGTGCAGCAAACGGTGGGCAACTGGTATGTGTGCTCCGGCTCCGGCTATGACACGATGTGCGCGCGCATTTTGGAGATCTACAACGAGCAGGTCGGCGAGCGCGACATCGAAGAATAAAAAACCGCATAAAAAGACAGGGTCAGCAGAAAATGCCGACCCTGTTTTGTTATATTCTCAAAGTTTCTGCCGTCGCCACAGCAGCCACGATGCCGCCGCGCCGAGAAGCTCCGTGATCCAGAAAGCGTGGAACACGCCCACGGCGCCGAACACGCGGCTGAGCCCCCACGCCAGAGGCAGAAGCGGCACGATATACCGCAGCACGGAGATGACGAGCGAGCGGTCGCCGCGGCCGAGGCCCTCAAACGCACCGGCCACCGCCAGCGACACGGCGGAAACCAGAAAGCCCAAACAGATGATGCGCAGCGCCCCGCGCCCGAGCGCGATGGTCTCGGCGTTTTCCGTAAACAGTCCGATCAGCGCGCCCGGCACGGCAAGGCACAAAACCGTGCCCACGGCCATCACCAGCGCGATGATACCAAGGGCTGCGCCGAGAATTTTTTTCACGCGCTCGCTTTCACGCGCGCCGTAGTTATACGCCACCAATGGCCGCATCCCCTGCACAACGCCGTTGCCTGTCATGTACAAAAAGCTTTGCAGCTTGAAATACGCGCCCAAAACCAATACATAGCCCGCACCGAAGGCGGACAGGATCGCGTTCAGCGCCGAGATCTGAACGGATGGCAGCGCCATCGAAAGCGTGGCCGGAATGCCGACGCCGTAGAGCTTCTTGCAAAGATCGAGCCGCGGCACCATGGACCGAAAGCGCACCCGCACGACCAGCGGCCTGACCCGATCGATCAGCAGATAGCCAACCAGCGCCGCCGTTTGGCCGATGCCGGTGGCGAGCGCCGCGCCGCGCATCCCCATCGCCGGAAACGGCCCGAGCCCGAAGATCATCAGCGGGTCGAGGATAATATTCACAACACAGCCGAGCCCCATGCACAGCATCGAGACCTTCATCCGGCCCACGGCCTGAAAGGTTTTTTCATACGCGATGGCCACGGCGT
>CAYLSA010000017.1:0-28901 GCA_964386575.1 uncultured Oscillospiraceae bacterium | reverse complement strand
CACGGTGGAGGAGATACGCAAGACCGACGCCGTGAACAAAGCTTATTTCGGCTGACATATCCCCTACGCTCTGCGCAATGAAAAAACGGCTGTCCGAAAATTCGGACAGCCGTTTTGCTGCGGTTTTATATATTCGTGATCTTGCGGATGCGGTCGAGCGGGATCTTCACGACCTGCCGGTCGTAGGTCACAAGACCGTTCAGTTCCTCCTCCACGTCCGTCAGCTGGGTGTATACCGCTGCGGCGAGGCCCGCCTTTTTCGCGGGATAGATCTCCTTCCAGAAAAGCTGGCGCAGCTTCTGCTCAAGCTGCTGGGCATCGGCGCAGGAGTTATAGCCGAAGTCACGCTCGTTCCATGTGTGGCCCCACACGCGCAGATTGTAGCCGCCGTATTCCGACAGCAGCACCGCGCGGCCCTGCTCATCGGGACGGTAGCGGTATTTTTTGAAGTAAACGTGTTCGTCGCGCAGGTTGCCCACGCCCTGATCGTGCCAGCCGGAGGCGTGATCGACCAGACGCGTGCCGTCCATCGAAAGCACGAACTCGCGGGCTTTTGCGGCGTCGAACTGGCCCCAGCCCTCGTTGAACAGTGTCCACAAAATCACGCTCGGGCTGTTATAAAGCGCGTCCACGATCTCGCGCAGCTCATCGTAATACGCCTTGCGGCCGAGGGGGTCGGCGCGGTCGAAGCGCTTGTAGTTGCCGTCATCCATGCGGCCGAGAGGGCCAACCAGCACCGGCGCATTCACCACCAGCGGATCATAGCGCCCGCCGCCGTTCGGAATGTCCTGCCAGACGAGCATACCCAGCCGGTCGCAGTGGTAATACCAGCGTGCCGGCTCGACCTTCACGTGCTTGCGCAGGGTGTTGAAGCCCATGTCGCGCGCAAGCCGGATGTCGCTTATCATGGCGGCGTCCGAGGGATAGGTCATGAGCCCGTCGGGATTGTAGCCCTGATCGAGCACGCCGTTTAGGAAGGTCACGCGGTCGTTTAAGCAGATGCGCCCGTTTTCCACGGCGATCTTGCGCATGGCGAAGTAGCTTTTCACCTCGTCCGTTTTGTAGCGGACGGTGAAATCGTAAAGATGCGGGTTTTCCGGCGTCCAGGGGATGAAGTTCGGTATGGCGATGCGCGCGGGGCAGGGATATTCCCGCCCGGCAAAGATCACCGTGCCGCCGGGCTCGGCGTCGATCTCCACCACGCCCTCGTCATACCATGGCGTGATGCGCAGCGAGCGGATGTATTCCGCCGGCACGCACTCGGCCCATACCGGCTGCCAGATGCCGCTTTGCGGCGTGTACCACATACCGCCGCGCTTCATGCGCTGCTTGCCGCGGCCGAGAGGGGAGGCGTCCGTGTCATCCCGCACGGCCACGATCAGCTCGGCCGAGCCGTCCGGCGCGGGAAAGCCCGTCAGATCGATGGTAAAGGGGGTGTATCCGCCCACATGGCGGCCGACCTCCAGCCCGTTGCACCAGACCACGGCGCGCTGGTCCACGGCGCCGAAGTGCAAAAGCAGTCGCCCGTCCGTTACCGGCAAGCGCGTTTGCAGGCGATACCAGAGATAGTCGCCGGACTTGACCAGCCGCGAAACGCCCGAGGCCGGAGCCTCCGGCGAAAAGGGAACGAGGATCTTGCCGTCCCACACGGTGGGCGTGGCGGCGGAGCGCGTGATGGCGTAGTCCCACTCGCCGCAGAGGTTGATCCACTCCGGTCGCTGCATTTGCGGTCTGGGATATTCATCGAACATAGCAATCTCTCCTCTCGCGCGGAAATAGCGTCATGCCTGTTTTGCATACAATGGCAAGGACTGCGATTTTGGCATGGTCAGGGGCTCAAAATGTGGGATGGCTGTGGTTTATTATTATATCAGCCGCGCAGACAATGTTCAAGCGGGAAAAAATTCGTCAAAGAAACCACAAATTCGGTGAATTTTTGATGGACAGTGTTATTTAGTTGTGTTAAAATAGTATGTGCAAAAATGTGCAAAATTCTATGCAGAGGTGATGCTCATGGTATTCAACACCAGACGGGCCCGCAAGGAGGGAAAACCGCCGTTTGCGTCCTATGGCGGCGTCCATCCCGGCGATTGCAAGGCCCCGCAGAACGAAGCGGCGATCGGCTCCATCGCGCTGCCGCCGCAGGTTGTTATCCCCATGTCCCAGCATATCGGCGCGCCCTGCACGCCGATCGTTTCCGTGGGCGATGAGGTTCGTCTCGGCCAGAAGATCGGCGATTCCGATCGGCCGGTCTCAGCGCCCATCCACGCATCCGTTTCCGGTAAGGTCGTGGCCATTGAGCCGCGGCTGAACTCCCTCGGCAACATGGTCACGAGCGTCGTGATCGAAAACGACGGCAAGGACGCTCCGGCGGCCACCATGATCCCTGCCGGTGCCGAGGCGCTGAACGACCCCGAACAGCTCGCGGCCATCATCCGCGAGGCCGGCATCGTGGGCATGGGCGGCGCCACGTTCCCCACCGCGTTCAAGATCACCAGCGGCTGGGGCAAGGTGGACACCGTGATCATCAACGGCGCCGAGTGCGAGCCGTATATCACCAGCGACCACCGCACCATGCTTGAGCACCCCGATGAGCTGCTCAAGGGCATCGAGCTGATCATGCGCGCCTGCCGGGTCGAACACGCGTACTTCGCCATCGAGAAGAACAAACAGTTCGCCATCGATCTGCTGCGCTTCAAGGGCGCGGCGAACATGGGCATTGAGATCGTCCCTCTCGAATGCCGCTATCCGCAGGGCGCGGAAAAAACGCTCGTGCAGACCATCACGGGGCGCGAGGTCCCGCCGAACGGTCTGCCCGCCGCGGTCGGCTGCGCCGTTTTCAACACCTTCACGGCCTATTCCGTGTACCGCGCGGTGTATGAAGGCTGGCCCGCCATCGAGCGCGTGGTCACCATCGCCGGTTCCGCCATCGCCGAGCCCAAAAACGTGCGCGTGCGTGTGGGCACGCCGATGCGCTGGGTGTTTGAGCAGACGGGCGGCTTCGCCAAAACGCCGCGCAAGATCATCATGGGCGGCCCGATGATGGGCATTGCCCAGTTCGATCTGGATGTTCCCTGCGGCAAGGGCACGGCGGCGCTTCTGTGTCTGACGGAGAAGGAAAACCGCCGCGCGCCGGAGCCCACCTGCATCCGCTGCGGCCAGTGCGTGGGTGCCTGCCCGATGAAGCTGCAGCCGATCTATATGTATCTGTATCAGCAAAAGGGCGACATCGAAATGATGAAAAAGCTCAATCTGACCGACTGCGTGGAGTGCGGTGCCTGCACCTACATATGCCCGGGCCGGCTGGATCTGACGCAATCGTTCAAAACCGGCAAGGCCATGATCCAGGCCTACGACGCCGAGCTGAAAGCCAAGGCCGAGGCGGAAGCTGCCGCCCGCGCCGAGGAAGAGGCCCGCGCCGCCGCCGAGGAAAAGGAGGACAAGGCAGATGAATGAGAACATGAAGCTGGTCGTTTCCTCCTCGCCCCATATCCGCACCGCGCGCGACACCCGCGCGATCATGCTGGACGTGATATTGGCGCTCATCCCGGCGCTCATCGCGGGCGTGATCTTCTTCGGCTTCGGTGCGCTGCTTGTGACGGCGGTGAGCGTGGTGAGCTGCGTGGCCTTTGAGTGGGGCTACCGCAAACTTTTGAAAAAGCATGACGCCATCGGCGATCTGTCCGCCGTGGTAACGGGTCTGCTGCTTGCGTTCACGCTGCCGCCCACGGCGCCGTGGTGGCTGGCCGTGATCGGTGCGCTGTTCGCCATCGTGCTGGTCAAGCAGCTGTTCGGCGGCATCGGCAAAAACTTCTTAAACCCGGCGCTGGCGGGCCGCGCTTTTCTGCTGGCCTCCTACGCCGTTTTGATGACCTCGTGGAAGGCGCCGTCCTTTGCCTCCGGTGTGGACGCGGCCACCTATGCCACGCCGCTTGCCAGCCTTCATGCGGGCACGCTTTCGTCCGTTTCCGTGGGCGCGATGATCCTTGGCAACGTCGGCGGGTGCATCGGTGAGGTCAGCGCGCTGGCACTGCTGCTCGGCGGCGCATGGCTGGTTTACCGCAAGGTCATCTCCCTGCGCATCCCCGTCAGCTTCGTGGCCACGGTGGCCGTGATCACGCTGCTGTTCCCGCGCGGCAACAACGCCATCGTCTGGATGCTTCAGAACGTGTTCAGCGGCGGTCTGCTGCTCGGCGCGATCTTCATGGCCACGGATTACTGCACCAGCCCCGTCACGCCGAAGGGCCAGATCATCTATGGCATCGGCTGCGGTCTGATCACCGTTTTGATCCGCTATTTCGGCTCGTATCCCGAGGGCGTCAGCTACGCCATCCTCATCATGAACCTGACCGTCTGGATGCTCGATAAGGCCACGGCTCCGCGCCGCTTCGGCGTTGTGAAGACCTCGAAGGTTCTTTCCTGGCTGGAGACCATCCCTGCCCGCGCCGAGGCCAAGAAGCAGGCCAAGGCCGCCGCCGAGGAGGCCAAAGCCGCCGCGAAGGCCGCAAAGGAAGCGGCCAAGGCGGAGGAACCCGTTGAGGAGACCGCCGAGGAAGCTCCTGCTGAGGAAGCCATTGAAGAAGCTCCGGCGGAAGTTGCCGCGGAGGAAGCCGCCGCACCCGAAGACCCCGCACCCGAGGGAGAGGGGGCAGCGGAATAATGCAGGAGAAAAAATCTCCCGGCTTGCTTGCCAGTATCGGCCGGCTCGGCATCGTTTTGCTGGCCGTGGCCGCGGTCGTGGCCCTTGTGCTGGCGCTTGTGAATCTGCTCACGGCCGGACGCATCGAGCGCCGGCAGGCGGAAAAGCTGCAAAACGCCATGCAGGCGGTGCTGTATGCAGACAGCTATGTGGATCTTGGCTATTCCAACGGCGAGATCAACGCCATGTATGACGCCGAGGGCGCCGGCTGGGTCGTGGAGGTCACGGAAACCGGCTCGCAGGGCGAGATCAGCATGATCGTGGGCGTTTCCTACAACTACACCTGCACCGGCATTTCCATCACCTCGTCGAGTGAAACGGCGGGTCTTGGCGCCATCGCCGCGCAAAACAGCGACAAGGGCGCGGCCTTCCGTGCCCAGTTCGTCGGCCAGTCGAGTCCCGTCGCCGTGACGAAATCCGGCGGCAGCATCGACGCCATCTCCGGCGCGACCATTACGTCCGCCGCCATCTGCAAGGGCGTTACCGCGGCACTGGATGCGTGCGTGGCGCTGAATACACCGATGACGCTGCCGAGCTACGCGGCCGACTCCGCGCCGGTCGCCGTGGCGGGACCTGTGGCGGCCCCTGCCACGCAGGAGATGGCTCCGGCCGCGCAGACTGCGCCCGCCACCCAGGAGGCGCCCCAAACCCAGACCGTGGCAGTCCCGGCTGCCGCCAGCGGCGAGGCGTCCGGCCAGACCGTAGGCTAAGGAGGTACAGACATTGAACATAAAATCTCAACTCAAAGAGGGGCTTATCACCAATAACCCCGTCCTCGTGCAGCAGATCGGTCTTTGCGCCACCATGGCCATCACGACCTCGCTGTTCAACGGCATCGGCATGGGTCTGTCCGTGCTCATCATCCTCACCTGCTGCAACGTGGTCGTTTCGGCCATCCGCAAGATCATCCCCGAGCAGATCCGTCTGGCCATCTTCGTGGTGGTCATCGCGGGCTTTGTTACCATCGTTGACCTGCTGCTGCAGGCGTTTGTTCCGGCGCTGAGTGAGTCGCTGGGCGTGTTCATCCCGCTGATCGTGGTCAACTGCATCATCATCGGCCGCGCGGAGGCCTTCTGCCAGAAGGAAAACGTCAAGCGCAGCTTCTTCGACGGCGTGTTCATGGGCCTTGGCTACACGCTGGTGCTGATCGCCATGTGCGTTGTGCGCGAGCTGCTCGGTGCGGGCACCTTCGGCGGCGGTCTGATCGACGTGGCGAACGGCTTCCGTCTCACGCTCGACGGCACGGGCGCGGGCGTTCGCATCTTCCCGGAGCAGTTCGGCGCGGGCGCGCTGCTGCTGCCCTTCGGCGGCTTTTTGATCCTGGGCCTGCTGCTGGCTGTGATGAACGCGGCGCTGGCCAAGAGTGCGAAAAAGCAGGAAAAGGAGGGGAAATAAGCTATGTTTGCTTCTCTTGTTTCCATCTCGCTGGGTGCGATCTTGATCAACAACTTCATCTTCTCCCAGTTCCTCGGCTGCTGCCCGTTTTTGGGCGTGTCGAACAAAATGTCCACGGCAACGGGTATGTCCGTGGCGGTCACGTTCGTTATGACGCTTGCGTCCGCGATCTGCTGGGTCGTGAACGAATATCTGCTGATCCCGCTGGGCCTTGCATTCATGCAGACCGTGGCCTATATCCTCATCATCGCGGTGCTCGTGCAGTTGGTGGAGATGTTCCTGAAAAAGAGCATCCCTTCGCTTTACACGGCGATGGGCATCTTCCTGCCGCTGATCACGACCAACTGCGCCGTGCTGGGCGTGGTGCTACTCAACACGCAAAACGGCTACAACTTCCTCGAAAGCGTGGTTTACGGCTTCACCGGCGGCATCGGCTTCGCCGTGGCGATCATCCTGTTCGCCAGTGTGCGCGAGCGGCTGGAGTTTGCCGATTATCCCAAGGTGTTTGAGGGCTTCTCCATCTGCCTTGTGTCTGCGGCGCTGTTCGCGCTGGCCTTCATGGGCTTTTCGGGCCTGAAGATCTTTTAAGGAGGGCATGAGAGTATGATGACAGTAATTTATGCCGTGGCCGTGCTGGCGGCGCTGGGTCTTGTGTTCGGCGTGCTGCTGGCGGTGGCCGGTAAGATCTTTGCTGTGGACACCGATCCCCGCGTGGAGGCGATTCGCGGCTGTTTGGCGGGCGCCAACTGTGGTGCCTGCGGCTATCCCGGATGCGACGGCTATGCCGCTGCCGTGGTCAAGGGCGAGGCGCCCGTGAATGCCTGCGTGCCCGGCGGTGCTGCGGCTGCGGCGTCCATCGGCGAGATCATGGGCGTTTCCGCCGGCGAGGGCGAGCGCTATGTGGCGTTTGTCCGCTGCGCGGGAACGAACGGTCATGCCGCCGAAAAGTATGAATACGAGGGCATTCCCTCCTGCCTTGCGGCCAGCCGTCTGCCCGGCGGCGGTGCCAAGGCCTGCGCCTATGGCTGCCTGGGTCTGGGCGACTGCGCGGCGGCGTGCCCGTTTGATGCGATGCACGTGGAAAACGGCGTGGCCGTGGTCGACCGCAGCAAGTGCGTCGGCTGCATGAAGTGCGCCGAGGCCTGCCCGCGCGGCATGATCGTGAAGGTGCCGGCGGATTCGACCGATCTGGTGGCCTGCGCGTCCGTGGAAAAGGGCGCGGAGGTGCGCAAGAAATGCGAGTTCGGCTGCATCGGCTGCCAGCTTTGCAAGCGCGAATGCCCGGCGGACGCCATCGTGATCGAGAATAACCTCGCGGTCATCGACCAGTCCAAGTGCGTCCACTGCGGCCACTGCTCGGACGTGTGCCCGCGCGGCATCATCCGCGACATCCGCTGAGAAAAACCAAGACTTCTGGGCCGCGGGGCGTATGCTTCGCGGCCTCTTTCCCGCCCAAAAGCGAAAAATTCGCCCAAAGGCGGCAAAATCACAGAATTTTCCGCCGTTATCCGGTTGACGAAGGCGGCGGAATCCTGTAAAATCAATGAAGTATTTTTCGCAGGGTCGGGCGGGATAAGCCGCGCGCCCTGTATTTTTCGGAAGGAGACTCAATATCATGGAAAGCGCAACCGCCGTTCGGCTGCCGCAGCCGGAGGCCACGGGGGCCAAGCCCCGCTGGTACCGTGCGGATAACATCCGCTGGCTGCTTTGTTTCAATGTGATCTGCGAGCATATGCTCACGCAGACCGGCTGTACGCTCAACGGGGCGATGGAGCTGATCGTCGTGTGGTCGCGCATGATCACGATGCCCGGCTTCTGCTTCCTGTCCGGCTATTTCTCCAAAAAGACGGACAAGTGCTACACCACGGCCATCAGTGATTTTCTCATCCCGTATCTGATCTTCAACGGGCTGTTCGTGCTGGTGTTCGGCAGCGGCACGCCGAACTTCTTCACGCCGACGTTCCTGTATTGGTACATGCTGTGCATGTTCTTCTGGAAGATCTTCATCCGCGCCGTGACGAATGTGAAATACATCATTCCCATTTCGTTTGCCGTGGCGCTGCTGGTGGGCATTTACGGCGATGTGGGCGAATTTTTGTCCTTCAGCCGCACGCTGGTGTTCCTGCCCTACTTCCTCATCGGCTACTTCATGAGCCGCGAGCAGGTGGCCAAGATGGAAAAGCTGCCGAAGATCCCCGTGCTGCTGGTCACGCTGGTCGTGATGGGCGTTTGGGGCTGGCTGAATCTGCGCTATGCCGACGGCAGCGGCTCCACGGGCCTGCTGGAGGCGTTCAGCATCGGCGGCGGCCGCGAGCGCGAGGTGCTGGCCGGCCATGTTTACGACATCGATTTCTACTACAACTGGCAGGGCTATGGCTACTACGGCTTCTGGGATTCCGCGGTGCTGGGGCCCATGTGGCAGGGGCTCATCATGCGCGTGGCGGGCTATCTTGTCTCCGGCGTTTTGATCGTGGCGTTTTTCAATCTTGTGCCCGATCGCGAGCTTCCGCTCATCACGGGCGGCGGCCGCCGCACCATGCCGCCGTATCTGCTGCACGCGTATGTCATCATGAACCTGCGTTATCTCGTCGAGTTCGTGCCCGCGCTCGACCGCTGGTATATCATGCTGCCGGCGGCGGTGATCTTGGCTGTAGTGATGATGGCGGTGCTGGGTCTGCCCGCGCTGAACGATCTTTACAACGACTTTGCCAAGTTCCTGCGCAAGTTCTTCATCCGCGAGGAGAAGAAGGCGGCCTGACGCAAAGCGAATATTTCAAGACGCCGGAGGAAAACCCTCCGGCGCTTTTGCGCAAAGAATCAATGATCCGACTTTTTTATGCGCGAAAAAGTGGATAAATTGTAAATTTTCTGTTTCCGGTGTTTTAAGAATTGTTTTCGGGCGCACTTGGTGTTATTATATAAAATTGTATAGTATCGTTTTCTAACCGCATGGGAGGATGCATATGTTCCTGGAGAAACTGAAAAAGGCATTGAAAACGCAGGCGTTTCGGGACTATCTGAAGCGCTTTGGATTGATGGCGGCACCGGCGTTTTTGCTGATGTTCATCACGCTGTTTTTTGGCCCGCTCGACATCGTGAACCAAAACCAGCAGTACCTCACCTTCGCGGCCGGCCGTCTTTTCTGGCCGCTGCTGGGTCTGACACTGGCGGGCACGGTGGTGCTGGCAGCGCTGGGGGCGCTTTTGCGCGGCAAGGGCTTCGGCGCGGCGCTGGGCGTGGTGTTTGCGCTGGCCGTGATGGTCTATGTGCAGGGCGCGGTGCTTGACGGCAAGCTGGCCACGCTGGACGGCTCGGACTTCAGGTGGCAGGATGACGCGCCCGCGGCGTATCGGAATCTGGCGCTGTGGCTGGTCGTTGTGGCCGCGTGCGGCGCTTTGGGTGCGGTGTTTTCCCAAAATGCGGCTCTTGTGGTCACGATCGCGTGCGGCGCGCTGTTTCTGGGCCAGGCCGTGTCGCTGGTGACGGTTTGGGTGCCGGAGGACAACAGCACGCCGAACTATCAACTCTCCGGCGACGATCAGTTCGTCGTTTCGAAGAACAAAAACATCATCGTTATCACGCTCGACCAGATGAGCCCGCTGATCTTCGAGCAGGTGGTGGAGCTCGATCCCGAGGTCGCGGATATTTTCAAGGACTTCACCTATTACGACAATATGTCCTCGTCCTATTCGTTCACATTCCCCTCCATGTGTTTCCTGCTCACGGGCCAGCATTTTGACACCACGGTGCCCACGGCGGAGTATGTTTACAACGCCTGGCACAGCGACGGCTGCGAGAACTTCTATGACGCGCTGCACGACGCGGGCTATACCTCGCGCGTGTATGTGGAGTCAAACTACGCCGCGCTCACGGCCGAGAATATGATCGGAAAGGTCGACAACGTGGTCGAGGCCGGCAGTCTGGTAGTTCGCTGGGTGCTGCTCAAGGATGCCATCGCCATGAGCTTCTATCGCTATTTCCCCACCATGCTGAAAAACGACTTCTGCGTTTCCACGGGCCAGATCATCGATGTGGCCGAGTATCAGGGCGTGGGCAAGGTGCGCATCAACTATGACTTCTATCCCGCTGTGCGCGATGAGGGACTGGAAGCCACGCAGGAGGAGAACAACTTCGTGTGGCACCACCTGCAGGGCGCGCACTTCCCGTTCACCGTGGACTATGACGGGGAGCTTTTGTGGCCGGCGGTGGAGGAGAACACGGAAAACCGTCTCAACCAGCTTCATGGCTACATGGTGGCGCTGCGCGAGTATTTCGACCAGCTCAAGGAGCTTGGCGTGTATGACGACGCGACCATCATCATCTCCGCCGACCACGGCTATTTTGAGTGCTTCCAGGCCGCGTTCCTCATCAAAACGCCGGGACAGGAATTTGAGCAGATGCAGATCAATTCCGCGCAGGTCGCGCAGGAGGACATCCTGCCCACGATCCTGTGGGCGGCGGGTCTGGACTACTCCGACTACGGCACTACCGTGTTCGACTGGGCGGAGGGGCAAAACCGCGTTCGCACCACTTCTGTTTGGGGCTATATGCGCGGCTATCCGGAGGTTCCCTGGATCGGCAACGTGGACCAGTGGGACGCCGAGGCCAACGGCTTTGACCGCTACAACGTTCTGGGCGTGTTCAATTACGTCGGCGACCGCGAGACCATCTTGCAGATGGAGCGCGACTGGTATTATAACGGCCGCGCCTCGGCCATCCAGCCGCTGTACGACTCGTTCTATTAAAAAATCCATTCGCTCGGGCTCTGGTGTGCAAACTTTGTGCCCGAATGAGACGATTGTGGAGGACTGAATATGAAAAATTCGTGTTCCGAAACCGGACTGCGCGGGTGGTTTTCCCGCGCGATGCTCGCGGCGGCGCCGGCATTTCTGCTGGCGTTCACGGTGGTGTTCATCGGGCCGCTGGATATTTTGAATTCCAACCGCGCCTATGTGCCGTTTTCGGCGGGCAAGCTGGTTTTGCCGCTGCTCGGCGCGATGATCTTGCTCACGCTGGCGCTGGCGGCGCTGCTGGGCCTTGCGCGCGGGCGGCTTTATAAGGCGCTGCTGGGCGTGGTGTTCGGTCTGGCGCTGATGCTGTATTTGCAGGGACTGATGCTCAATGGCCACCTCGCTTCGCTGGACGGCTCCGCCTTTGACTGGCGGGATGATGTTTCCGGCGCGGTGGTGAATCTGGTGGTCTGGGTGGCGGCCGTGGCCGCGTGCGGCGTTTTGTCCGCGCTGTTCTTCGACACGGCGAAGCTCGGTATTCTGGTTTTGTGCGCGGCGGCGTTCGTAAGCCAGAGTCTGGGTCTGGTTGCGGCGTGGCGTCCGGCGGACGAGGCGCTCAACTATCAGCTCGACGGCAGCCGCCAGATGGAGCTTTCGAGCCAAAACAACATCATCGTCATCACGCTCGACCAGATGAGCCCCTTGGTGTTTGAGCAAGCGCTCGAGACCGATCCTGCCATGCAGGAGAGCCTGAAGGACTTTGAATATTTCAACAATATGTCTGCCGAATACAGTCTCACGTTCCCGTCGCTGTGCTTTTTGATGACCCACGAGCGCTACGACACCACGCAGCCGACGCTCGATTATTTCGACCGCGCGTGGTCATCGGAGTCGTGCGAGAACTTCTTCGGCGCACTGCATGACAACAACTACGAAGTGAAGATGTGTGTGGAGGCAAACTACGCCGCGTACGACGCGCAGCATATGATCGGCAAGGCCGATAACGTGGTGGAGGCCGGTGCGCTGCGGGTGGACGGACGGCTGATCGCGGACGTTTTGGAGCTGAGTATGTTCCGCTATGCGCCCGTGATGGGCAAAACGCCGTTTTGCATCTCCACCGCGCAGGTGGCGGCGGACGCGGACTACGAAAACATCGAACCGCTGCGTCTGGCGGCGGACTATTACGAGGCCGTGAAAGAGGGCGTGACCGTGCAGGACGAGCAAAACTGCTTCGCCTGGTACCATGTGGACGGCGCGCACTTCCCCTTCACCGTGGGCTATGACGGGCTGCCGCTTGGCTACGAGGCGGAGGAAACGGCGGAAAACCGCGTCGATCAGCTCCATGGCTACCTTCTGGCGGTGCAGGATTTCCTCGACCAGATGAAGGAGCTTGGCATCTATGACGATGCGACCATCATCATCTCCGCCGACCACGGTTTCTTTGAATGCTTCCAGGCCGCGTTCCTCATCAAGCAGCCGAACCAGAGCTTTGACGCGATGCAGATCAATGCCGCGCCGGTGGCGCAGGAGGACATCATGCCCACCATTCTGGCGGCGCTGGGCGAGGATTATTCCGCTGTCGGCACCACGGTCTACGACTGGCACGAGGGCGACAGCCGCGAGCGCACCACGCGTATCTGGTACTACATCGCCGATTACCCCGATGCGCCCTGGATCGGCAACATCAACCAGTGGGAGACCGTGGCCCACGGTATGCACCGCTACAACGTGTTCGGCGTGATCCATTACGACGGCGACCGCGAGACCCTGTGGGACGAGGAGCTGCTGCTGTATTACGGCAAAACGGCGGACGAGATCCTGCCGCTGTACGATTCATTCTATTGATGGGATAAGGAACGGGACATGATCGATTTTCTGGCTGATATCTTCTGGTATGTGATGGAGCTGTGCCACGCGCTGGTGGCCAATTATTTCTGGGACATCGTGCTGTTCACGCTCGTCACAAAGATCATTCTGCTGCCGGTGAGTCTTTGGACCAACCGCAACGGACTGAAAATGGTTTCCGTGATGCCGGCGGTCAACCGCATCAAGGCCGAGTTTTACGGCGACCATGAGCGCATCGGCGACGAGCAGGCCGCCATGTATAAAAAGGAGCATTATCATCCCTTCCTGACCATCGTGCCGCTGGCGCTGCAGATCATCATCCTCATGGGCATGATCGGCGTGATCCACAAGGTCACGGACACGGGTCTGGCCCCGGCGCTGGGCCTCACCCCGATGCAGGACGGCGGCTGGACGTGGCTTATGCCGCTGCTGGCCGGTGGGGCGGCGGTGGTGCTCAGCTTTGCGCAAAACCGCATCAATCCCCTCCAGCGCGAGCAGAGCCGTGCCGAGCAGTGGGCCTCGAATGGGCTCTCCATCGCCATCAGCTTCATTCTGGGCGCGTTCGTGTCCGTGGGCGTGGCGGTGTATTGGATAAGCTCGAATCTGTTCACGATCTTCGTGCAGCTTCTTTGCAATGTGATCGAGCCGCCCGAGAAGTATGTGGACTATGACGAGCTGCGCGAAAGCCGCAAGGCGCTGGAAAAGCTGGACGAGATCGGCTCCAAAGCCGTTTCCAAGGCCGACCAGAAGCGCGAAAAGGCGGACTATAAGGCGTTTTTCAAGGTTGCGAATAAGCACATCGTGTTCTACTCCGAGTCCTCCGGTTTCTATAAATACTTTGAAAACATCATCGCGGAGCTGCTGCGCTGCACGAACGTGGTCATCCACTATGTCACGAGCGACCCCGCCGACCAGATCTTTGCCATCGCGGAAAACGAGCCGCGCATCCGCCCGTATTACATCGGCGAGAAAAAGCTCATCACGCTGTTTATCCGCATGGATGCCGACATCGTGGTCATGACGGTGCCGGACCTTGAGACCTATCATCTCAAGCGCAGCCGCGCGCGCAAGGATGTGGAATATGTCTATGTGTTCCACGGGATGTTCACGGGCCTTTCCACACTGCGGGCTGGCGCCCTTGACCACTTTGACACCCTGCTGACTCCTGCGCCCGGCTTTGACGGCGAGATGCACGCCTGGAACGAGCAGCACGACCTGCCCGACCAGCGCATGGTGCCCTGTGGCTATGGCGTGATCGACAACATGGCCGCGCAGTATGAACGCATGGAAAAGACGGAAAACCCCGTGAAGAAGATCCTCATCGCGCCGTCGTGGCAGCCGGATAACGTGATGGAGCTGAGTTTGCACGATCTGGCGGAGCCGCTGCTTGCCGCGGGCTACGACATCACGGTGCGGCCTCATCCGCAGTATCTGCGGCGCTTCCCCGGCAAGATGGAGGCGCTGATCGAATCCTGCCAGGGCTACGACAGCGAGCGCTTCCGCTTCCAGATGGGCTTTTCGTCCAACGAGACCGTGTTCGCCTCGGATGTGCTGGTGACGGACTGGTCGAACATCGGCTATGAGTTCGCGCTGGCCACGAAAAAGCCCGTGCTGTTCGTCAATACTCCGCGCAAGATGGTCAACGATGAATGGACCGAGGAGGACATCCGCAAATACTCCACGGACGCCGCCATCCGCGATATCATCGGCATCGCACTCGAGCCCGGCAAGGTGCGCGAGCAGGCGGCCGGAGCCGTGAACGAGCTGATCGAAAAGCGCGCGGACTACGGCGAGATCATCGAAAATGTCCGCCGGACGCGCCTGTACCATTTCGGCGAAAGCGGCAAATACGGCGCGCAGTATCTCATCGACCGCATGGTCGAAAACGCGAAAAAGAAAAAGTAAGGGAAACGATATGATCATTCATTGCGACAACAGCTACATCCCCGCCGTGCGCGAATATCTCGGCGATGACCGCGTTTTGTGCTTCTATCTTTATATGGACATGGTGCAGTACGGCGCCGAGGACGAGAATACCGACCTGTGGCTGTGCGAGCAAGACGGCATCCGCGCCGTGTTCTACCGCTACCACAACGCCATCCATATGTTCTCCCGCGGCGACTGGCCGCAGGACGAGGTGGAGGAATTTTTCCGCGCCCATCCGGCCAAGGTGGTCACGATGTCGGAGGCGGACGCCAAGGCGCTTGCGGCGCTGTTCGCCGGCTGCCCGCTGGAGCTTTCGCACGTGATCACGGCCACGAAAACCATGACCGGTCGCGACGATCTGGACATCCGTCCGGCAGGACGGGACGATGCCGCTGCCATCGCCGAACTCATGATGCGCGACGCGATCTACAACACGGTTTACAGCTATGACGAACTCTATGAGCAGACCATCGAGCGGCTTGAAAGCGGCTTTGGCCGCCTGTTCGTCATCCGCCGCGATGACCGCGTGATCGCCACCAACTGCACCGCCGCCGAAACGGAGGATATGGCCGTGATCTCTGGCCTTGTCACCGACCCCACCGAGCGCGGGCAGGGCCTTGGCCGCGCCATCACGGCGTATACCTGGAATCTGGTGCGCGAGGAAGGGAAAATGGGCCTTGCGCATCTGGCGTGCGACAACGATAACACCGTGCGCCTGCATCAGCAGATGGGCTATGATTTTCTCGGCATCCGCGCCCGTTTTCTGCGGGAGGAATAACCAGCCGCGCACATCTTGCAAAACGCGCGCAATAATGCTATAATTTTTCCGATATATGTTTTTAAGGAGAAAGATGAAATGAAGAAGATCCTTGTCCCGGTTTACATGGCCTGCGCCGCCGTGCTGCTGGCTGCCCCCGCGTTCGCGTATGTCGATCCGTCCGTGACCACCGCGCTGCTGTCGGCCGTCGTGGCCGCGGTCGTGGCTGTGGGCGCCACGGTGGGTGTGCTCGTGCGCAAGGCGAAAAAGAAAGCGCAGGAAGTCCTGCACATCGACGAAAACGCCAACAAGATCGTTGAGGATGAGATCGTTGTCAACGCCGCGCCTGTGGCCGAGACCAGCGAGGAAGTCGAGGCGAAATAAGCCAAAAAGAGGCATCCGGCCGCAAACGCAGTCGGATGCCTCTTTTTTATGCCCTTTTCAAGGGCGCGATTCAGCAGTAATAAATAAACGAGAAGATCGCCGCCACGATCAAGATCGCGGAGGCCACATAGCGCGCGCCGGGCCAGCTCGGGTTTTTCGTGCGGATATCCAGCACGAACAGCACCGCCACGACCAGCATGAAGATCGTGAGCGCGAGCGGGGACACGGTCTTCGAGATCAGGCGGCTGACGCCCAAAAAGATCGGCAGCAGCCACGAAGCCGTTGTGACCGGCAGACCGTGGAAGGTGTCCTTTTCGTCGGCGGATACCTGCTGGCGCTTTTGCTCGATGACGTTGAAGTAGCCAAGGCGGATCACCGCCCCCAGCACATACGCCGCCAAAACCGCGCAGCCGAACACGCCCTTCACGCCCAGCGCGTGGGCGATGACGGCCGGAAGCACGCCGAAGCACACCAGATCGCACAGCGAATCGATCTGGATGCCGAAGGTCTTGGCGTCCTCCGAACGCTTGGTGGCGCGGGCGATCTTGCCGTCGAACATATCGCACACGCCGGCGATCATCAAAAGGGCCAGCGCCGCGCCGATATGGCCGTCCATGGCCAGCGCGATGCCGCAAACGGCGCCCGCAAGGCCGATATAGGTCAGTATGACAGAAACATTATAAAATCCTAGCATTTTACTCAACTCCGCAGGGATTATACCATCTTTTTTGCCCCGTGACAATAGAAAAAGCCTATGCTATAATCATTCTTGTGAAAGAACAAACCGAAACTCGGAGGGCGTATGAAAAAGAAGAATTTGAACCCCCTGCTGCTGCTTCTGGCGGCGTTCGTTTGGGGCGTGGCTTTCGTGGCGCAGAAGGAGGGCATGGAATACATCGGCCCCTTCACTTACAGCGGTCTGCGCTTTTCCATCGCGTCGCTGGTGCTGGCGGCGGTGCTGCCCCTGCTCGACCGCGCGCGCAGCCGTTCCGGCGAGTTTAAAAAGGGCTCCAGGCGCGCCATCTGGATCGGTGGCCTGTGCTGCGGTCTGGCGCTGTTCGTCGGCTCGAATTTGCAGCAGTTCGGCATCGCCATCCAGGATCCCGCCACGAATGTGGGCAAGGCCGGCTTCATCACAGCCTGCTACTGCGCCGTGGTGCCGTTTTTGAGTCTGCTGCTGAAAAAGCGCTCGCCCGCGATGGTGTGGTGCGGCGTGGCCGTGGCCGTGGTGGGCTTTTTCTTCCTGTGCCTGATGGATGGTGTGGCGGCCGGACAGGGCCTGGGTCTTGGGCTTTCCGATCTTTTGCTGCTTTTGTGCGCGCTGGCGTTTGCCGTGCATATCCTCGTGGTCGACCACTTCGTCACGCTGGCGGATGGCGTGCGCCTTAGCTGCATCCAGTTTGGCGTGTGCGGCGTTTTGTCGCTGGTGTGTATGTTCCTGTTTGAAACACCGGACATCCGGAATATTCTCGCCTGTGCGGTGCCCATTTTGTATGGCGGCGTGCTGTCCGGCGGCCTTGGCTATACCTTGCAGGTCGTGGGCCAGAAGGGCGTGAATCCCGCGGTGGCGTCGCTGATCTTGTCGCTGGAGAGCGTGTTCTCCGTTTTGGCGGGCTGGGCGCTCATGCCGGGCAGCTCGCTGAGTATGTGGGAGCTTCTCGGCTGCGTGCTGGTGTTTGCCGCCGTGGTGATGGTCAATCTCGCGCCGCAGGACCGCTTGGAGGGCTGATATGGACGAGTGGATGGGCAAGCACTACGCCTATTATCAAAACCGCGAGTGCGAGTTTTTCCCCTGCCATGAGGGCGCGGACGCGGCGGATTTTAACTGCCTGTTTTGCTGGTGTCCCCTGTATGCGCTGGGCGAGGGCTGCGGCGGAAACTTCCGTTATCTTGCGGACGGCACCAAGGACTGCTCGGCCTGTCTTTTGCCGCACCGGCGGAAAAGCTATGGCTATGTGAACGAAAAATTCGGCGCGATCCGGGAGCTTGCCAAAAGAAAAGACGAATAAAGGCCGTCCGCCGGACGGCATAAAAAAGGGCACAGGAGAAACTCCTGTGCCTTTTTCGTATAGGCTTTAATGCCTTACATATTCTTCTGCGCGTTGACCTTGATGCCGGGGCCCATGGTGGTGGCGGTCACGCAGCTGCGGATGTACTGGCCCTTCGCCGCGGCGGGCTTGGCCTTGATGATGGCGCCGATGAGGGCGTCATAGTTCTCCTGCAGCTTCTCAGCGCCGAAGCTGACCTTGCCGATGGGGCAGTGGACAATGTTGGTCTTGTCGAGACGGTACTCGATCTTACCGGCCTTGACTTCGTTGATGGCCTGGGTCAGGTTGGGGGTCACGGTGCCAGCCTTGGGGGAGGGCATCAGGCCCTTGGGGCCGAGGACCTTACCGAGACGGCCCACAACGCCCATCATGTCGGGCGTGGCGATGACGACATCGAAGCCGAACCAGTTCTCGCCCTGGATCTTCTGCACCAGCTCCTGGCCGCCGACAAAGTCAGCGCCGGCCGCCTTGGCTTCCTCCTCGCGCTCGGGCTTGCAGAACACAAGCACGGTGCGGGTCTTGCCGGTGCCGTGGGGCAGAACGATGGCGCCGCGGACCTGCTGGTCAGCGTGGCGGCCGTCAACGCCCAGCTTCACATGAAGCTCAACGGTCTCGTCGAACTTGGCCTTGCTGGTCTTGCACACGAGGTCGAAGGCTTCCTGGGGGTCATAAACGGTATTCTTGTCAAAGAGCTTGGTGCTCTCCTTATAATTTTTACCTCTGAACATTCAAAATTTCCTCCAAATAATGTGGTTAGCGGAAGTTTTCCTCCCACATGGGGCGTGTCAGTCGCCGACGATGACGCCCATGGACCGGCAGGTGCCGGCGATCATGCTCATAGCGGACTCGATGTCCGTGCAGTTGAGGTCGCGCATCTTGGTTTCGGCGATCTTGCGAACGTCTTCCTTGGAGATGGTGGCGACTTTGTCGCGCTGGGGCACGCCGGAGGCCTTGTCGATGCCGCAGGCCTTCTTGATCAGCAGAGCGGCGGGGGGCGTCTTGGTGATGAAGCTGAAGCTGCGGTCAGCGTAAACGGTGATGACCACGGGGATCATCATGCCCATATCGCCCTTGGTGCGCTCGTTGAAATCTTTGGTGAACTGGCCGATGTTGATGCCGTACTGGCCAAGCGCCGGGCCCACGGGGGGCGCCGGGGTCGCCTTGCCGGCGGGCACCTGGAATCTAACGTATCCAACTACTTTCTGTGACATTTTACTATCTCCTCAAATTCCTCTGTATAAAGTAGAGGTGAATAAAAATCAGTCTTCCTGTACCGCCTCGACCTGATCGAGTTCCAGATCGACCGGCGTTTCGCGGCCGAACATGGAAACCACGACACGAACGCGATCCTTGTCCGGCTCCAGCTCCTCCACGGTGCCGAAGAAGCCCTCGAGTGGGCCGTCCGTCACCTTCACGGTGTCGCCGATGCCGTATTCCATGATGATCTCGTGGCGCTCCACGCCCATGTCGATGACCTCCTGCTCCGAAAGCGGGACGGGCTTGCCGTCCATGGCCACGAAGCCGGTGGAACCGCGGGCGTTGCGAACGAGATGCCAGGATTCGTCCGTCATGATCATTTTCACGATCACATAGCCGGGGAAGAGCTTGCGCTCAACGGTCTTGTCGCCGTTGTCGGTGTGTTCGGTAACGGTTTCCGTCGGGATGCGGACTTCAAAGATGAGGTCCTCCATGTGACGGTTTTCCGCCGATTTCATGATCGACGCGGCAACGGTGTTTTCGTATCCGGAGTATGTGTGGACCACATACCATTTCGCCGTATCTGCCATTTTATGCGAAGATGTTGATCAGAGCCTTGACAGCCGCATCAGCGGCGGTGTCGAAGCCCCAGAGAACGATGGCCGCGCCCACCATCACCACGACCGCGACGATCGTGCTGTTGGTGGTCTGCTTGGCGGTGGGCCAAACGACCTTTTTCAGTTCGCTCTTCATCTCGCGGAACCATTTTTTGATCCGCGCGAAAAAGCCGAGCTTTTCGTTCGTTTTCTTAACGGCTACCTTCGCGGTGGGGGCAGGGACGGCTTTTTTCTTCTTCTCGTCTGCCATGTTCCTTGCCTCCTTATTTCGTTTCCTGATGCAGTGTGTGCTTGCGGCAGAAGGGGCAATACTTTTTCAGCTCAAGCTTTTCCGTGGTGTTTTTCTTGTTCTTGAACGTGTTGTAGTTCCTCTGCTTGCACTCGCTGCAGCGAAGCGTGACTTTGATTCGTGCATCTGCTGCCATTTTTTCGGCACCTCCTTGTTAAATTGCCTCCCTGTTCCGGCCATAACGAGTCGACCCGTCCGGACGGCAGGTAAATTGCATGATACCATATCAAAAGCGAAAAATCAATAGCTTTTGCAGGAAAAATCCTTGAAATCCATAGCTTTTTTGCGCGATATGTGCTATTGTCTTATCGCGCCCGACGCTTTTCGGGTGATTCAGAGTAGGAACAGGCGCGTCAAGTGCGTTCGGATTGGGAAGTCGCCGGACGACGAAGGGCGGGAAAAGGCCGTCCGCGGTGCCTGCTCCGCATTCCGCTGGAGGGTTTTGAGAATATGAAAACAAAGCGTCTTGTGCTTGACGCGCTGTGCGCGGCGTTGTATGTGCTGCTGTCAAGCTATGCGTCGCTGAATCTGGCCAATATGAAGCTTTCGCTCGATGGGGCGGCGCTGCTGCTCGGTGCGCTGCTGTTCGGGCCGGCGGACGGGGCCATCATCGGTCTTGTGGGAAGCTTTTTGGGGCAGCTGCTCGGGCCGTATGGTCTGTCCGTTACCACGCCGCTGTGGATGCTGCCGGCGGCGGTGCGCGGGCTGATGGTGGGCCTTTGGGCCAAGCGGCGCGGCGGGAAATACAGCCGGCGGGCGCTGGCGGTGATCCTGGTCGTCTCCGCGCTCGTGGTCACGGCGGTCACGACCGGCGTTATGTGGGTGGACAGCCGCGTGTTTGCCTATCCCTTTGCGGCCACGCTGCCGAGCGTGCTGCTGCGCATTGCGGCGGGGCTGATCACCAGCGCGATCTATACGCTCATCCTGCCGCCCATCCTTCGGGCGCTGCGGAAAAGCGGTTTTGCGGAAAGAGAGGAAGCATGAGGATTCTGGCCATTGACTACGGCGAGGCGCGCACGGGGCTGTGCGTGTCCGATTATACCGGCACTTTGCCCGGCGAGGCGTGGGTGATCGAGGAGTGGAACGCCGAACGGCTGGCGCAGCGCATCGTGCAGGAGGCGGCCGCGCGACAGGTGCAGCGGCTGGTGCTGGGCCTGCCGAAGAACATGGACGGCACGGAGGGGCCGCGCGCGGAAAAATCACGCGCCCTGGCGACGCTTCTGGCCGAAGCGGGCGCGCCGGAGGTGGTGCTGTGGGATGAGCGCCGCAGCAGCGTGGAGGCGCACGCCATTTTGCACGCCGCCGGAAAGAAGGAGAAAAAGCACCGCCGCAATGTGGACGCGGTGGCCGCCTCGCTCATTTTGGAGGGCTATCTGCGAAGCCTGTAAAAATACAAAACGTAAGGGCGTGCCGGTTTTCCGGCGCGCCCTTTTGCTTACCATTTGTTATGAACTTTTTCCGCGAAGCCCAGTGCGTCGCGCAGCTCGATGAGCGTGCCGTCGTCCAAAACGGCGCGGCCGGTGTAGCGGCCGAACACCTGATGCTGATCGGAACGCAGCACGCCGAGATTCATATCCGCCGCGCGGTCGAGGATGGGCGTGAAGCGCATCTCGAAGCGGCCGTCGTCGGAATCGAAGCGCCATGGGGCCATGAAGTTGTCGCGTCCGCGGGCGATGGGGATGTGGAAATCCACCTGGCTGAGCTTATGGGCGCGGCCGCCGTAAAAGAGCATATTCTCCGAGGCGGCGGAAGTGTCGCCAAAGCCGCAGCCGATGTTGAAGCCGAATAGCTGCCCCTGCGTGTCAAGGCCGGAAAAGCTGCCCCAATACCAGGTGTTGTCGTAGGTCCAAACGCCGCGGCCCCAGTCCAAAACGGCGAAGCTGTCCTCGGGGCGGAAGGTGAACGAATGGCCGCCCAGCGACACCACGCCGGAGGCGCGCATACAGTTGATCTTCTGGTTGTAATAAAAGTGCTTGGGCTTGGAAAACGGCGTGCAGATGACCATGGATTCATCCGGCTCATCCGAAAGCAGAATGTCCGCGTGCAGCTCGCCGAGACCGCCGAAGCGCTTGACGTTCACAGTGAGATGCCGGCCGCGATCGGTATGCTCAAAGCGCATCCGCCAGCCGCCGTGGTGCACGGAAACATCCCCGTCGGCGGAGCTTTGCGGCAGATCGCGCAGACCCAGTGTGAGCGGCAGGATGGACGAGACGGTCTTTTCCCACGGCTGTTTGCCGAACGTGAGCACGGACACGGAGTCGAGCCCCATGTAGCCGTTATCGGCCACGGTGAGCGCGAGCGCGTGCTTGGGGCCCACGATGAGGTAATAGTCCCATTCCTTCAGCCGCAGGCGCGACGCACGTACGCTGCGCCGGTCGTAGATGGGCAGAAGCTTTTTGGCGTAGCCGGGCTCGGTGAGGTTGCCGTTTGCGTCCAGCAGCAGTTGCCGCCGCGTGATCTCATGCTGCATCAGTCAAGCCCCCGTTCCTTTTTGATCTGGCGGATGTCGCTGCCGGCGAAGGTCAGGGTCTGATACTCGCCCTCGAGGCGGCTGACGATCTGCGGCGTGTAGCGCCGGGCCAGATCTTTCGAGGATAGATTGGTGGATATGATGGTCTTTTTGGCCGCGATCAGGCGGCTGTTTATCAGCGTGTAAAGGGCGCTTTTGGTCATCTCCGTGACCATTTCCGTGCCCAGATCGTCGACTATGACAAGCTCGCTGTCCATCAGACGGCGCACGCGCTCCTCGGCTTCGGCGGCCTGCTCATCGCTGCGGGCAAAGCGCCGCGTTTCAAACGCGCCCAGGGCGGATACCGCCGTGTCATACACCACGGAATGGCCGCGCTCGGACACCACGCGCGCGATGCACGCGGACAAAAATGTCTTGCCCAGCCCCGTGCCGCCGCGAAACAGCAGATTCTGCGACTCGGGCCCGAAGCCCAGCGCGTAATCGTAGCAGGTGTCGAAAACGATCTCCATCATCTGGCGGGGGCTGATGCCGCTGGCGGGGTCGGGACGGTCTGAGTAAAGGCCGAGATCGAAGCTGCCGAAGCTCTCCTCGCCCAGCCGCAGCAGGGCGGACAGATCCTTCGCCTTCTCCTGCTCATACAGCGCCAGCAGACACGCGCAAGCGCGCCCTTCCACAAAGCCCGAGTCGCGGCATTTCGGGCACTGCCACGCGCCGTCGAGATAGTCGATGGGCCAGCCGTTTTCCACCAGTGCCTCCGCCCGCTCGGCCTGCAGGGCGAGACTTTCGCTTTGCAGTGCGTCCATGCCGCGGCCGGGGCCGCCCAGCGCGGCGTTCACGGCCTCGCTCATCAGCGAAGCGATGCGCCGGTCAAGCGTTCGGATCGCGGGCACACGCGCGTATACCTCGGCGTGGCGGCGCTCGTTTTCCGCCTCCGCACGTTCGCGGATGCGCTCTTTTTCCTTGCGCGCCAGTCCCAGAAGTCTCCCGTCCATATCAGCTGTTCCTCACTTTTTCGCGCAGTTTCTTCATGCGTTCAAACTCCTCGGCGGTAGGCCCCTGCGCCGCTTCGGGCGCGCCCCGCGCGGATTTTTTGTCGCCCGCGGCGATCTCCGCAAGCGTGTGCAGCCCCTTGGAATCCCACGAGCGCACGATGCCGTCCATATACCGCCATTTCACGCCGCCCGTGTTCGTCACGGTGCGTTCCATCGCCTCGGCGATGGCGGCGGGATCAAAGCCCATGTCCAGCCAGGACTCCAGATAGCGCCGTTCCGTGGCGGTGAGTGTGCGGTCGCGGATGCCGAGCGCGTCGGCGGCCTGGGTGAGCTTTTCGCCGCGGCGCTGTGTTTCGGCGATGTATTGCTCGGCGCGCTCGTAGGTGATGATCTCGCGGTTGGCCCAGGCGTAGGCCTCTTTTTCCAGCGTGCGGAAGGTGGGCTTTTTGCCGGGACCGTAGCGCCGTTCCGTCTGCTCGGCGCAGTGGTGGATCAGCAGCATGATGACCTCCGGCGGCAGAGCCAGATAGTCATAAAGCCCAAACAGCGTTTTCAGCTCCGAGGTGGACAAAAGGCGGCCGTATATATGCTGCGTTTCGGCCACGAGGGCCTTGAAATCGTCGGAATCGGCGGTGCGGCGGGCGATGTCCTCGGCGCTCACCTCGGGCAGCTCCTGCGCCGGCTCCAAAACCTCGCGGCGCTGCGGCGTGCCGGACAAAATGCCAAGCGCGGCCAGCCGGCCGGCGGATTCCAGCACGGTCGGCTCCGATACGCGCAGGGCGCGCGCGGCCTGCGGCGCGTCCAGCTCGCCGCCGCATTGGAGAAGATAGATATATAAAAGCGCGTCGAAGGCGTTGGCCGCGTCCGTCAAACGCTCGGCATCATGCAGGGGCATGGTGAGCGCGGCGGGGGCCGACAGGGTGATCTTTGATCGTTTTTCCATGTGTAAAACCTTTTCTCTTTTGTGACATATCATTATACCATTGCCCAAAACGCCTTACAAGTGCGGATTTTGCCATGGTCGCTTTTTCGGCGTGCTTGCATTGCGGGCGATTTAAGATTATAATGTAGATTCAGGTCAGTATGCTCAGTTTATCGGATGGAGTAAGCCTATGCTACAGCTCATGTCTCCCGCCGGCAGTCCGGAGGCGGTCATCGCCGCCGTGCAGAGCGGGTGTGACATCGTATATATCGGCGCGCACCTTACGGACCCCGAGGGCGGCGTGGACGGCTTTGAGCCGGATCAGCTGGCGCAGGCGCTGCGGTATTGCCGCGTGCGCGGGTGTCGGTGCGTCGTGGCGCTGGGGGCGCTGGTGTCGGACGAAAGTCTGCCGCGCGCCTGCCGCGAGGCGGTGTTTGCCGCGGAAAACGGCGCGGACGCCATCATGGTGCAGGATATGGGTCTTGCGCGCGCACTGCGGGCCGTGCTGCCCGAAACGCCGCTATGGGGCGATGTGCGTCTGGGCGTGTCCACGCTGGACGGCGTGTTGGCCGCGGCGGCGCTGGGCTTTGCGCGCGTGACGCTCGCGCCGGAGCTGGACTTGGCGCAAATTCGCGCCATCTGCGCCGAAAGCCCCATCGAGACCATCGTTTGCGCCCACGGGCATCTTTGTTTTGCCCGCGCGGGGCAGTGCTATATGGGCGCGTTCGCCGGGGAGGAATCGACCGGCGGCTGGTGCGCCGATCTGTGCCGACGGCGCTTTGATCTGGGCGGCCGGATGGACGATTACCCCATGAGTATGAAAGACCTTTGCCTGCTTGACCATGTGGGCGTGCTGGCGGAGGCCGGAGTTGACTGCGTGGCCATCGAGGGCCATGGCCGCAGCGCGGAATATGTGGCCTTTGCCACGGCGCTGTATGCCCGGCGCATCGGCGAGCACGTGGCCCCCACGGCCGAGGAGCGGCAGGAGCTGGAGGAGTGCTTTTCCACCAACGGCCTCACGGATGCGTATCTCACGGGCGAGAAAGAGGCGGATATGTTCGGCGTTGTGCGCGACCGAAGCCGCCAATCCGCCCGCGGCGAGCGGCGCGATGTGCGCCGGGTGTGCGCGGAGATACGCAAGGAATACATGAACGGCGAGCGGCGGCGCGTGCCGCTGAAGTTCTACGCCGTGATCCAGGCGGGACAGCCTGCGGCCTTCGCGGCGGAGGATGCGCGCGGCAACCGCGCCACCTGCACGGGGTTTGAGCCGGTGGATCTGGGGCGGCCCGGCATCCCGGCCTCCCGCGTGCGCGATATCCTCTATCGCACGGCGGGCACGCCCTATGCCTGCACGGAGGTGAACTGCTCCGTGGACGAGCGCATGGACTATCCCGACGAAGCCGTGGAAAGCGCGCGGCGGGAGCTGATCGCGAAGATATCGGAGCAGAGCCGCACCATCGAAAAGCCGCCGGTGGCGGAGCTGCCGCCGCTTGGCGAGGGCAAACCCCAACTGGAAAAACCGGAACTTATCTGCCAGGTGAGCCGGGCGGAGCAACTTGTGGACGAGCTTGCCTGCTGCGACCCCGACCGGCTGTATGCGCCGCTGGAGCTTGTGGCGGAAGATCACGCGGGACTGGCCTTTTTCCGCGCGCGGAACATCCCCATCGCGGCGGTGCTGCCGCGCGTGGCGAACGAGAGCGAAATGGGCGCGATACGGGCGCTTGCGGAGCGGGCGCGGACCCTTGGCGTGACGGAGCTTGTGGGCGGGTCGCTCGGCTATCTGCGTATGGCGCGGGACCTTGGCATGACGCTGCGCGGGGATTATGGTCTGAATGTGACGAACTCCCGCGCGCTCGAGGCGCTCGATACGGCGCGGCTTGCCTCGGTAACGGTGTCGCCGGAGCTTTCCATGCAGCAGATCGGCGCGCTGGTAAAGCCCATGGACATGGAGATGATCGTTTACGGGCGTATGTGCGTGATGGTGTCGGAGCAATGCATCCTCCGCCGCAGTGCGGGCCGCTGCGCCTGTGACCGGCCTGCGATGATGTACGACCGCGAGGGCGGGCAGTATCCGGTTTTGAAGGAATACGGCTGCCGCAACGCGATATTCGATAAAAACAAGATCTTTCTGGCCGACCGCGCCGACCGCTATCTCGATGCGGGGCTGTGGGGCGTGCGGCTGATGTTCACGGCCGAGAGCGCGCGCGAGTGCGTGCAGGTGGTGCGCCGGTATAAATACCGCGGCGACTATGCGCCCAACAATGTCGGTCGGGGTCTTTATGGGAAAGGGATAGTATGATCGTTTTGGCATCCGCCTCGCCCCGGCGGCGCGAGCTTTTGGGCTCGTTGGGGCTTTCGTTTGAGATCCAGCCGGCCGAGGGGCCGGAAAATACGCCCGACACCGGCGACGCGGCGGAGGCCGTTCGCGCCATTTCGCTGGGTAAGGCCCGCGCCGTGGCGGCACTGCGGCCCGATGATCTCGTGATCGGCGCGGATACGGTCGTGGAGTGCGACGGGCATATCTTGGGCAAGCCGGCCGATGAGGCCGAGGCCTGCGCCATGCTGCGCGCGCTGTCCGGCCGCACCCACCGGGTATACACCGGCGTGGCCGTGATCGCGGGCGGCGAGGAATCGGTTCGTGCGGTGGAGACCGGCGTTCGCTTCCGCTCTCTTTCCGAGCGGGAGATCGCGGCCTATGTGGCCACGGGCGAACCCATGGACAAGGCCGGAGCCTATGCCGTGCAGGGTCGGGCGGCGCTTTTCATCGAGGGCATCGACGGCGATTATTTCAACGTGGTCGGCCTGCCGCTTTGTGCGCTGGGACAAATGCTTGAGCATTTTGGAGTGGATCTGATTTGAAGCTGAAGGATTATCTGAAACGCAGCGGTCCGCGTGTGGCCGCGGTCGTGGTCGTGCTGGTGCTGGTGGTGGCGCTTTCGTCGTCGCTGCTGGGCGGGCGCGCCGGACTTCTGCGCAATCTCACGGGCGATGTGTCCGTGCCGGTGAAAAAAGCTGCCTCCGCCGCCGTGGAATGGCTGGAGGGTATTTACGGCTATATCTACCAATACGACCAGCTCGTCGCGGAGAACAACTCCCTGCGTGCGCAGCTGGCGGAGGCGCAGTTGGCCGCCGTGAACGCGGCGGAGCTGGAGGAGGAAAACAGCCATCTGAAGGAGCTTTTGAACTTCCGCCAGTCACATGAGGATTATGTGATGGAGCCGGCGAAGCTCATTTCGTGGTCGGCCTCGAACTGGTCGAGCAGCTTCACCATCTCCAAGGGCTCAGCCAACGCCGCGCAGGAGATCGCCGTGGGCGACTGCGTCATCACGGAATACGGCGCACTGGTCGGCACGGTCACGGAGCTTGGCGACACCTGGGCCACGGTGCGCACGGTGGTCGATTCGGCCACGAATGTGGGCGCGCTGGTGGGTCAGGCGCAGGCGGCGGGTATGTGCATCGGCGATTTCGCGCTGATGAAGCAGCAGCAGCTGAAGCTGACGTATCTGGTCGAGGGCGCGCAGATGGTGGAGGGCGACGCCGTTTTGACCTCCGGCAAGGGCGAGAACATCCCGCAGGGGCTCGTGATCGGGTATATAAACGAAGTGGCGTCCGAGGCCGGCGGCCAGACCACCTATGGCGTGGTGGAGCCGGCGTGCGATCTGGGCACGCTTTCGAGCGTGTATATCGTGACGGACTTTACCATTGTGGAGTAATATGCGATGCTGTATGATCTGATCGATCTGGAAAAGCTGCGGCGCGCGTGCGTATACGCGCTGATGCTGGTGATCTTGTTTTTGCTGCAAAACGTGCTTTTGTCAAACTTTGCGCCGCTGGGGGTGCGGGCTGCGTTCGTGCCGGTATCCGTGGTGTGCGTGGGCTTGTTCGAAGGCGGCGTTTGGGGCGCGATGTACGGCGCAGCGGCCGGATATTTTCTCGATATGGGCCAGAGCGAGACGACGGTTTTGTTCATGCTGGTGCTGGCGGCGGCCGGGTATTTCACGGGCGTGTTGTGCCGGTATGAGCTGCGGCGCGGGCTTTTGACGGCGCTGGTTTTGTCCGCCGCGGTGCTCGTGGCGTGTGCGCTGTGCCAGATGCTTCCGTTTCTGCTTTTCACCACCACGCGGGCGTGGCCCGTGATACGGACGGGCGTTTTGCAGATCGTGTGGAGCCTTCCGTTTACGTTTTTGATCTATTATCCCTGCCGATACATTGCCGGACACGAATTGACGTCCGGCAGCTGACCTAGGAGCTTTTATGAAAAAGTCGGTTTCCGGCGGCCGTTTGGCCGTGATGGCGCTTTTGATGCTGGCGCTTTTAACGCTGTATCTCACGCGGCTTTATAAATTGCAGGTCATCGAGGGCGAGCAGGCGTATGAAGCGTCCACCAACGCCATCGTGTCGTATGAAACGGTGGCGGCGGCGCGCGGCAATATGCTTGACCGCTATGGGCGTCTGCTCGTGTCCAACCGCAACTGCAACAACCTTGTCATCGATGAGGACGAGCTGTTTCTCGATGGCGACAATGAGCGCATAAACGCCGATATCCTCGAACTGTGCCGTCTGATCGAGGAGCATGGCGACGGCTACAACGATGAGCTTCCCATCTCCAAGGAAGCGCCGTTTGAATTCA
>CAYLSA010000016.1:0-30011 GCA_964386575.1 uncultured Oscillospiraceae bacterium | reverse complement strand
GCCCGCGCTATGAGCGCGCCGTGCAGACCCCGCGCAAGATGCTCGAGCGCTTCGACGCCGCCAAGAAGGCGTAAGAAGGGAAGGGCTACATCATGGCTGAACATCTCAACCGCAAGATGGGCGTTCCCAGCTTCGATATGACCGGCAAGACCGCCATCATCACCGGCGGCACGCAGGGTCTCGGCTTCGGCATCGCCTGCGCGCTGGCCGCCTTTGGCGCCAACGTCGTCATCACGGCGCGTACCGAGTCCAAGGTCATCGACGCGGTGGACGACCTCAATGAAAACTACTGCAAGGGCGGCCGCGCCCTCGGCATCGCCGCCGACTCCTCCCGCATGGAGAACATCCAGATGGTCATCGACAAGACCGTCGAGGAATTCGGCGAGCTGAACATCCTCATCAACAACGCCGGTGTTTCCGGCCCCACCGCGCTCATCGTTGAAACGCGCGAGGGTCGCCCCGAGTACACGGCGGCGGACTTTGAAAAGGTCATCGCCACCAACCTCACCGGCACCTTCATGTTCTGCCAGGCGGCGGCTCGCCAGATGATCAAGCAGAACGCTACCAACGGTAAAAAGGGCGGCAAGATCATCATCACCGCCTCCGTCGGCGGCCTGATCGGCGGCAAGGGCGTTGTGGCTTACGGCGCTTCCAAGGCCGGCTGCCTGTCTCTGGCCCGCACCATGGCCAACAACTTCGGCCGTGAGAACATCACCTGCAACTGCATCTGCCCCGGCTACGTCGTCACCCCGCTGAACGAGAAGTTCTTCATCGACGAAAACGGCCAGCAGACCGACTACTACCGTCAGCAGTCCAAGGCCACCTCGCTGCGCCGTCTCGGCACCATCGAGGAGATCGCCGGCCCCGTGCTTGCCATGTGCTCCGACAGCTTCAACTACATGACCGGCACCTACATCCTTTGCGACGGCGGCCAGTCCATCCCGGCGGAATAAACGGCGTCTTTTCGCCCGATACTGCGCGTGCGTCGCCCGCATCGTCTCGGACGAAAAACCATCCGCTTGATGGGGACTTGGTTCACGGCTCCATCGGCGGAATATCCCTGAAATATGCCTGCATTGAGGGCTTTTTGCCCTCGGTGCGGGCCTAAGGAGTTAACTATGCACAAAGAGTTTGAAAACGTTCTCCTCGACATCGACGAGAACGGCATTGCTACCATCACGCTCAATCGTCCCAAGGCGCTCAACGCGCTTTACGGCCCGCTCAATCAGGATATGCTCGCGGCCATTCGCGAGGTCATGGCCGATGAGACGACCCGCGTTCTCATCATGACCGGCTCGCCCAAGGCTTTTGCTGCCGGCGCCGATCTGAAAGAGATGCTCTCGGTCAACCCGCGCACCGCGCGCGACATCTGCCAGCTGGCCAAGGACATCAACGAGCTGCTGGAAACCATGCGCATCCCCACCATCGCGGCCGTGGGCGGCTTCGCCTTCGGCGGCGGCTTTGAGCTGGCGCTCAGCTGTGATTTCCGCGTGGGCGGCCCGCGTACCACCGTGTCGTTCCCCGAGGTCGGTCTCGGCATCATCCCCGGCGCCAACGGCATGATCCGCGCCTGCCACATCGTGGGCCCCTCCAAGGCCAAGGAGCTGAGTATGCTCAACACCATGGTCCCCGGCGAGGAAGCCTATCGTCTGGGTCTGCTCAACTGGTTCGTCAAGGGTGACGAGGCGCTCGACGCCGCGGCCCGCGAGGCCAAGAAGGCGCAGAAGGAAGCCAAGAAATCCGGCGATGAAGCCGCTCTGGCCGAAGCCAAGGCTGCCTTCAAAACGGCGGACGCCGCTTCCGCGCAGGCGGAGTACGATGCCATCTACGGCAAGGCCGTGGAAGTTGCCAAGCAGCTTTGCACCAAGCCCGCCAAGGCGCTTGAGAGCGTCAAGAAGGTCATGTACGATGCCGCCAACATCAACGGCCAGCAGGCGAAGCTCCGCGAGGAAGTGGAGTTCCCGCTGCTGTTCGACACGCACGACCAGCGCGAGGGCATGACCGCCTTCGGCGAGGGCCGCGCTCCTGTTTACACCAACAATTAAAAAACAACATAGGAGGAAATTCACCATGATCAAGACTGTTGCTGTTCTGGGCCAGGGCTCCATGGGCTCCAGCATCACCCAGCACGCCGCCAACTGCGGCTTTGACGTTATCCTTTGGGGCCGCAACGGCGAGAAGGTCGCTGCTGCCGTCGCCAAGATCGGCGCTGCTTACGACAAGCAGGTCGCCAAGGAAAAAATGACCGCTGAGGCCGCCGCCGCTGCCAAGGCTCACATCACCGGCACCGATGATTTCGCCGCCATCGCCGCTGCGGACATCGTGATCGAAGCCATCTCCGAGGATCCCGAGCTGAAGAAGGATTACTTCAAGAAGATGGTCGCCACCTGCAAGGCCGACTGCATCCTGGCCACCAACACCAGCTCCATCTCCATCACCGAGATCGCCAAGGCTGTTGACTGCCCCGAGCGCGTGATCGGCATGCACTTCTTCAACCCCGTGCCCCTGATGAAGCTCGTTGAGATCATCAACGGCGAGAAGACCAGCGAAGAGACCTACGCCGCCGTGAAGGAATTCTGCGACGGTCTGAAGAAGGTTTCCGTCAAGGTCAAGGACGCCCCCGGCTTCATCGTCAACCGCGTTCTGTTCGCTTACTTCCTCGAGTGCATCCACATCTACGAAGACGGCATCGCCTCCAAGGAAGACATCGACAACGCCATCAAGTTCGGCCTCAACCACCCCGTGCCTCCCTTCCAGATGATGGATATGGGCGGCCTGGATACCTTCCCCCACGTGTGCGAGAGCCTGCAGACCCTTGACAGCAAGGGCGCTGCCGAGCGTTTCGAGTGCCCCCAGAGCATGCTCGACCTGTTCAACGCGGGCAAGTTCGGCCGCAAGGCCGGCGAGGGCTGGTACAAGTATTAATTCGCGCCTTTACGCGAATCATTGACAACTGCTGTTTTGCGCAGTAGAATATTTAACTAGCCTGAAAAAATAATAATTTGAAAGGATTTTGATTCCAATGGAAGCGAAAGATGTTGTTATCGTAGCCTATGGCCGCAGCGGCGCGGCCCGTGCCTTCAAGGGCTCCATGGCCCAGATGCACCCCGTCGAGTTCGGCGCCCAGATCCTCGAGGGCGTTCGTCAGCGCGTTGTTGACCGCGACGGCAAGCAGTGCCTCGACTCCACCGAGGTCGAAGATGTCATCACCGGCTGCGCCATGCAGATGCGTGAGCAGTCCATGAACATGTCCCAGCTCATCGTAAACCGTGCCGGTTGGGATGATGTCGTGTGCGGCATGTCCATCAACCGTTTCTGCTCCTCCGGTCTGCAGGCCATCTCCCTGGCGGTCAATGCCATCGCCATGGGCCAGGGCGAGTGCTACTTCGCCGGCGGCGTTGAGTCCATGTCCAAGACCTTCAAGGTGTTCCCCTCCTACGAGGGCAAGTGCTGCGATGAGTGGCTGAACCAGAACTATGTCGGCGCTTACATGTCCATGGGCATGACCGCTGAGAACGTTGCCAAGGACTACGGCATCACCCGTGTCGAGATGGAGCAGATGGCTGTTGACTCCCACGCCAAGGCCACCAAGGCTCAGGAAGAGGGCAAGCTCGCTCCCTCCATCATCCCCGTGAAGGTCACCAACTCCGACGGCACGCCCGTGCTGGACGAGAACGGCAACGAGATCTGGTGCACCAAGGACGAGGGCATCCGCCCCGGCACCAGCCTTGAGTCTCTGGCCAAGGTCAAGACCTGCTTCATCCCCGAGGAAGAGGGCGGCCTTGTCACCGCTGCTACCTCCTCCCAGACCAACGACTGCGCGGCTTATGTCTGCCTGATGAGCGCTGAGATGGCGGCCCGCAAGAACATCAAACCCATCGCCCGCCTGAAGAGCTTTGCCGTCGCCGGTTGCGACGCCACCCGCATGGGCCTCGGCCCCAAGTTCGCCACCCCGAAGGCTCTCGAGCGCGCCGGCCTGACCGTCGACGACCTCGACACCATCGAGATCAACGAGGCCTTTGCCTCCCAGTCCCTCGCCTGCATCCGCGACCTGGGTCTGCCCATGGAGAAGGTCAACCCCTACGGCGGCGCCATGGCGCTTGGCCACCCCCTCGGCTGCACCGGCGCTATCCTTGTCGGCAAGGCCATTGACCGTATGCGCGAGATCGGCGGCAAGTACGCTCTGATCACCATGTGCATCGGCGGCGGCATGGGTGCTGCCGGTATCCTCGAGCGCTGCGCGGAGGATATGGAGTAATCCATCCCTGATTTTCAAAAAGAGAGCTGCCCAAAAGCGGCTCTCTTTCTATATTTTCAACCAGCGAGGTTTTTTACAATGCACGATGAATTAACGGCGGTCGATATCCAGAAGATGCAGGAGGAGCTGGACTGGCGCGACACGGAGCTGCGCGCCAAGCTCATTGAAGATGTCCAGACCGCCCGCGCCTTCGGCGACCTGTCCGAGAATTTTGAATACAAGGCGGCCAAGCAGGCGAAAAACCGCAACGAAAGCCGCATACGCTATCTCAAACGCATGATCGCCACGGCGGTCGTGATCAAGCCGGAGTCAAACGAGGACGAGGCCGGTGTGTTCGACCGCGTGACGCTTTATATGGAGGACGAGGGCGAGGAGGAGACCATCACCTTTGTAACGACCCTGCGCCAAAACCCCATGAAGGGCCTCATCAGCAAGGAATCGCCCGTGGCGAAGGCGGTGCTGGGCCACAAGGTTGGCGAGAGGGTGTTCATCTCCATTGGCGAAGGCGGCTATTGGGCCGAGATACGCAAGATCGAAAAAGGCGAGGATGATGCCTCGCTTGAGATCAGTCCCTACTGATGAAAATACCCCGCACTGCGTGCATTTTCTCTTGCGAAGATGGGTGCAGCGTGGTACGATATAGGTTAAGAAAGAGACAGGAGGCGCGCTGATGCAGCGGGACGAAAATTCATCCGACCGGCCGCTGAACGGCCTTGTTCTGGCGGCGGGACAGTCGCGCCGCATGGGCGAATTCAAGCCGCTTTTGCCGCTGCGCGGGCGTACCGTGATCGAAAACACGGTCGATTGTCTGCTCGCTGCCGGAGCGCAGACGGTCGTGGTGGTGCTTGGCCACCGTGCCGAGGAGGTCGAAGCGTGTCTGCGCGCTCGTTATGACGATGGCCGCGTGCGCTTTGCGTGTAACCGCCGCTATGCCGAAACGGATATGCTGGCCTCCGTGCGCGAGGGGCTGGCTGTGCTGCCGCCGTGCCGCGCGTTTTTCCTGTTGCCGGGGGATATGCCGCTGATCTCGGCGGAGACCTGCCGAGCCTTGACTCATGCGCTGCCGGAGGGAGCGGGGCACATCGTCTTTCCGCTGCTCGATGGCCGAAGGGCGCATCCGCCGCTGATCGGTGCGGATTTCATCGAGGCCATTTGCGCTTACGACGGGCCGGATGGACTGCGCGGCTTTTGGCGCGGACAGGAGGCGAATATCCTCACGGTTCCGGTGTCCGACGCCGGCTGCGCGCAGGATCTCGACACACCCGAGCAATATCGGCGCTGCTTAGAGCAGCTTTCAAAATAAGAACGCTTGCAGAAGGAGGGGAGAGGATGAAAAACATCTCTCAGTCTGTTGTCAAGAAAGATCACGAGCCGAAAATGTCCGGCCGCAGTGTGTTCGTCGGGGACATCGACGGCCACGGCGTGCTGTGCGGAAAGCTGCTGCGCTCCAAATGGGCACGGGCTAAGGTGCTTTCCGTAAAGCTGCCGGAGCTTCCGGCGGGGTATCTCTATGTGGATCGCCATGACGTTCCCGGCGACAACAACGTCAACATCGTCATGGACGACACGCCGGTCTACGCCCGCGAAACGGTCGAGTATATCGGCGAACCCATCGGCATGGTGTGCGGCCCGGAGGAGGCCGTGTGCGAGGATATCGTCCGTCGCATCGAGGTGGAGTATGAGCCGCTGGAGCCCATGCTCGATCTGCGCAAGGCGAACGAAGCGTTTTTCCACTACGAATACGATAAGGGCGACGTGGAAAAAGCCTTTGCCGAAGCGGATAAGATCTACGAGGAAGAGTTTGAGACCGGCTATCAGGATCAAACCTATCTCGAAACGCAGGGCATGATGGCCGAGCCTGAGGAGGGTGGCCGGATGTATGTCCACGGCTCCATGCAGTGCGCCTATTACGTCCACGGCGCGGTCATGCGTGCGCTTGGCTGCGGTCCGGCGGATGTTCACATCCATCAGGATGTCACCGGCGGTGGCTTCGGCGGCAAAGAGGCGTTTCCGTCCATTCTCGGCTGCCAGGTAGCCGTGGCGGCAAAGAAGGCCGACAAGCCCGTGCGCTGCATCTTTGGCCGCCGGGAAGACCTTGAGTTTACGTCCAAGCGCCATCCCTCGCTGTGCCGCTACCGCGCGGCGGTGAAGGACGGCCGCGTTACCGCCATGGATATCGACGTGCGCTTCAACGCCGGCGCCTATACCACGCTTTCCGCCGTGGTGCTTCAGCGCGGGCTGATCTGCGCAAACGGCGTTTACGACATCCCCAATCTCCATGTGCGCGGACAGGCGCTGAAAACCAACACCACGCCCTGCGGGGCCTATCGCGGCTTCGGCGCGCCGCAGACCTTCTTTGCCGTGGAGATGCTCATGGACCACATCGCCCGTGATCAGGGCGTCGATTCGCTGCCGTTTAAACAGGCGCATCTGGTCAAGCAGGGCGACAGCACCTCCACTTCCGGCATCTATCATTTCCCGGTGCCGCTGCCCGATATGATCGAGGAGGTCGTGGCCGACAGCGATTACCGCCGCAAGCGGGCCGAGTATGCAAAGCCCCAGACCGGGCGCTACCGCCGCGGCATCGGCCTTTCGCTCCACTTCCATGGCGCGGGCTTCACCGGCTCCGGCGAGCGCGATATGATCAAGGCGGTCGTGCGCCTGCGCAAGTATAAGGATGGCACGGTGGAGATCCTGGCCGCCAATGGCGACATTGGCCAGGGCCTGCGCACCACGCTGCCCAAGATCGTGGCAAATGAACTCAATCTGCCGCTGGAAAAGGTGTTTTATGACCATCCCGACACCTCGCGCGTGCCGGATTCCGGACCGACGGTCGCGTCGCGCTCGCTGATGGTCGTGGGCGAGCTGGTCCGCCGCGCGGCGATCAAGCTTCGCAGCGAGTGGGAGGACGATAAAGACCAGATCGTTGAGGAACGCTTCCGCGAGCCGGACTTCATGATCCCGTTCTATCTGGATAAATTCAAGGGCGACGCCTATCCCACCTACGCCTGGGGCGTGCAGGCCATCGAGGTCGAACTCGATACCTGCACCGGCACAAGCAAGATCCTCGGCGCCTATGCCTCGTTCGATGTGGGCACGCCCATCGACTATAACATCGTGATGGGTCAGATGGAGGGCGGCTTCCTGCAGGGCATCGGCTACTCGTCCATCGAACATATGAACTACGACGAGAAAGGCCGCATCCGCAACAATTCCTTCTCCGATTATCTCATCCCCACCACGCTGGACGTGCCGAATCTCAAGTGCCGTCTGCACGTGGAGGAATACCCTGACGGGCCTTACGGGGCCAAGGGCGCCGGTGAGCTGCCGCTGGTCGGCGCGCCGGGCGCTTATGTGGAAGCCATGGAACAGGCTCTTGGCGGCGCGGCTCTCAACCATGCGCCCTTCACCGCCGAGGACGCCATGAGCGTGATCGCAAAGGAGGCAAGAGCATGAACGATATCCGCTTTATCCTCAATGGCCGCGAGACCGTGTATACCGGCTCGGCGGCGGCGCGGCTGCTGGACATTCTGCGCGATGAATATCGCTGCACAAGTGTCAAATGCGGCTGCAAGGAAGGCGAGTGCGGCGCGTGCGCCGTGCTGATGGATGGCAAGCTGGTCAATTCCTGCTGCGTGGCCATGGGCGCTGTGGCCGCCAGCGAGATCACAACGCTTGAGGGCTACCGCGAAACGGAGCGCTTCGCCGTGCTGGATAAGGCGTTTGGAGCCTTTTCCGCCGTGCAATGCGGTTTCTGCACGCCCGGCATGGTCATGGCGGCGGAAGCGCTGCTGCGCAAAAATCCGAACCCCACGGAGGACGATATCCGCGAGGCGCTGAGCGGCAATCTGTGCCGCTGCACGGGCTATAACGCGATCGTCAATGCCGTGAAACAAGCGGCAGAGGAGGGCAAGGGACTATGGTAAACGGCTTTATTCCCGAAAATCTGCGCGAGGCATTGGAGCTTCGCGCGGCGCATGACGTCGTGCCCTATGCCGGCGGCACCGATCTCATGGTCGAAAACCGCCCGGATGTGAGCTATCTGTTCATCGGAAAGCTCTCCGAGCTGCGCAAAATACGCGAAGACGCGGACTATATCCGCATCGGCGCTGCCGTCACCTATACCGAGGCGCTGGCCTCGCCGCTGGTGCCGGAGCTGATGAAGGAGGCCATCTCCCGCATCGCCGCGCCCGCCATCCGCAACGCCGGAACCTTCGGCGGCAATCTGGGCAACGGCTCGGCCAAGGCCGATTCCGTTTTGATCGAGTTTGTGGCGGATGCAAAGCTGCGTCTGGTATCTCTGCGCGGCGAGCGCGTGGTGGATGTCGACAAATTCTATCTCGGGCGCAAAAAACTCGATCTTGCCGCCGATGAGCTCATCGCGGAGATCCTGCTGCCGCGCACGGGACTGGATAACTACGGCTATCAAAAGGTCGGCGGCCGCGAGGCGCTGGCCATCTCCCGCGTGTCCTTCGCGGCGCTGCTGGATGTGGCGGATGGCCGCATCACGCGCTTTGCCGCTGGTTTTGGCGCGGTGGCCGATACGGTTCTTCGCTTTAGGGACGCGGAAGAAATGCTGCTCGGCAAAACGATCGAAGAAGCCAAAGCGCTCAAGCCGGAACTTCTGCGCGCCTATGACGAGCGCCTTGTGCTCACGCGCGGCCGCGTCAGCGCGGAATACCGCAAGAACGTGTGCCTGAATCTGTTGGCCGATTTCCTTGCGGAAAAAGGCATATAAATCCCCCAAGGAGTGACCGCCATGTTTGAACTTACGATAAACGGCAAGGTTTATACCGCCGAGCGCGATAGGAAGCTGCTGGAATACCTGCGCGAGGAGCTTGGGCTCACCGGCGCGAAGGACGGCTGCAGCGAGGGCGCCTGCGGCGCGTGTACCGTGCTGGTCGATGGCAAGAAAACCAAGGCCTGCGTGCCGTCGCTCAGCCGCCTTGTGGGCAAAAGTGTGCTCACGATCGAGGGCGTGGACCCCGCGGAAATGCGCGTTTATGAGCACTGCTTTGCCGAGGCCGGCGCCGTGCAGTGCGGCTTTTGCATCCCCGGCATGATCCTGTCGGCAAAGAGTCTGCTCGATGTGAATCTCAACCCCACGCGCGCGGACGTGAAACAGGCCATCCGCGGCAATCTCTGCCGCTGCACGGGCTATAAAAAGATCGAGGAAGCCATTTTGATGGCGGCGGAATTCTTTCGCGAGAAGAAGGAGATCCCCGCCGCGCCCACGACCCTGCATATGGACGAACACGCCAAGCGCATCGACGCGGCGGAAAAGGTCAACGGCAGCGGCATCTATGTCGATGATATCCACATCGACGGTATGCTTTACGCAAAGCCCGTCTATTCCCGCTATCCGCGCGCGCGCATCGACCGCATTGACATCAGCGCCGCCGAGGCGCACCCCGATTGCGTGCGTGTTTTGACGAAAAAGGATGTGCCCTGCAACAAGATCGGCCACATCAAGCAGGACTGGGATGTTATGATGGGCGAGGGCGACATCACGCGCTATGTGGGCAATGTTCTCGCCGTGGTGGCCACGGACAAGAAAGAAAAGCTCGAGGAGATCGCCGCGCTCGTGCAGGTCGATTATACCGAGCTTCCCGCCGTGACGAATCCCTTCGATGCCCTGCGGGGCGATGCGCCGCTGCTGCATCCGGACGGCAACGTGATGAGCCGCGCCAATCTTGTTCGCGGCAATGCGGACGAGGCCATCGCCAAGAGCAAATACGTCGTCACGCGCAAGTATAAAACCGGCTGGCAGGAGCACGGCTTTATGGAGCCGGAGTGCTGCGTGGCCATGCCGGAGGGCGACGGACTGCTCATCTATACCACCAGCCAGTCGATCTACGATGTGCAGCGCGAATGCTCGAAGATGCTGGGCCTCGAGCCGGAAAAAGTCCACTGCCGCGCGCCGCTTGTGGGCGGTGGTTTCGGCGGCAAGGAGGATATGTCCGTTCAGCAGTATGCCGCGCTCATGGCCTGGGCCACGAAAAAACCCGTCAAGGTCAAATACACCCGCCAGGAATCGCTCAACTACCACGTTAAGCGCCATCCCATGGAGATGGAGTTTACCACGGCTTGCGACGAAAACGGCATCCTCACGGGCATGAAAGGCGTCATCATCGCCGATACCGGCGCGTATGCCTCGCTGGGCGGCCCGGTGCTTCACCGCGCTTGCACCCATGCGGCGGGCCCGTATAACTACCAGAACATCGACATTTTCGGCATGTCGGTCTACACCAACAACGTCGTTTCCGGCGCGTTCCGCGGCTTCGGCGTCACGCAAAGCTGCTTTGCCACGGAGATGAACATCAATCTGCTGGCCGAGATGGTCGGCATCGACCCGTGGGAATTCCGCCGCCGCAACGCCATCAAGCCTGGCGACATCCTACCGAACGGCCAGACCGCCGACCCCAACACCAATATGGCCGCGTGTCTCGACGCCGTGAAGGACATTTACTACGCCCATCCCTATGCGGGTATTGCCTGCGGCTTCAAAAACTCCGGCACCGGCATGGGCAAAAAGGACATCGGCCGCGTGCTGCTGTCCGTGGAGGATGGCAAGATCCACATCCGCACCTCCGCGTCCTGCATGGGGCAGGGCATCGGCCAGATGACCCTCACGGAGATCTGCCACGTCACGGAGCTTGACCCCGCGCTGTTCGTCTTTGAAAACGCGGATACGATCCGCACGCCGGATGCCGGCACCTCCACCGCCTCGCGCCAGACCGTGATGACGGGCGAGGCTGCCCGCCGCGCCGGTGAAAAGCTCAAAGCGGCGCTGGACGAGGGCAAGACCATTGCCGAGCTTGAGGGACAGGAGTTCTTTGGCGAATACTCCGCCCAGACCGACCCCCTCGGCGCGATCAAGGAAAACCCCGTCAGCCATGTGTCCTATTCCTATGGCGCGCAGGTCATCATCTTGAACGACGAGGGCCGCATCGAAAAGGCGGTCTCTGCGTTCGACGTGGGCACGCCCGTCAACATCCAGTCCGTCGAAGGCCAGATCGAGGGCGGTATGCTCATGGGCATCGGCTACGGCGTCACGGAGAAATTCGAGTGCGTGGACGGCTATCCCAAGAGCAAATTCGGCACCATCGGTTTCATGCGTGCCACGGAGGCGCCGGAGATGGAGGTCATTCTCTGCCGTCCGAAGGACGAGGACAAGCTGCCGTATTCCCTCGGCGCGAAGGGCTGCGGCGAGCTTTGCATGATCCCAACGGCCCCGGCCTGCGCCCATGCGTATTGGCGCTATGACGGCCAGTTCCGCCAGAGTCTGCCGCTGGAGCACACACCGTATCGCAAATAAAAACCGCATAAAAATCTACGGGACACAGCCGCTTGGCTGTGTCCCGTTTTTTCAGGATATAAAGAAATCCGCGTATAGCGAGCTGTCGTTCAGCGCGGCGAGCATTTGGAGTGTGTCCGCCAGTTCCGTGTCGCCCTGTGTGAGGGGGGCGAACAGACCGCCCAGACAAAAGCCGTGCAGCATACAGGGCACATCCGCGCGAAGCTGTTTGATGAAGCTGAATGCCTCGCGTGCTGCCAAGGAGGGGTCCGGCGCGGTCTCGAGGGATAAAAAAACATAGCGCAGTGTGAGATTTTTCGTCCTTCGCACGGCGGCGGAAAGTGCGGGGATATCCCGCGCAAATCCGTCTGTTCCGATGCACAGCCCTACAGCCTCCAAATAACCGGCGGGCAGCGCACCGTCCATGGCCTCATCCAGTGCGAAAAGTGCCCTCGGAGAGCGCACCAGATAGCGGCACTTTCCCTGCGCGGCGCGAATTTCCTCGGGCGCAAGTTCATCGGTGTGCAGAAAAATGTGTTTCGCGACAACTCCATTATCATAGAGCGACAGCGCCTCGGCGGCACGATCCGTTTCCACGGCATTGCATCCAGAATGGCTCAGATCGGCAGGAATGGGGCCGGTGGATAGAATTTTTGTGAGATCGCGCATGAAATACCTCCGGGAAGCCGTGCGCATCGTCAGGTCTTGGAAGATGCGCATGGGTGTGCTTTATTTTTTTGAAAAGGAGACAGAAAAAATGGCAGGGGTCGCTTTGCTTGTCGCGGGTTTGGGGGAGTGCTTCTGGTCGGCCATGATGAAGCTCACCGACGGTTTTTCCCGCCTTGGCTACAGCATCGCCACCGTGGGCGGTATGATCTTCAGCTTCGCCGCGCTCATCGCCGCCACGAAAATACTGCCGCTCAGTTTGGCCTATCCGATCTGGACGGGCATCGGCGCGGTGGGCGCTGCTGGTGATCGGCATCGTGGGTATCAAGCTCACCGCCGGGGAGTGATGCCAGTATAGCGCAAAAATGCATTTGTGAAAAGAAAAATGTACAACAGCCGAAACGGCATCGGGAGCAAAACCGGTACGTTTCGGCTTCTTTTCGCGATCATCACAATACGCCTTGCGGCCACGGCGGAAATGGTATAGAATATACCCTGTTTTTTCCTGAGGATCCCCCGGGGGAAAGGAGCGGCGGCACACCGGCTGCCACGGAGATATGATATACACGGATGAAGAGATACTGAAAAAATTACAGCGTGACCGCGAAACGGGGGCGGTCATGCTGATGGAGGAATACGCCGGGCTTATATGGTCTGTTTGCGAAATGTACCTGGACAATGAGGAGGATATTCGGGAATGTGTAAACAGCACATTCGCGGATTTTTGTCTTGAGCGGGAGAAATTCGATGCGAAAAAGGCAAGCCTGAAAACCTATCTTTGCGCCATTGCGCGAAACAAGGCGATCGACTGCTATCGGACAAACCGCCGTCACCAGACCCTGCTGGAAAGAGCGGAAGAAGCCTTCGACAACGGCGCGGCCGGAGATCGGCTGGCGGAACGGCTGGAGGAGGCTGTGGAACAGCTCGAACCTCTGGACGGCCGGATCTTACGGATGAAGTATTATGGCGGCCACAGCTATCAGGAGATCGCGGATGAGCTGGGATTGAAGGAAGGGGCCGTGAAGATGCGCAGTATGCGCAGTCGGCGAAAGCTGCTGAAGATACTGATCGGCACCTTGATCCTGCTGCTTCTTGCGGCCTGCGCGGCGGCTGTGATCGGCCACTACCACTTCTCTGAATACGGTGGGATCGTCTGGTCGAGCGAAGCGCGGATGTACGAGCTGGACGATGGGGAATACTCCTGTCAATTCGATGGCCATCGCCTTTGCGTTGACGATGCGTTTGTTGCCGCATTGGACGATGGCTCGGCGAAGGGCATGGTAACGCTGTATCTTACCATCACGCCGCCGGGGGATGTTCAGAGCCTGGACGAGTATGCGGCGCAGGAGAATTATCTGGATCGCTTCGGTTTGTTCAGCAACCGTCCCGGCGTCTGCCAAAGCAGCATGAAGCGGACCTGGGATGATGAGTACAAATGCCTGAAATACCAGATCGAGATGAGTCTGGACACAGAGGAAGCAAATCCGGCCCGCATCACCATGCCGCTGTATATGGGCGAGGAGCATCTTATGGATATCACGCTGGTACCCGCCCGCTTCCGGGAATTTGAGATGGAGCAGAAAAGCATTGCGTTTTGGGATGATCTCGAGTGGCTCCCGGGCCCTGCGATGGCAGGAGAGGAGCAGACGGTGGTCAATATGATCCAGTATAGTGACGGCACATGGAGCGTTTCACCACAGCTGACAAGCAGCCGCTACAGTCAGTTTCCAGCCGAACATTCATCGATCCTGCTGATCAGTGAGGATGAAACGGAATACGAGCTGCGCTACGGCAGTGCTGATAATTATCCCGCAGACAGCGGCACGGCGCTTTCGCAATATAACCTGTATTTCCCACCCGTCCCGGCCGGAACGTATACGCTGGCGATCCCGTATATCTTCCTGAAAAGCAGCGAGACCTCCGATCCTTTCACGCTGACACTGCCGCTGACGGAAGGGCAGACGCTTGCGTGCGATGTGACAGCCCTGTTTCCTGAAGGCTCCGGTATCCGCATCACTGGCGTTACGAAAAGTGAGTATATCCAGACAAGCTATGATCTGGACGCGGAAAGCGGCGAACTGGTGGAAAGAAACACATATTATTGGGATTACGTGCTGGATATACAGACTCTTTCATCCAATGCTCTGACCTTCCATATGGCCGTGCCGGAATGTGTGGACGGAACATCGATCTCGTCCGCCATCTCCGAGAAAGGGGAGCTTTCCCTTCAGATATTACAGGGGGAAGAACCGTCGGAGATCACGCTTCGGTTTACCGAGCCGGAATACCTGCTGAAACAGGCATATACACTGGAAGTGACTGTGCAGAAGTCGGAAGAATAAAAAATTCTGCCGAGCGGTTACTTTTGGCCTCTTTGCAGAGAATATAAAAGCGGAATATGATGAGGAAAATAAGAGAAACGAAAAGGAGAAACAATTATGAGTCTTATTCTCGCACTCATTCCGCTGGCACTGATCATTATTTGCTTTACGAAGGAAAGCAAGGTGACCGGCCTTTACAAAACCTTTGGGGTTTATGGACGCTTTTCTGCCTATATTACAATGTGCTTCCTGCTGGCGCCCGTGGCTCTCATTGCCGGTGTGATATCCATGGCTGTGGGCGGGGAAGCGGTGAATGTGATGGAGATCGTTCTGGCCGTCGTGCTTGGCGCGGTCGGCGTGTTCCTTTATATGCGCATCCGAAAGAAATGTCCGGATTTTCTTCGCAAGAAGCTTTTTATCAGCCTTCTGATCACCGGTTTCGGCGTAGCTGCTAAGATCTGTCTTTTCTTCCTGGGCTTTGTCTGGAAGCTTTCCGGGCCGCAGAGCGTTGTGCTCGGCAACGGACAGGAAGGCTTTACATATGACGGCGAAGTCTACACGGCGGACGGTACGCACGTCGGCAGCATGACCGGCTGCAATGAATTCGAGGTCAATTCCAACTATCGTAAAGACTGAGAATACTCTCATCATATTTCCTCCCCCGGACGTTGGTCTGGGGGAGCATTTCATGCAAAAAAATCGCCGCCGGAGACCCGGCGGCGATAAGCTATATTTTTTTATTTCACGTCCAGCTTGTCCTTGGAGAAGTATTCCTTCGTCAGCTTGACGACCACGCCGGACAGACCGAGCAGCGCGATCAGGTTCGGGATGGCCATGAAGCCGTTGAGCGTGTCCGCGATATTCCAAACGAGGTTCATCTCCAGCGTGGAGCCCACGACCACCACGAGGATGAACACGATCTGGTACCAGCGGCTGGCCTTGGTGCCGAACAGATACTCAAAGCAGCGCGTGCCGTACAGCGACCAGCTCAAAACCGTGGACAGAGCGAACAGGGAGATGCCGATCGCGATGATCAGCGAGCCGGCGCCATCGCCGAGTACGGTGCCAAAGGCTGCCGCGATCAGATCGGTGCCGCCGTCGCCGCCCCAGTCGGGGGTCACGCCGCCGCGCGCCACGGAGGTCAGCAGCACAAGCGAGGTCATGGAGCAGATAACGATGGTGTCCATGAACACTTCGAAGATGCCGTACAGACCCTGCTTGACGGGGTTGGTTTCGGAAGTCGCCGCATGGGCCATGGGCGCGGAGCCGAGACCGGCCTCGTTGGAGAATACGCCGCGGCCAACGCCTTTTTTGATGGTGGTCATGATGACAACGCCCACCGTGCCGCCGAACGCGGCCTTGACGGAGAAGGCGTTCTGGAAGATCATGGCGAACGCCTGGCCGATATACTTGCCGTTGCCAATGAGAACGATGATCGCGCCGATGATGTAGATGGCGGCCATGATGGGAACCATCGTCTCCGTGACGGAGCCGATGCGCTTGATGCCGCCGAGCAGCACCAGCGCCACGATCACGGCGATGACCGCGCCGATGATGATGCTGGAAAGGGGAACGATCTGGCCAAAGATCGTGATGGTAACAGCGGAGGTGTTGCCGCCGAAGGTGTCGATGGCGTTGTTGATGGAGGTAGCGATGGTGTTCACCTGCGTCATGTTGCCGATGCCGAAGGAGGCCAGCGTGCCAAGGATGCAGAAGATCACGCCCAGCCACTTCCAGTTCTTGCCGAGGCCGTTTTTGATGTAGTACATCGGGCCGCCGACCCAGTCGCCCTTATCGTTGCGCTCGCGATAGCGCACCGCCAGCACGACCTCGGAGTATTTCGTGGCCATGCCGAACAAAGCGGACAGCCACATCCAGAACACCGCGCCGGGACCGCCGGCCACGATTGCGCCCGTCACGCCGGCGATGTTGCCGGTGCCCACGGTGGCGGCCAGAGCCGTTGTGACGGCCTGAATGGGCGTCACTTCGCCTTCACCGGCTTCATGCTTCTGGAACATCTTGCCGATGGTGTTTTTCATCGCATAGCCAAACTTGCGGAACTGCAAAAAGCCCATGCGGCAGCTGAAATAAATGCCCGTACCCACGAGCAGGATCAGCATGATGGGGCCCCATGCAAAGTCGTTGACTTTTGCCACGATGTCGCTGAATGTCATTGTTGGTCCACTCCTTTGATGAAAAAATATCGCCGGGAAGCAAATGCTCGTCCCGACGAATCACAAAAGATATGGCTTTTTTCCCACATCTGTTGTCTCTGTCCTTTTGCCTGAGAGATTAGCGGCGAATGAGCCGCTTTGCCCCTTCGGCCCCCGCAGTCAAGCGGGTGTCTCCAAAGATTCGTCGGCTGACAGTCCTCGCCCTTTCGGGCACCTGGTAGTATCGCTCCTTCGGTCGGGTCTGGCCCTTCTACTGTCAGCGTCATCCGAGTGTATGCAATTTTTAATAAGGCTATTATACATTTCTCAAGCCGGATTGCAAGAGTTTTTTTACAAATTGCAACGTTATTTTTGTGACGATTGCATAATGGATAAAATTGCGCACAAAAAAGGGCAAATCCGGCGCAAAACTGAAAACAATCCAAATTCGGTTGAAAATGTGCCATCGATAAAGTATTCTGTTTGGGAGGATAAGACGAGGAGAGAGCGACGTGGAGACAATGATCCTGTCCCTGAAGAATATTTATAAACTGCTCATGTACAGCGATTTTCCGATCTATTCGGAGGCGGTTATCCACAAGCGAAACAAAAAAGGACAGACGCTTCAGCGCTTCTGGCGCGAACGATTGACGGAGCCGTTTCGGGCCCAGAGCTACGGACGGCGCATCTGGCGTGGCGACGGTGGACGCAACCGCCATGTGTCCGAGATATGCAACCGCAGCGGCGAGATGAAGTATTATCACGAGTACGCGCGGGAGATATCCGGCCGCTTGAACGAGGAGATGCTCCTTGACCAGCTTCACGCGTTTACGGAGTTTCTGCGTGCGTCAGAGTATAAGCGCGAGGTGCTGTTGCGTCGCGTGAAGGAATTTCTGCGTCTGCTTGACATGGACACCTGCATGACCGAGGCGATCCGCTCGCATCTGGCCGACACACTTTCTGCCGCATCGTGGGCGGAGGACACCGGCGAGAGCGCGGTTTTGTTCCATGCCGGATATCTGCTGACCGTTATGACGATCTATGCAGCGGCGGGCGAGGCTATGGGGGAGCCGGCGCTGGCACGCCTTCGTGCGCCGGAATATGGCATACAGGCGCTTTTTGAGAGACAGAGGCGACAGAGCGCAGTCAAGCCGTCCCTTGAGGTCATCACAGCGCATTGCACCCTCATCGAGGATCACCCGCTTTCGCCGTCGCATTTCTTCGGGCGCGAGGATGCCTTCCTCGATCTGCGTGAAATGGTGCGGCAGCAAGGGAAATGCCTCGTCTCCGGCATGGGCGGCGTGGGCAAAACGGAAATGCTCCGCCAGCTTGTGCGCTGGTGTCGGGAGGAGAGCGTGGTCGATGCGCTCGCCGTGGTCGCGTATCGAGGCGATCTGGCGGAAAGCCTTCGCAGCGCCTTTCCGCAGCTATACCGGCAGGTGCCGGACGAATGCGTTCCGTATATCCTGCGCACGCTTGCCCGCAGGGCGCAAAGCGAAAAATTGCTGGTTGTTGTGGATGATGTCCCGAGCGAAACGGCGCCGGATGAGCTTACATCGCTTGCGCAGCTTCCCTGCGCCGTGCTCGTCACATCCCGGCGGCGTGAACTCGATGGCTTTGAAACCTACCGGCTTCCGGTTTTGACCAAAGCGGCGGGCAGCCTGACTTTTCGGGACAATTACGGCAAGCCGCTTTCGGAAGCCGACCGCACGGAGCTTTTTAAGCTGCTGGATAACGAGCTTTTGTGCCAGCCGCTGGCGCTGCATCTGATGGCAAGGGCCGCGGCGGAGAATAACTGGTCGCTGTCTCAGCTTCGCGGGGCGCTGGAGGAAAAAGGTTTGACGCTCGCCTCTGCTACGGACACGGGCGTTGTGAGCATCGAGCAGCTTTACGCGAGCCTGTATCGTATCAGCCGCGTTCCGGCGGCCTGTCATGAGCTGACGAAGCTTTTCACACTCCTGCCGCGCGGCAGCTATTCGGCGGACTTTCTGCGGGCGTTTTTCCCCTCGGTCTGCGGCTGGAACGAGGAGCTGGAGACGGAGCTTGCGCGGCTCGTGGCGGGCGGCTGGCTTGAGTCGGACAGGCAGGGCTGTTCCATGCATCCGCTGATCGCGCAAAGCCTGCGCCCCAAAACGCGCACGGAAAAGCAACTGGGCAACATCCTGCATGACCTGCATGAAAAAATGCCGCGTGAGAAGCTGGTGGAGTATGACGTGAGCGAGAAAGTCATTTGGCTGTATCGCTGTCTGCTGCACCTAAACGATCTTATGACCGGCAGTATAAGCCCGGAATGTCTGGCGGATATAGCCGATGCCATGCGTCTTTCGGCGGCGTCAACGCCGCAAGGTCAAAAGCGGTTTCGGCAGAAAATGGCGCACTGCGCGAATATGACCGAGGATGCAGAGATGGCCTGCGTCACGCTGCTTTGCATGTGGTCAAGCGCCGACGAGGAACGGGTCGATGAGCTGTTCCGGAAGCAGCAGGACCATCGCACAGTCACGACGGAGCGCTTTCAGGCGTTTTGCATCGCCGCGAACGACCAGCTTGTAACAAGCAAGCCGGAACTTGCCGAGCAAATGCTGCAGGCGGCCCTGCGCGAGGAGCAGACGAGCGAACGAAAGGCGGTCATCTACCGGCAGCTCGTCATTAACTGTGAGTACAGGGGCGACTCCGTGGCGGCACTGCGCTGGGCGGAGATCGCGGTCGATCACGTTCGCAGGCGGCCGGAGTGCGGCGCGGTACATAGTTTTTATGCGTTTTCGGCACTGGCACAGCTTTATATGAAACTGGGCCAAATGGAAAAAGCCGAGCCGGTGCTGGCACAGCTTGAGAGTCTGTGGCCGTCCTTGACGGACGCGCCGGTCGCGCAGATGGAATACTGGATCGTGCTGGGCTTGTATGAACGTTTTCGCGGCAACCTTGATAAGGCCGAAAGTGCCTACGGGCAACTCATACCGATGGTCGAGCACTTCTACGGCCGGAATCTCAATTACTACGTCGAGCTTGCGAAGCTTGCGGTCGTCTATCATCAGCAGAAGCGATACGATAAGGCGATGGCGGCGTATAAAGAGGTGCTTTCCAAAAACGAAGGAAATCCCTATTTCGACCTGACCCGCCGCTTCTATGCCGGTATGCTGCTGGATATGGAAAAACCGGAGCCGGCCATGGAGCTGCTGGATGTGACCTTGCCCGCCGCACGGCAGCAGGGCGGCCTCGTGTTGGGCGAGACGCTGCGCAATATGGCGCGCGCCTGGGCCATGCTGGGCGACACGGAGCGGGAGCGGCTGTGTTTGGCGGAGGCCTATCCGCTTCTGGCGGAACACTGCGGCGCGGAGGAGCCCCGAACCGTGGCGGCGCGGGAGCGACTCGCGGAATTGAATGATTAAAAAGAAACATCCCCATCGCAAGTGCTTTGCGATGGGGATGTGTTTGTCAGTGCAGGCTGATGCGTTTGTAGGTGTCCTGATTTTCCGTTGTGTAGCCGACAAGCATATTGGGGTTTTTCTGCTTGAGGAATACGATGAATCCCGCCTGCTCGTTGGTTTTGTCCTTGCCCTTGTAATTGATCATGTATTTCTTATCTCTTGTGTGCAGTATGACCGACTCCTTCTTGGCAATGGTTATGAACAGGTATCTCGTGGTGTAGGTGTGCTTATAGGCCCACTGTATGTCCTCATAATTGAGCGCGAGCGCACCATTGCGAACAAAGAAGAAATGCTCCGTGCAGGCCGCACGGTTTTGATATTTGTAGGTGACATTCTGTCCCGTCAGCTCCTCGGCAGCCCGATCGAGCTGGCGCGAATACTCAAGCTTTGTGACGACATTGGAAGCGCGCTTCATCGCGGGCAGCGTTGAGGAAAGCCCAATGAGAAGGGGAATGGCCGAGATATAGATAAACGCAAACCCGGGGGACACTGCGCCAATGACGAGCAGCAAAATGCCAAGGCCAAAGCCGATCACGCCGAAATACAGCGGCCAGCGCTTGGGGCGGATATAATCGCCGACGATTTTTTTACTCATTATTTATGCCTCCTTTATGCGACCACGACACTGCTGCACCAATGCTCAAACGAGGGGATCATGATGTCAAACAGGTTGCTGTAAGTATAGAAGCTCACGCGCCAGAAGGCGTCCGAGCTTTTGAAAACGGCGGAGTAATAGGTGAAATCCGTGCCGGTGAGATTTTCGTCGTAGGTGAAGTATTCGTATCCGCCGGCCTGCAGAACTTCGCCATAGGTACCCACCGACTCCATGGCGGCCACAGCGTAGTCATAAGCGCTGAATGTATTGGCATCGATGCCGTACTGGGCAAGAGAAGCGAAATCCTCTTTCACGACCGCCATGCCGATGTTGTCGCTCAAAACCGCGTAATCGACGTCCTCGCTTTCGTATTCCTCGAAATTGTCGGTCAGCGTGATCGAGAAACTGTCAAAGGAGAAAGTCTTGCTGCCAAGCTCCGTAGCGTCTTCCTCGGTCTCCGGCTCGGCGATGGTCACTTCGATCTCGCCGTCCGGAACATATGTCTCCGGCTGCGAGCTTCCCGATGAACTGCTGCAGGCGCACAGACTAAGGAGTGCACATAAAGCGAGGATCAGGGCCAATGCTTTCTTCATGTTTCAAATCCGTCCTTTCTTTTGGCGCTGCGCGCCGTTTGTCCCATGTATCGTATCGAAATCCATGCCCAAAAGCCAGCAAAAAACCGACCGATTTGCGCACAAAAAGAGCGTATTTTGATCGAGGCCTTCCTTTGTGCTTTGTGTATGATATAATTCGCCAAATCGTATGCGCAGGAGGAATGAAAATGACCACAGCTTTTTTGTTTTTCGGCCTTCTATTTCTGCTTCTGTTCGTCATCTTCCTGATTCTGTTTTTGATTTGGAAGCTGCGAAAAAAGGCGGCGAAGAAGCTGAAGATCGCATTTTTGAGCTCCCTTTTGGCGGCGCTTGTATTTATCGTCGCGTTTTTTGCGGTGCCAACGAAAACAAAGGAGAGCGAGCCCGTTGAGATCAAGATACAAACCGAGGTCGACTTAGCTGTGGCTGATTTGGAGGAACCGCTGGAGATCGAATATTACAACGATCTTTCCGGCGTCGGCAAAATTCTGGTGTACGATGCTGACTATCTGGATATGATTTTCGGCAGTGAAACGGTCGCACCGGAGATGCTTCACACGGCGATCGATGATAACCCCCTCATCGGCCCGGATTTCAAGCCCTACTTTCACGAATACGTCGATCTGTATGTGACCGCCTATCCGGAGGCGGACTTGCGCATTCTCTATCACAATCTGCTTTCGCTGGAGGTCGTGGAATGCGAGGATGAGTGGGAACTGCTGGAAGTGTCATGGTCTCTGGACTCCTATGCCTGCTATGTGCAAAAGGAAAACAGGATCTATGTGATGGCGCAGTATGAGTATATCAAGGAAACATGGGAGTATCAGGTGCTCATGCACGAGATCAGCCACGCCGCGAGAAGCTACGTTCGTGAAGCGGAGGAGATGGTATATAAGGCCGGTGTTGGGTTGACATCCCGTGTGATCCTGAGCGAAGCGCTCAACTCTGTTTTCACGGTCTGTATGTTCGACTACGAGGAGCGGGACATTGGCTATCAGCTTGCGAGCAATTATCTTTTGGTCATGCTCGACTGCATGGACAATTACACCCTCTCCGACTACATAAACCACAGCCAGAGCTATTTTTTGAGCAAGCTGGATGAAGCCTCGGGCCACATAAATTATGCCGCTGCGCTGTGGGATCTGATCGAGCTTCAGCGCGAGGATTATCTGGATATGCGGGATAATGACCCGCAGCGCATACAGATCCCGCAGGAGGAGTACTATCCTATTTATGATCTCCTTTGCGATATGTACTATTCAAAATACACCACGCCAAATATGACGACTCAGGAGATAAGCGCGGTCGCGGACAGGCTCGTTGATATGGTCACATTCGATGTGCCGGAGGGGTATGATATCCCCGCGGAATACTTCCACACGGCAGCACAGGCATGGAGTGCCGCCCTTCCTGAGTGATGCGGCCATTGGGCGCGCGTTGCAATTTCCGCATGGCTTTGCTATAATCGGCGTTAGAATATAAAGGCGGTGAAGCTATGTTTTTTGACACCCATGCCCACTATGACGACCGCTGGTTTGACCCCGACCGCGAGGAGCTGATCGCCTCGCTGCCGGGCTCCGGCGTGTCCCTCGTGATGAACGCGGGGCAGGATCGCGCGGCGAATGAGGCCTGCATCGCGCTGACCGATCAATATGATTATTTCTATGCCGCCGTTGGCTGGCATCCGCACGAGGCGAAAAGCTGGGATGATTCGAGCGAAGCGCGCATCCGCGCCTGGGCCAAACACCCGAAGGTCAAGGCCATCGGCGAGATCGGCCTTGATTACCACTACGATCTTGAGTGGAAGGATCTGCAGCAGGAGGTTTTGGAGGTGCAGCTTTGTCTGGCCGAGGATCTTGACCTGCCCGTCATCATCCACGACCGCGAGGCCCATGGCGACACGATGGATATCCTCTCGCGCTATCCGAACGTGCGCGGGGAATTCCACTGCTTCTCCGGCTCGTGGGAGATGGCGAAGCTGCTATTGGATAAAGGCTGGTATCTCGGCTTTAACGGCGCCATCACGATGAATAACGCCCGCCGTTCCCATGAGGTCATCCGCCAAATGCCCGCCGACCGGCTGCTGCTGGAAACGGACTGCCCCTATCTTGCGCCCATGCCGCGCACGGATGGCCGCCGCAACGATTCCCGCAAGCTTGCGCGAGTGGCCGAGGTGATCGCGGAGCTGCGCGGGACTACCGTGGAGGATATCGCCGCGCTCACGATGGAAAACGGCAAGCGCTTTTTCGGAATATAACAAATCAAGATAGAAAAACAGCGGAGGCCTTGTGCCTCCGCTGCTGCATATTTTGTGTGTATTTTAGTCGAAGAATTTTTCCTGATAATAGCTTGTGGGCAAAACAGGGGACAGCTCGGTCAAAATGCCGTTCATATCGCGTACTTCGTAAGCAGGGTCGGCATGGTGGAGCATGGTCTCCTCGCTTTGCCTATGCGGCAGGGACACGCGCACGCGGCAGCCGTTATTCTCACCGCTTTCGATGATGAGCGTGCCGCCATGCTTTTCGGCGATGCCCTTGGCGATCAATAGTCCCAATCCGGCGCCGGAGGCACTGTCCGTCAGATCGATGGGGCGGTCGCCCTCCAGGGCTCCGGCCAGATCGGCGGCCTTCATGCCGCTGCCGTCATCGTCCACAGACAGGATGAACACCCGTCCGCTTCGCCGCAGTCCCACGCGGATATGACTGCCGCGCGGCGTGTGCAGCAGACTGTTTGAAAGCAGATTGAGCAGCAGTGTTTCCACCAGCTCGCGGTCGGCGGCGGTGGCATAGTCGCCGCGCTCGCAGCGGTACGCGATGTCCACGCCGAATGTGTCGGACAGAGCTGCCACGCTTTCTACGAGCTCGCCCACGGCCTGGTCCAGGTCGAGCGGGGTAAACGAGCAGGCAAGCGCGCCGCGTGCCAGATTTTCCGCCGTGGATATATGGCTGCACAGCCGCCGCAGCCGGAAATACTCGCGGTACAGGATGGCGGCATAATCCGCCATGCGCGGGTCGCCGTCGGTGCGGCAGCGCTTGAGCAGCGCATCCAGCGCCATGCGCAGCGTCATCAGCGAATCGGCAAAATTGCGCACCGTGCGAAGCTGGGCCACGAGCATTTCATCCGACGGGTCCTGCGCCGTGGGATGAAGACACACGAGAGACAGGCTGCCCGCACGCTGTATCGACAGCTCCGCCGCCCGACCGTTTACGCTCAGCGTGGCCGCCGCCCGGCCGGAATCGAGCAGCTCCGGCGGAAAAAGTTCCGACGCATCATCGCCCGCGTGCAGGCCGAATAACTCGTCCGCCGCGGGATTTGCAAACACGATCTTGTTTTCCGAAATGCCCACCACCGCGTCGCGGCTGAGTTCAAACAGCGCACCGAGGGCTTCATGATCCATAGTCATATCCATATCTTTCTCTATATGTTTTCCCATCGGGGGCTATTCCTTGCATTTGGAAGTATAACAAATCCCGTTCAAAAGCGCAATTCTTTCCGCAAAAACGTTGTATTTTGACTGATAATCTGTGTTCGATGTCGATGCGAAGGAAAAACCAACTTGGTTTTGTGATGATTTTTTTGGGAAAATTCCGAAAAAGCACTGGATTATTTCTGCGCGTGTGTTATAATAAAGACACTTAAAACCTTTCAGACAAAAAATCATATATCATTGGAGGAAATCAGCATGGTCAAAATCGGTATCAACGGCTTCGGCCGCATCGGTCGTCTGGTGTTCCGCGCCGCCTGCCTGCGCAAGGATGTGGACATTGTCGCGGTCAACGCGCCGGACAAAACGCCCGAGCAGCTCGCGCACGCCTTCAAGTATGACACGGTCCATGGCCGCTATCCCGGCACGGTCGCGAGCGAGGCGGACGCCCTCGTGATCGACGGCAAGCGCGTGCCCCTGCTCAACTCCCGCGATCCCAAGCAGCTTCCCTGGGGCGAGCTGGGTGCGGAATACGTTCTCGAATGCACCGGCAAATTCCTGACCACCGCGGGTGTGCAGGATCATCTGGATGCCGGCGCGCAGGTCGTCGTCCTGTCCGGCCCGTCCAAGGACGATACTCCCATGTTCGTCATGGGCGTCAACAACGACAAATACACCCCCGATCTCAAGGTCGTTTCGAACGCCTCCTGCACCACCAACTGCCTCGCGCCTCTTGCGAAGGTCATCAACGACAACTTCGGCATCGTCGAGGGCCTGATGACCACTATCCATGCCGCGACCGCCAGCCAGAACATCGTTGACAACTTCAACAAGAAAAACTGGCGTCTGGCCCGCAGCTGCTTCGACAACATCATCCCCACCTCCACCGGTGCGGCGAAGGCTGTCGGCAAGGTCATCCCCGAGCTCAAGGGCAAGCTGACCGGCATGGCCATGCGCATCCCCGCGGGCGATGTTTCCGTGGTCGACCTCACCTGCCGTCTGGAAAAGGGCGCGAGCTATGACGAGATCTGCTCCGTCATCAAGGCTGCGGCCGAGGGCCCGATGGAGGGCGTCATGCTCTACTGCGACGAGGAAGTCGTTTCTCAGGACTTCCGCACCGATCCGCACACCTCCATCTTCGACGCCAAGGCCGGCATCTCCCTCAACGACAACTTTGTCAAGCTGGTCGCCTGGTACGATAACGAGTGGGGTTATTCCAACAAGATGCTCGATCTGACGAAGTATATCGACTCCGTCCGCAAAGCATAAGACTTCTCAAAATAATCAGCTCCCATTGCCGCAAAGCAGTGGGAGCTGTTCTCTTAGCTTTTTTTTAAAATGCGCTCGTTGAGCCAGACGAGCACATCGGCATAGACCTCCTGCTTGTTCGTCTCGTTGAGTATCTCATGCCGTCCGCCGTCATACAGGCGCAGGGTAACATCCTTCATCCCAGCCTTGAGAAAGCTTGCGGCGGCCTGCTTCACGCCCTTTGACCAGCCGCCAACGGGGTCGTCTGCGCCGGAGAAGAAAAGCACCGGCATGGTCTTTTTCATTTTTTCGAGATTCGCGGGCCGGCGGATGAAATCAAGCCCTGCCATCATATCGCGCATCAGTCCCGCCGTGGCAGTGCCGCCGCAAAGCGGATCTGCGTCATAGGCGGCCACGAGTGCGGCATCGCGCGTGAGCCAGTCGTTCGGCCCCGTGGGATTTTCGATCTTTTTCAAATAGCTTCCGAAGGCGAGCTTTTGCAGCGCCGCGCTGCGGTATTTTGAGCCGTGGCGGCGGATCTCCCGCTGGGCAAGCGTCTTTCCGGCAAGGCAGGTGATGCCGTCGTGCTGGCCGGTGCCGGAGAGCATCACGCCGTCCAGTGCGTCGGGATAGCGGATGATGAAGCTGCGGGACAGAAAGCTTCCCATGCTGTGGCCGAGAAGATAATAGGGGAGAGCCGGATGCTTCGCGCCGTAAAGATCGCGCAGGGCTTTCATATCCGCCACCACGGTCATCCAGCTCTCCTCGGCGCCGAACCAAACCAGCTCGCTTTCATCGGCGGCGGTCAGTCCGTGGCCAAGGTGGTCGTTGCCCACCACGACATAGCCGTTCGATGCCAGAAAACGCGCAAAATCGTCGTAGCGATCCACGTATTCCGCCACGCCATGGGCGAGCTGCACCACGGCACGCGGTGTTTCATCCGCCGGAAGCCACTCGATGCAGTGGACTTGATTGACACCGTTTGTCGAGGGGAAATAGAACTCATTTTTCGTCACGGATTCGGTCATGGTGGCAAAAACCTCCTGTATGTGATATTATAATCGTAATTTTACTCTAATCACGGCGGCAAGTCAAACCGCGCAGGAGGTATGCTATGAACGGTTATGTCATCGCCCTCGATCAGGGAACGACCAGCTCGCGCGCCATCGTTTTCGACCGCGCAGGCAGCATCGTGTCTCTGGCGCAGTATCCCTTTGAGCAGCTCTATCCCAAGCCCGGCTGGGTGGAGCACGACCCCATGGAGATATTGCGCACGCAGCTTCACGCCATGGGTGAGGCGTTTGAAAAAAGCGGCCTTTCGCCCACGGACATCGCCGGCATCGGCATCACGAACCAGCGCGAAACGACCATTGTATGGGATAAGCGCGACGGCAAGCCTGTGTATAACGCCATCGTGTGGCAGTGCCGCCGCACGGCCAATATCTGCGAAGATCTCACGCGCGAGGGGCTCGATGGCTATGTGCGCGAGAAAACCGGCCTTTTGCTCGATCCCTATTTCTCCGGCACAAAGATCAAATGGATCCTCGATAACGTCTCCGGCGCACGCGAGCGGGCCGAGCGCGGCGAGCTTTTGTTCGGCACGGTGGAAAGCTGGCTGATCTGGAATCTCACGGGCGAGCACGTTTCCGATGTGTCGAACGCCTCGAGCACGATGATCTTCGATATCGACCGCCTGTGCTGGGATGAGCGGCTGTGCGTGGCGCTCGGTATCCCCATGTCCATGCTGCCGCGCATCGTGACCAACTCCGAGGTCTATGGCTGCGTCCGGCCCGGTCTTCGGGGCTTGGAACTTTTGGCGGGCGTGCCGGTATGCGGCGCGGCGGGTGACCAGCAGGCGGCCTTGCTCGGCCAGGGCTGCATCGAACCGGGACAGGCGAAGAACACCTATGGCACCGGCTGCTTCACGCTGATGAACGTGGGCGCGGACAGCCCGCGCAGCCAAAACGGCCTTGTGACCCACTGCGCGTGGAAGCTGGGCGACCGGCGGTATTATACGCTCGAAGGCAGCGTATTCAATGCGGGCTCTTCCATCCAGTGGCTGCGCGATGAGCTGCACCTGATCTCCACGGCGCATGAGTGCGATCTGCTGGCCGAGCGGGTGCCGGACACGGGCGGGGTATACCTTGTTTCCGCGTTCACGGGACTGGGTGCGCCGTGGTGGGATGCATATGCGCGCGGCGCTATCGTGGGGCTCACGCGCGGCACAAAGCGCGAACACATCGCCCGTGCGGCACTCGAGGGCATCGCCTATCAGGTAAAAGACCTCCTCGATGCCATGGAAAGCGATTCCGGCCAGCGGCTCGACTGCCTGCGGGTCGATGGCGGCGCGAGCGTGAGCGATCTTCTCATGCAGTTTCAGTCCGACATTCTGCGCCGGCCCATCGATCGACCCTGCTCCGTGGAGACCACAGCGCTGGGTGCGGCATTTCTGGCGGGTCTTTCCGCCGGCGTGTGGAATGAGCTTTCGGATGTTCAGTCCCTGCGCCACACGCAGCAGGTGTTCAAGCCTCAAATGCCGTCCGAGCGGGTCGAGACCCTTCTGCACGGCTGGCACCGCGCCGTCGACCGCAGCCGCGCCTGGGCCGGGGAATGAGCCGGGGAATTTTGCATTTATGCGGGCGGTATGATATGCCCTGCGTGTATTTGCAACAGCGAAAGGGAAGCCCTATGAAGAAAATCCTTGCCATCCTTCTGTCGCTTGTGCTGCTGATCTCGGCGGTCGGGTGCGATGCGCGGGCGCAAACATTCCGCGGCAGTGTGGTGGAGATCGAAAAATTCGGTAACGTGGTGCTGGATATCGCGCCGCAGGAGCTGTTGGACGCCGGGTATGAACACGGCGATCTGCTCTCCGTCACAGCCGACGGCACGACCTTCACGGCGCCGTTTTGCACCGATTACACCGATGTGGACATTGGCGAATACGTCCTGCGGGACGATGGCGAAAAGCTGATCCTGGCCGTCAATGCCGCCAGCTTTGCCGAGCTTGTCGGCATCGCCCATGGCGAAGCGCTGACCGATGGCAGTGTTATATGGACAGTGACCGATGGCCGCGCGCTTTCGGATATCGATGTGCACATCCGGATGAAGGAGCCCGGTGGCTATCTTACGGAGTATCAGGCGCATCGGCTTCACCGCACCTATGACCGCGCGGATTATGTCTCCGATGCCGTTTACGCCAATTTCCGCAATATAGCCCTTGGCGAAATGGGAACAAACGCTCTGTTCCGCAGCAGCAGTCCCGCGAACAATGAACTAAATCGCGCTGCCTATGCCGATGCGCTGGCAAAGGAAAATGGGATTCAAACCGTCCTGAATCTGGCGGACAGCGAAAGCGAATTGCAGGCGCATCTGACGGCGGCGGATTCTGTCTCGCCGTATTATAAATCGCTGTGGGAGGCCGGTGCGGTAAAGCCGGTCGGATTGGGCATGAACTTTTCAACCGAGGCCTTCCGTGAATCGCTTGGCATCGGCCTTCGCTTTTTGTCCCGGCGGGAGGGGCCGTATCTCATCCACTGCACCGAGGGAAAGGACCGCGCGGGCTTTGTTTCCGCGCTGCTGGAAAGCTTCATGGGCGCAAGCTATGAGCAGGTGATGGCCGATTACATGACCACCTATGAAAACTATTACCATCTCACACCGGAAGATGTCCAATATGAGGCGGTGAAAGAAAGCAATTTCCATGCCATCATGGCCACCTTCGTCGGAGACGATCTGACTGATTACGCAGATGTCGATCTGTCCGCCGCCGCGCGGGACTATATGCTGCGCTGCGGTTTGACCGAGGCCGAGTGCGACGCGCTGTACGAAAATCTCTCGCGCGACTATGTTTTGCCCCTCGCGGCATAAAAAAGGCGTTTTGAGTGAATAAGAAAAAGCTCCTTTGTCCAATGGACGAAGGAGCTTTTTTCTGGTCGGAGTGAGGTGACTTGAACACCCGGCCGTGCTTCGGCGCTTCGCGCCCGCGCACGGAGGCGCGGCGGATTGAAACGGCGCTGACGCGCCTGTGAGGC
>CAYLSA010000015.1:0-34434 GCA_964386575.1 uncultured Oscillospiraceae bacterium | reverse complement strand
CGGCGTGTATGTGGCCGCGGGCGGCACGTTTGATATGTCCGGCGGCACGATCTCCAATTGCAGGGCTGATACGGCGAACAACTACGCCGCGCAATATGCCGCGGGCGGCGTGTATGTGGCTGCGAGCGGCACGTTTGCTATGTCCGGCGGCACGATCTCCGGCTGCACAGCCAATGCCAAATACGGCGCGGGCGGCGTGTATGCGGGCGGCACATTCACCATGAGCGGAGGCAATGCCAAGATCGAAAATTGCGTGGACAATGATGCATGGGACAGCGCGGGCGGTGTGTATGTGCCCAGCGGCGGTGTGTTCGATATGCAGAACGGAACGATCACGGGCTGCAAGACTACGGGCGAGCGCTGTGCGGGCGGCGTGTGTATGAGTGGCGGTTCTACCTTCACCATGTCCGGTGGAACGATCAAGCTCTGCACGGCTGGCGGCACGGAAACGAGCGCTTCCAATTCAAATTTCCGTGCGGGCGGCGTGTATATGAGCGGAAACTCCAAATTCACCATGTCCGGCGGCGAGATCTCTTACTGCTCGACCTCTGTTAACTACAGTGCGGGCGGTGTGTATGTCGATACAAACAGCACCTTCGACATGACCGGTGGAACCGTCAATGTCTGCCAGGTCGTGTTTACCGAAAGCCAAAAAGCCCAAAATGTTGCGGGTGGCGTGTATAACACCGGTACCTTCAGCATAAAGGGAACCAACGGACAGAAAAAGGCCAGCTTGCTTGCTTCTTGTGTACAAACAAAGTTTCTAGATGACAAGAATTTGTCCTCCGAGCTGAGTGACCCGAACGAAAGAAGGCTGGTTGCCGGCAATGTGGTCAACACCAACAATCTCACCATGGGCGAATACAGCGGCATCACAGCGGGCTACGTGCAGTGTGACGATCAGGCTGGTGGTGAGGCTCTCAGCTTGGATATATACAACACAAAGAAGCTGACGGCCGATGGCGGCATGGCAGGAAGCATCTATCAAAAGAGCGGCGCAACGTTGACGAAGTCTGCCGGCGCTGGGTATACCACGGAGTTCAGTAACGGCGGTGTGAACTGCGGTGTGATCCGTGCCGGTAAGTTTACAGACGGAACACTTACCAACCATGGCACGATCAACGCCGGTGAGTTTGCAGCCGAACAACTTTACAACTATGGCACGATCAGCGCCGGGAAGTTTACAGGCGGAACACTTTCCAACCATGGCACGATCGAAAATGGTGTGTTTACGGAAAATGTCAAAGGAATTTACAACCACAGAACGATCACCGATGGTACCTTTAACTGTGATGTCTGGATCGACTCGTATACAACAACGATCGATGGTTCGGAGGTTATAAAAGGCGGCACGATCAGCGGCGGCACTTTTACCGGAATTGTACAGATTGATAAATGGCATTATGATAAACTCTCTGTTACCGGCGGCGATTTTTCCAAGGCAGACCGTAGGCAAACGGTACCTATTGGGATCATCTTTGATTTAAATGGCGCGAGTGGAACGGCTCCGGCGACCCAGTGGCGCTGGAATGCCAAGGCTGCCAGGCCGGAAGACCCGACGAGAGATGGATACCACTTCTGCGGCTGGTATGAAAAAGAGGCCGATGGACAACTGAAGGATACCAGGTGGGATTTTGAGCGTCTATTAGATCTGGATTTTGCAGGTGAAGATATAATAACCCTGTACGCCAAATGGGAGGCGCTGTTTGCTACAGCTCCGAAGGCGAAAACCAGTCTGACCTATAACGGCGTGGAGCAGGAGCTTATCACACAGGGCACGCTGAGCAGCTATGCGAAAAAAAACGACTACACGCTGGAATATAAGCTCAGCACGGACAACGCCTACAGCGCGACCGTCCCCACGGGCAGGGATGCGGGGAATTACACGGTTAACTATAGAGTTATGGAAGACGGCACGGTGGAAACGAGCGGAAGCGTGAACGTGACCATCGAGCCCAAAACCGTCACCGAGTTGATCGTTGCGCTGGGGATGTATACCTATAACGGCCAGGAGCATACGCCCGGCGTAACGGTTATGGATGGGAGTCAAGTGGTCTCTGAGAGCGCATATACCGTGAGCTACAGCAATAACATAAACGCCGGAACGGCGACCGTGACGGTGACGGATAACGCCGACGACAATTATAACGTTACCGCCAGCAGCAGCTTCACCATCGAACGCAAAATCGTGACCGTCTCCGGCATCACGGCGGAGGATAAGATCTACGATGGCAAGGCCACCGCCGAGCTGAATTGCGACAATGTGACGTTTGACGGCAAGCTCGATGACGATGACCTCTCCGTGAGGGCAATGGGCATGTTTGCGGATAAGAACGTGGGCAATGGCAAGACGGTCAAAATCACCGTTCTGGCCCTTGACGGCGAGGACAGGGGTAACTATGCCCTTGCCCAAAATGGTCATCAAACGAGCGCCACGGCCGACATTACAAAGCGCCCGGTCACGCTTGAAAGCGCAAGCGAAAGCAAGGCCTACGACGGCACGGCGCTGAAAGCGGAAACCGTGACCGCGACCGGCATGGTGGATGGCGAGGAATTTGATTACGACTTCACCGGCTCGCAGACCGACATCGGCGCGAGCGAGAACAAGTTCACCGCCAAAAATAGCGACACGGCGAAGGTGGCGAACTACAATATTACCTATGACTACGGCACGCTGCGCGTGACCGTTCCGGCGGGCATCGGCGATGGGACCGAGGATATGACGGTCGATACCGTCACGAGCGATGACCGCGAGGTCATTGAGGACACGCTCAAAACCGTGGAGGATTATCTCGACATGGAGCCGACCAAGGACGAGGCCACGGAGCTGAACGAACTGAAGAATAAGCTCGAAGACCTGCTCGAAAAGCTGGATGATGCCAAGGCCGCGTCGGAGGATAAGACCATCACCGATACCGATGGCATCGATAAGGACAACGCCAAGTCCTCGGATAAGCAGAAACTTGAGGACGCGAAGGATGCCATCGAAAAGGCTCTTGAGGACTATGACACGAACCTGACGGATGAGGAAAAGCAGGAACTCAACGACAAGCTCGACCGCATCGAAGATGCGCTTGAGCGGCTGGACGAGGCCAAGGCCGCGTCGGAGGATAAGACCATCACCGATACCGATGGCATCGATAAGGACAACGCCAAGTCCTCGGATAAGCAGAAACTTGAGGACGCGAAGGATGCCATCGAAAAGGCCCTTGAGGACTATGACACGAACCTGACGGAGGAGGAAAAGCAGGAACTCAACGACAAGCTCGACCGCATCGAAGACGCGCTTGAGCGGCTGGACGAGGCCAAGGCCGCGTCGGAGGATAAGACCATCACCAAGACCGATAAGATCGACAAGGACAACGCCAAACCCTCGGATAAGCAGAAACTTGAGGACGCGAAGGATGCCATCGAAAAGGCTCTTGAGGACTATGACACGAACCTGACGGATGAGGAAAAGCAGGAACTCAACGACAAGCTCGACCGCATCAACGCCGCGCTGGATGCGATCGCGGCGGCGGAAGCGGCGGCCAAGGCTGCCCGCACCGGCGATGAGGCCATGCCGATGCTATGGCTGGCGCTGGCGCTGAGTGCCGCCCTCGCCCTGGGCTACACGGCGAGGAAGAAAAAGAATTAAACCGCGCAAAAGCGCCCTGTCAAACGACAGGGCGCTTTGTTTATTTGCGGGCGGTTGAGCGGCGTTTGCGCCGACGTCATTTTCGCAGCTTTTGGCAATACTGCGTACACAGCTTGTCGGTGCATTCCGAGCATTTCAGCGCGGCGTTCGTGGCCTCGCAGAAGCGCTCCGGATACAGCATCACGCACAGCTCCCAAATCAGCCACACGGCGATGGCAAACAGCACCAGCGAAACCGAGAAGAACCCGCCCATGAATATCAGCGGCGAGAACATCATAAGGTGGTCCCAGTTGAAAATGCGGCAGGTAGTGCAGCATTTGTTTTTCATGATGAGCCGGAACGGGCACCAGATCAGCACGCAGATCAGATCGCACACATAGAAAAGCACCGAGATCATGAAAAGCGCCGTGCGGCCGATCACGCCGGTCAGATACAGTGCGCCGATGGCCACCGTGAGTGCGACCCAGAGGATGAGTACCTTATAGGCGGCTTTGGTCGTGCTGATGATGTAATCGCGCAGGCGCTGGTGGTTGATCTTCTCGCGGATGGGGCGGAAGCGGATGGCGAAATGCTTCTGCGAGCCGAGGGCGATCTTGTCCTTCACGGGCGTGACCTGCAGGATCATGTCCACGATCCAAAGCGCCCACAGCAGATGCAGCGGCGAAAGCGTGCGGAAAAAGTTCAGCCCATCCAAAACGTCAAAGCTATCCGGCGACAGCCACCACAATAGCCCGCACAGCGCCAAAATGACGATGCGTCCGATGAGTTTCAGCGTATAAGTTCTTCGCGTTTTTGAAATTTTTCGTTTCATAGAAAACCTCGGTCCGGTCATATATTCAAAAGCATACCATACTATTCTAAACTGAAATGAAACAAGGCGCAAGCGCCAATTCCAAAATATGCTTGCTATGTGGGGGTATGTGTGTTATAATAAACATAGATGTTGTGTGAAAACAACATGAAAAAACTGTGGATTTCAAGGAGAGACTATGAACGCTGCGCTTGTGGTCATGGCTGCCGGGCTCGGTTCGCGCTACGGCGGCATCAAACAGATCGCGGGGCTTGGTCCTGCCGGAGAGATATTGTTGGAGTATGCGGTGTATGACGCGCTCGAGGCCGGATTTGACCGGATCGTGCTGGTGGTCAAGGACGAGATCATCGACGATATCAAGCGCCTTTGCGGTGACCGCATTGCCAAGCTGTGCGATCTGCACTATGCCATTCAGAGCATGAGCGATCTGCCGTATTTTTATGCCGCGCCGGCCGGCCGCACCAAGCCCTTCGGCACGGTTCACGCCGTGCTTTCCGCGGCGGAATATCTCGATCGTCCGTTTGCCGTCATCAACGCCGATGACTACTACGGCAAGGATGCGTTTAAGAAGATCTATGAGGGGCTGAAAACTCTGCCGCAGCAGGGCGCGGGCAATATGGTCGCCTATCGGCTGAAAAATACCGTCAGCCGCTATGGCACCGTTACGCGCGGCATTTGCCGTTCGCAGGATGGCAAGCTGCGTCAGGTCGTGGAGACCTACGGCATTGCCACCTCCGGCGATACGATCCGCGATGAAAAGGGCGAAATGCTCGATCCCGAATCGCTGGTTTCGATGAATTTCTGGGGCTTCATGCCCTCGATTTTGCCGTCTATGCGCGAGTATTTCAATGCCTTCCTGCGCTCGCTTGCGCCGGATGAGGTGAAGAAAGAGTGTCTGCTGCCGAATATGGTGGACGATATGATCCATGCCGGCACGCTGAGCGTGGATGTTCTCAGCACGGATGCCGAGTGGTTCGGCGTGACCTATCGCGATGACCGCGAAAAGGCCATGCTGGCGCTGGAAAAGCTCCACGCCGCCGGCGCCTATCCCAAAACGCTGCACTGATAAATGAAACCAACACCCCGACCGTCTTGGTACGATCGGGGCGTTTTTAGGTCATACGGAAAAGGACTGCTATCTTTGTGTGAATGGCAGCCCTTTTGCGCTTTCAGCTATAATATTCAAACTGCATCTCTGCGATGGAGATGGTGTCGCCGTCGTCCAGACCCATCTGCTCCATGCGGCTGTAAACGCCGGCTTCGCGCAGCTTGCGGTCCATGTACATCCGGCTTTCGTAGTCGGAGAAGTTCACGCGCGAAACGAGGCGGTCGAGCCAATCGCCCTCGATGGTCCAGATGCCGTCGCGCTTTGCGATGACCAGATCGTCCGCCGTGCCGAGAACGACCTCCGGCGCAACGTAATCCGCTTCATACACCTGCACCGGCGGCAGATCGCGCAGCATCGCCCCGGCGGCCATCACAAGCTCGCGCGTGCCCTGATGGGCGGCGGCGGATATCTCGAAGTAGGGTAGACCCTTTTCCTCGATATAGGCGCGGAATTTATCGGCCAATTCGCGGTCGTCGCCGAGCAGATCGACCTTGTTCGCGGCCACGATCTGCGGTCGGGAGGCAAGGGTCGCGTCATATTCGCGCAGCTCCGCGTTGATGGCTTCGAAATCCTCGATGGGGTCGCGCCCCTCGCTTCCGGCCACGTCTACCATATGGATGAGCAGACGGCAGCGGTCAATGTGGCGCAGGAAGTCATGGCCAAGGCCCGCGCCCTCGCTCGCACCCTCAATGATGCCGGGGATGTCCGCCATGACGAAGCTCGAGCCTTCGTCCATCCACACAACGCCGAGATTGGGGAACAGCGTTGTGAAATGATAGGCCGCGATCTTGGGATTGGCGCGGCTTACAACGGACAAAAGCGTGCTTTTGCCAACGCTCGGGAAGCCGACCAGACCGACATCCGCCAGCATTTTCAGCTCCAATATCACATCGCGCTCCTCGCCGGGCAGACCGGGCTTGGCGAAATGCGGGGTCTGGCGCGTGGCGGTGGCGAAGTGCTTGTTGCCCCAACCGCCGCGGCCGCCCTTGGCGATCACGAACGGTTCGTCCGACTGGCTCATATCGCGCATGATGGCGCCGGTCTCTTTGTCGCGGATGAGGGTGCCCTTCGGCACGCGCAATATCACATCCGCGCCGGATTTGCCGCTGCACCGCTTGCCCTGACCCATGGCGCCGTTCGCCGCCACGAATTTGCGCTTGAAGCGATAGTCCAGCAGGGTGGACTGGTTCGGATCCGCCACGGCGATCACGCTGCCGCCGTTGCCGCCGTCGCCGCCATCCGGGCCGCCGGCCGCGATGAATTTTTCGCGGTGGAAGGCGATCGCGCCGTCGCCGCCGTTGCCGGCTTTGACGTGGATCGTGACCTTATCGACAAAATTGCTGCTCATATCAAACCTGCCTTTGCCTCCCCGATAGGGGAAATAAAAAACGGGGGCGGAATGAACCGTCCCCGCTTGCTTTTTTACTCCTGAACCTCGTAGACGCTGACCTGCTTGCGATCCTTGCCACGACGCTCGAATTTCACGGTGCCGTTGACCTTGGCGAAGAGGGTATCGTCGCCGCCGATGCCGACGTTCACGCCGGGGTGGATCTTGGTGCCGCGCTGGCGAACGAGAATGTTGCCCGCGAGGACGTACTGGCCGTCCGCACGCTTGGCGCCGAGACGCTTGGATTTACTGTCGCGACCATTCTTGGTCGAGCCCATACCTTTTTTATGTGCCATCTGTTACACCTCCCAGTCTTTCGGCAATCAACCGATGGTGCCGATCTCAACCTTGGTGTAAGGCTGACGATGGCCCTTGGTGTTGCGATAGCCCTTCTTGGGCTTCATTTTGTAAACGCGGATCTTTTTGCCCTTGCCCTGCTTGACGACCTTGCCGGTAACGACCTTGCCGTCGATGTAGGGGGCGCCGAAGCTGGCTTCGTCGCCGATGAGGGCCAGGACTTTGTCGAACTTGACTTCGGCGCCTTCTTCGGCGTCCAGCTTTTCGACGAAGATCACGTCGCCCTCGGCCACGCGGTACTGCTTACCGCCGGTCTCGATGATTGCATGCATAGTGAGATAAATTCCTTCCTTTCGGGCTCGCTGTCCCGGGGGCGGCCAAGGCCGACTTACAATGACCCCTTTCAAAGCGGCTTTGATATATTACCATTAAATAAAGTGCTTGTCAATGGCTTTTGTGAGAAAAACACAAAAAACAGGCCGCCCTTTTGAGCGGCCTGCGGTATAGGTTTGATCAGATGAGGTTGAGGACGAGCGTCAGAACGACGAACGCAATGGCGAACCACTTCGTCATCTTGGCAAGACGGGCATCCCAAGTTTTGGCCTTGGTCTTGGTCATGAAGGTGTCCGCACCGCCGGCGATGGCACCGGACAGACCCGAGCGCTTGCCGCTCTGGAACAGGACAACGATGGTCACGGCGAGGCCGGAGATGAGCTGGAGTATGGTCAAAGCAAGTTGCATAATAAATTCACCCTTTTCAAAATATCGCAAAAAATAATATAGCATACCGGCGATATGAAATCAAGTGCTTTTTCACAAAATTTCCGCTTTTTTGCCTGTCGGGTGCCATATCTATGCGAAATGGCGGCAAAGTAGGGATTATATAGGGGTGCGCAGGTGGCGGTCGATGCATCATGTCGGCGACCTTCTTTAAGGCGTGACCGTCGGCGGGGCAAAGCGTCCCGCGCGCAGCGGATATCGGTGTACTGCGTACGGCGTAACTTGAGAAGAGCGTCCATGGTGTCGGCGGCGCTTTCATAGCGGCCGCGCGTGAAGTGCAGCAGGATATAATCCACCTCGCGAATTTTTCCGGCGGCCTGCTCGCAGAACGCGCGCACCGGCGCATTCACGGAAAACACCCATATACTCGAGCAGATCGTTATATGCTTGTAGGCCGAAAGATCGATATCCACCGGCTCAATGGGCATCGCCCGCCGCATCAGCCCGTATCGCCCGCACCACCAGAAGCCAGGTGTGCCCTCTGTCCGCTCGGGTCTAAGAGCATCCCCAGTGCACCCGCTACGGCGTCGAGACCGACGAACAGCGTCCAGAAAATAAGCGTGCGCCGCGTGGGAGCATATCTTGATCTCATAATGATCCTCCATGGAAAACAGCCGCCGCAAGCGCATAGCTCACAGCGGCTATTCGGCATTTTGTCACAGGCTGCGGTAAACGTCCTTGCGCAGCAGACTGCGGTCCTCGCGGGCAATGATGTCGTCGAGCTGGGCGAGCATTTTTTCCTTGTCCTCGCACAGCGTGCCCTTGAGCGGAACGTAGTTTGAGGCGTGGTTGGAGGTGAAGTGCAGCCCTTCCAGCTCGATGCCGGCGATGAGCTGCCGCACTTCGTACAGGCTCTCGAACGGATTTTGCAGCACCAACTTGCCTTCCTGCACCTCGCGGTAAAGCGGAGTGCCCTCGATGGCCATGAGCGTCATGGCGGAAAGGTGCTTGGGCTGCATTTTGTTGATGATATCCGCGGTCATGGCGGCGTTGCGCTCGATGGCCTCCTGGCCTGCGCCCTCGAGACCGACGATCACGATCGTCCAAAGATCGAAGCCCGCGGCCACGAGCATCTGTCCGGCTTTGAGCATCCCCTCGGCGTCCACGCCCTTGTGAACGTGCTTGAGCAGCTCGCCGTCACCGGTCTCCACGCCCAGATAGCAGCGCTGCAGCCCCCGTTCGCGGATGGCGCGCAGCTGCTCCGGCGTTTTGCGCAGCGTGGAAAGCGGGCCGGCATAGGTCGTCACCCGGCGCAGCCGCGGGAACGCGGCATACAGCGCGTCAAGCACCGTGAAAAGATAATCCTCCGGCAGGTTGATGGCATCGCCGTCGCACAGAAACACGGTTTCCGTGTCGCGGTAATAGGTCTGCTTTGCCATCTCGATGTCCTCAAGGACCTCCTCCAGCGGCCGCACGCGGTAGCGCTTGGACTTGTACATGGAGCAGAATGTGCAGGTGTTGTTGGAGCAGCCGATCGTGCATTGCAGCAGATAGCTTTTCCATTCCCCTGGCGGACGATAAATGTCGCCTTCGTATCGCATGAATGAACCTCCCTTTCCCGAGGCATAATACCCTCGGGGAGTGATTTGATATGACTACACAACTTACCGCCGTTTTTGATGACCGCGACGGTGCGGACCTGGCGCTTTTGCGGCTGCGGCGCAATAACATAGAGTATTCCATCGCGGAACTCAAAGCGCCGGAGCGCGGCACGCCCTTTGCGGCGGCGAATATCGCGCCGGTTTATGGTCTGGGCGCGCCCACGGCGGTGAGCGCCTCGAAGATGTATTCCGCCGTCCTCGGCAGCCGCGCTGTATCCCAGCGCACGGCGGCCAGCCATGGTGCGGCGAAACTGACCATAAACGTAAATTCCGATCAGGCGCTGCACGCGCGCGCGATCTTATGCTCGGTCAAAGGCCGGATCCTTTGATCGCATCCCAGTATTTTTTGGCGGCCTGTTCGATCTTGTTGTCGCCGTAGGAATAGTAGCGGGTGTTTTTCAACTCGTCCGGCAGGTATTGCTGCTGCACCCAGCGGTTCGGGAAATCGTGGGGGTATTTATAGCCCTGCTCGCGCTCAAAGCCCGCGCCGTCGGCGTGAACGTTTTGAAGCTCGCGGGGGATAGGTCCGGCCTTTCCGGCGCGGATATCGGCCAGCGCCATATCGATGGCCATCTCACCGGTGTTGGATTTCGGGCAGGTGGCCAGAAATATCACGGCCTCCGCCAGCGGCAGCCGCCCTTCCGGAAGCCCAAGCTGCAACGCGGAATCCACACAGGCCTTCACAATGGGCACCGCCTGCGGATAGGCAAGGCCGATGTCCTCACTGGCCGAGGATAAAATGCGTCGGCACGCGCCGATCAGATCGCCGGCTTCCAAAAGCCGCGCCAGATAATGCACCGCCGCGTCCGGATCGGAGCCGCGCATGGATTTCATCAGCGCCGAGAGAATGTCGAAGTGCTGGTCGCCGTCGCGGTCGTAGCGCATGGCGCTGCGCTGGGCCACGGCTTTTGCGTCCTCCATCGTGAGCACGATGCGGTCGGCGCCCACGGGCGCGGCGTTATACAACAGCTCCATCGTGTTCACGGCCTTGCGGCAGTCGCCGCCGCAGCTTTGCGCGATGTATTCCAAAACGCCGTCTTCGCACTCAAGCGGTGTGTCGCTGCGCGCGCCGAGGATGTCCGTCACACGGCGGATGGCCTTGAGCGTGTCGGCGGAGGAGAGCTGCTTGAACTCGAAAATGGTCGAGCGCGATAAGATCGCGTTAAAAACACAGAAATAGGGGTTTTCCGTGGTGGAAGCGATGAGCGTGATCTTACCGTTTTCGATGAACTCCAGCAGGCTCTGTTGCTGCTTTTTGTTAAAATACTGGATCTCATCCAGATACAAAAGCACGCCGCCGGGGGCAAGGAAGGTATCGAGTTCATCGATGATGGCCTTGATGTCGCTCAGACCCGCCGTTGTGGCATTTAGGCGGCGCAGGGTGCGGTTGGTCTGCGCGGCGATGATGCGGGCCACGGTGGTCTTGCCGGTGCCGGAGGGGCCGTAAAAGATCATATTCGGGATCTTGCCGGACTGCGCGATGCGCCGCAGCATTCCGTTCGGGCCGAGAATATGAGACTGCCCGACGACCTCGTCAAGCGTTTGCGGCCGAAGCTCGTCCGCCAGGGGCTGATACATCGCGTTCACCTCCAAAAACCGAAGCTGCTTCATATTATAAAGAATCCGCTTCCATTTTGCAACCGCCCGTGTTATGCTTGGGGCATGAAAACGAAAAAACAGGTACATGAGATCATAGAGCGGCTTGAGCGGGAATATCCGCTGGCGGAGTGCTCGCTGAATTATGACGAGGCGTGGCAGCTTCTTGTTTCGGTGCGCCTTGCCGCACAGTGTACGGACGCGCGCGTGAATCTGGTAACACCGGCGCTGTTCGCGGCCTTTCCGAACGCGCAGACCATGGCCCGGGCCACGCCGGAGCAGGTGGAGCCATACATAAAATCCTGCGGATTCTACCATGGCAAAGCCCGCGATATCGTGGCCGCGGCGGAAATGCTCGTCACGCGCTTTGATGGACGTGTGCCGGATACGATGGACGATCTGCTTGCCCTGCCGGGCGTGGGACGCAAAAGCGCGAATCTGATCTTGGGCGATGTGTATAACATCCCCGGCAGCGTGGTGGTGGATACCCACTGCATCCGGCTGACCAACCGCATTGGTCTGGTGGATGGACTCAAAGAGCCTGCGAAGATCGAAACCAGGCTGCGCGCGCTGCTGCCGCCGGAAAAATCCAACGACTTCTGCCATCGCATGGTACTGCATGGCCGCGCGGTGTGTACGGCGCGAAGCCCTGCGTGCGAAAAATGCTGCCTGTACGATCTGTGCAGCCGAAAGGGTGTGTGAGGCCATGGATTTTGCGGCCTATTGGGATGCCGTTTTGCGGCAGGAGATGCACATCGGCGGCCGAATAGAATAAGCTTCGGCTCCCTCGGATGCAAGCGCGTTCGGGGGAGCTTTTGCGCTCAAAAGCAGTCGAGCAGCAGGGCGCGGTCGGCCAATGCGCGGCGGTCGGCCTCCTCGGCAAAGCGGATGCACAGCGCGCGGATGCTCTCGCATACCGGCTCCTCGGCCACGCGGCGAAATTCCTCGCTCTGCGCCGTTTCGCGGCACATGATGGCCCGCAGGGATGCAAGCTTCCCGCCCACGAGCGGGCAGTTTTCCTTCGGTGTGATCGCCTCGCCGGTGCGGATAAAATACTCCGCCCGCAAAAGGCGGCAGCGGTTTTTCGCCTCCTGCGCATGGCCCAGCAGCAGATTTCGCCCGCCGGCAGGGAACATACGCGAAAGGGAACTGTAATACAGGCTGTCGCAGTACGCATCGCGGATAAAACGGCGCAGCAGCGCGTCCTCATCCGGCGGCGTGGGGCTTTCGAAACCGCACACACGCTGCCAGATGGGGGCGAAATCGTCCATCGTTCGGTTGAAGTTTTCTTCCATATACCATGCCTCCGAGCCATTCTATGCATGGGGCGGAAAAAAGTTAGTTAGCTAATAAATTTATTGACACCGCCATCGAACTATGGGATAATACAGGCGTGCTTGAATTTTATATTGGGAGGCTTATCCATGGAAGAGAAAACTCTGGAAATGGATGAAAAGAGCTGCGCCAAAATTGGCGACAACGGCGGTTTTAAGAAATATTCCGCCGCTACCTGGCTCAAATTCATCCTGTTTTCCGCATTCGGCGTGTTCGCGTTCTTTATCAACATCTACATTCCCGAATACCAGATCGTCATCGGCGGCTGGCAATGGGGCTTGGTGAAAGGCTCGTCCAACGTCCTTTGCTCGCACCTGACCAACTTCATCAAGGCCGCGCTTTACACCGGCAACTTCAAGGCCATGCCCTTCGTGGTGTGGTGCATCGGCGCTTATGCCGTTGTCGATCTGTTCTGGCTGCGTCCGGAAAAGGCGTGGAAGACCACCAAGGTCAATGCGTTCTTTGCCGTTTTGAAGATCGTCGGCTTCGTGGTTCTGACCCTTGTTGTCATCAACCTCTACTTCAACAACTGCATCGGCAACAACCTCGCCTTCATGGGCTGGCTGTTTAACGATACGGAGACCCTCGGCACCAGCATCGCCAACTTCGTGATGGATAAGATCCTGGTCACCATCTGCATCTCCATTCCGTGCGCCTCTCTGGTGCTGCCGTTCCTTTGCGATTACGGTCTGGTCGACTTCGTGGGCGTGTTCGTTCGTCTGATCATGCGTCCCGTGTTCAAGCTGCCCGGCCGCGCCGCCATCATCATGGTCACGGCCTTCCTCGGCAACTTCTCCGCCGGCCACATCGCCGTCAACGAGCAGTACAAGACCGGCCGTATGACCGAGCGCGAGTCTGTCTGCATCGACACGAGCCTGTCCACCGTTTCCGTCGGTTTCCTGATGGCTCTGGCCACCAACACCGGCCTGATCGAGCAGGGCCTCTGGAACACCTACTTCTGGATCGCCTTCCTCATCACGCTGCTGGTCGCGCTGGTGGGCGTGCGCATCTACCCGCTGCGCAAGGTTCCCGATAACTACTATCCCGGCGCCACCCCCAACCCCGAGAAGATCATCCGCACCGGTCTGGCCAAGGCCGCTCTGACCGAGGCTCTCGACGTGGTCGAGGCGCAGGACGGCGTCTTCAAGCGCATCGGCGTGGTCATGAAAGAGACCATCAGCGTTCTCGGCACTGTCGCCTCCGGCACGTCCTTCTGGGGCACCTTCGGCGTTGTGCTTTACATCTTCACCCCGATCGTGGGCTGGCTGGGCTACATCTTCTGGCCGTTCTTCCGCATCTTCGGCTTCACCGGCGCGGAACTCACCACTGCCTGCACCGGCTCCATGATCTCCCTGGTCGAGGTCACCGTCCCCGCTCTGCTGGTCGCCACCGGCACCTGGAGTCTGCGTTTGCGCTTCATGCTGGCCGTGCTGCCTGTCACGTCCATCGTGTTCCTCGCCAGCTTCGTGCCCTGCTGCATGGGCACCGAGGTTCCCGTGAAGTTCAGCCACCTGCTGATCATCTGGCTGGAGCGTATGATCCTCTCGATCATCTTCACCGGCATCTTCGCTGTGATCCTGTTCCCCGCGAGCGCGATCATTTAAAACCCTTACATAAGCACAATATCCCGCTGGCTTCGGCCGGCGGGATTTTTTATGCCATGATACAAAAAGGGCGGAGCCAAGCGGCTCCGCCTTTGGGTTTTAAGTGTAGTTTTCAAACGATTCCGACTGGCCGGTGGCCGGCGTTTCGGGTTTCGGCTCCTTGGGCTCGGTGAAGCTTGCGTAAAACAGCAGGAATACCGCCAGCGCCGTGCACAGGAAGATGGCCAGTGTCCACAGCAGATAGAAGCGGTTTTTCTGTTTGGGGTCCATAGCATCGCCTCCGTGGAATCAGAAAAAGGGGAAGCGGGCGGCTTCCCCTTTGGTTTGAGCTTGTTTATTCGGCCTCGGCCTGCGCCTTGGCTTCCTCGATGATCTTCTGCTGCACGTTGCCGGGGACCTCATCGTAGCGGATGAAGTCGAGGGTGAACGAGCCGCGGCCCTGCGTCATGCTGCGCAGATCGATGGCGTAGGTGGTCATCTCCGCCATGGGGACCTCCGCCTCCACGACCTGCATACCGTCCGCCGCGCTCATGCCGAGCAGCGTGCCACGGCGCTTGGAGGGGATGTCGGACATGATGTCGCCGAGGTTCGCATCGGGGATGGTGACCTTCAGCAGACCGATGGGCTCCATGATGACGGGGTTGGCGTTGATCAGCTCCTTATAGGCAAGACCGGCCGCGGTCTTGAACGCCATTTCGGAGGAGTCGACGGGGTGGTAGCTGCCGTCGTAAAGAACGGCCTTGAGGTACACCATGGGGTAGCCGGCCAGAACGCCCTTGGTGCAGCTGTCGCGCAGACCCTTTTCAACGGCGGGGAAGAAGTTCTTCGGCACGCTGCCGCCGAACACTTCCTCGGCGAAGATCATATCTTCCTGCTCGTCCTGCGGCTCGAAGCGGATCTTCACGTCGCCGAACTGGCCGTGGCCGCCGGACTGCTTCTTATGACGGCCATGGGCGTCGAGCGTCTTGCGGATCTTCTCGCGGTAAGCCACGCGGGCGGGCTTGAGTTCCACTTCCACGCCGAACTTGTTCTTCAGCTTCGAGCAGAGAACGTCGATGTGCATATCGCCGGCGCCGGAAACGACCTGCTGATGGGTCTCGGCGTTGAGAACAACGGAGAAGGAGGGGTCTTCCTCGGCCAGACGGGCGAGGCCCTGCGCGACCTTGTCGTCCTGACCCTTGGTCTTGGGGGCGATGGCCATCTGGTAGCAGGGAACGTCAAACTTGATGCCGGGCAGCGCTTCCACGGAACCGGCCGCGCACAGGGTGTCGCCGGTCTTGGTGTCCGCCAGCTTGGACACAGCGCCCAGATCGCCGCAGTTGAGAACGGGCACCTCGGTGCTCTTCTTGCCCTGCATGGTGTAGATGTGGCCCATCTTCTCGCTGCTGCCGGAGCGGGCATTGACGAGGCTCATATCGCCAGTGACCTTGCCGGAAACGACTTTGAACAGAGAGAACTTGCCAAACTGGTCGGAGATGGTCTTGTAGAACAGAAGCTTGGTGGGGCCGTCGGCATCGAGCTTCTCGCCGCCCTCGCGGGGGCGGGGGAACACGGAAACGGCGGCATCGAGCAGGATGCGGGTGCCAAGGCCGGTGAACGCGCTGCCGCAGTAAACCGGGCAGAGGCTGCGGTCGGTAACGGCCTCGACCAGTGCGCCGGAGATCTCCTCGGGGGAGAGGGTCATTTCCTCGAAATACTTGTCCATCAGCTCTTCGCTGGTCTCGGCAGCAGCCTCAGCCAGCTCGGTGTAGAGCTCTTCCAGACGGTCGGACAGATCGGCGGGCACGGGGATCTCCACGCGCTTGGCGCCGTCCATCTTATAGGCCTTCTTGGTGATAACGTCCACAACGCCGATGTACTTGTCGCCCTCTTTGATGGGCATATTCATGGCGCAGACGCTGTTGCCGAGGGTGGCACGCAGGGCGTCCAGCGTGGAGTCGAAGTCGGCGTTTTCTTCATCCAGCTTGGAGATGTAGATGGCGCGGGGGAGATTGGACTCGTTCAGATAGCGCCAGCTCTTCTCGGCGCCCACGTTGCAGCCTTCCTTCGCGGCCACGACGATCACGCCGATGTCGGCCACGCGCAGAGCCTGCTTCACTTCGCCGGCGAAGTCAAAGAATCCCGGCGTGTCGATGATGTTGATCTTGGTGTCATTCCATTCCGTGTTCACGGTGGTGGCGGAGATGGAAATGTGGCGGCGGATCTCCTCGGCGTCAAAGTCGGAAACGGTGTTGCCGTCCGTGACCTTGCCCTGACGGTCGATCTTGCCCGTCAGAGACAGGATGTTTTCGACAAGCGTGGTCTTGCCGTTGCCGCCGTGTCCCAGCAGGCAGACGTTACGGATGTTTTTCAGTTCGTAAGTCATAGGGTTTTCTCCTTCTGCTTATATGGTTATATTAAAAACTTAACAATGCTCACGCAAATATAAATTATACACTACAATACGGCAGTTGGCAATAAATTTTTTAGCGAACTGTCCAATATGCGATGCCGAACAGCGGAAGCGACCACAAAATGGAGTAAAGCAACATTCGTCCTGTGCCGAGTGCCGCGAAATTGCCGCTGCGAAGGTTCAAAAACAGGAACAGCAGGCCCAAAACCGTGCTGAAGATCGACAGCACGGTGCCGAGAATGCAGGCGGTGTAGAGCTTGCGTCCGCGCTCGGCGGTCTCCACGGCGCAGCGGACGCTTGGCCGCAGCAAAATGGCCGCCGGAGGCGTATCGTCGCTTCCGAACAGGGAGGACAGACGATAGCGCTCGCGGAAGGAGGGAAATTCAAAGCGGATGGCCGGGATGTGGAACAGGTTTTGGATCATCAGCGGCGTGATGTTGAAGTCGCGGATGGCGAAGATGGGCTGGGTGCGGCCGCGCTGTAAAAGCTCCAGCGCCTTCTGCACACCTTTGACGGGGATGTATTCCATCCGGAACACGCCGACCAGCTCATTGGAGATGGCTACGCATATGGCGCTTTCCGCTTCGGATTGCAGGTCCTGCGGCAGGCGGATGCCCATCAGATTCATAAAGCCCTGCGAGCCCACCAGCACGTTTTCGCTGTGTATGTAGGCGGAGAAACCGCCGCCGTCGTGGCATTTGAAGTCGTTGACGGTCAAAAGCGCGTATTTGCGGTATTGCATCAGCTCGGAGAAGGCCGCCGTCACGCTGCTGCCGGAAACGGTGAGGATACTTACGGCATAGGAAACGACCTTTTCCACATTCACGCCGTCGGGGATGTGAGCGAGGGACAGGCGGATCATGCCGGGCGGGAAGAGATCGGTGTCCTTGAGGATGATGCGGCGCGTGCGCCCAATGTCCGCGCAGCCGGCCCATCCGGCGATGGCGGCTCCGCTGCGCTGAAGCGGCAGGACGGCCATGAGATAGGGCAGAGTGAAGCACAAAAAGCCCGACACATTCGCGCATACGGAAAGATACGCGGAGATGTTGTGGAAAACGCTGGTCCAAACCTGCCCGAGCGTGGACAGAAGCCCCAGTACGAGCGATACGATCAGCAGGATCGGCGCGGCCACGGCGTAGGCGTGCTGACAGCCGTCCGATTCCTCGCTGCGGCGCACGATGCCGTCATGCGCGCGGTCGGAGCGCAGAAGGGTGGTCAGTCCGTCGCTGTCCTGCTCGGCGCTCAGAATGGAGCTGTCGCGGCTTTTGGCGGCGGTGGAAAGATTGATGCTCTGGGCCATGCAGTTGAGCTTCTCGCCCCAAAGCGCGGCCAAAAGCGAGGCGGCGGGCAGCGCGCAGAAGGGTAGCGACGAACCAACGCCCAGTGTGACAAGCAGCGCATCCAGACACGCGGCCAGACACGAAACGACGCACAGTGCCTCCATGGCCGGCTGGAAGCGGAACAACTGCCGCACTCCGGCCGTTACCACGTCCAATGCGCACAGCATTGCCGTGAGCAGAAATACCAGCGACACGGCGGATTGCATCGGGATATTGCGGCAAAGCTGCCCGGCCAGCGGCAAGCGCAGACCGATCCACGCCAGCACGGCGGTCAAAAACAAAAGGATATAAAGCCGCGTTTCCAGCGGCTGTATCTGGGCGTTATAATAGCGCGCGGCCTTCGCGGGCGAAAGTTCCGGCGTTTGGCGGATGTCCACCGGTGCGGGCCACGAGGCGGCCTCCTGCTCGCGCAGCTTCTGGCGGGCCTTTTCCGTGGCCAGAAAGCGCACCAGCGGCCCGATCAGTCTCTCCCAGAAGGCGGGACGATTTTCGTGCCGATCGTGGTAATCGTCCAGCTCCTCGGCGATCTCGCTGTCTAGCTCATACAGCTCGTCGTCCTCTTCCGTGTCCTCCGCCGGAGATGCATCCTCCGGCTCGGAATACTCCTCCGCCTCGGCGCGCTGGGCTTCGCGGCGGGCCACACGGCGCAGATAGGCCGATTCAAGCTCCGGCTCGTCCTCCGGCTGCTCATCCGCGCGCAGGATGGTATGCTGCGGCTCGGATTCGTCCCCCTCGTCGGCCGCCGGCTCGCTCGTTGGGTCAAGCGGCTTGGTGGGGCTTTCGTCGAGTTCGATGGTGCGCGTGATGTCGGTATCGGCGAAGCTCTGGTATTCGCCAAGATCGAGCAGCAGCTCGTCGAGCATACGGTCAAAGTCCTGTTCTTTTCCACGCCGAATGGACTCAGACGATTTCGTCTGAGCCGGGGAAGCGCCGCCGGCGCTTAATGCGTCCGGTACGCTGAGTTCCGGTGTGTAGTTTTCGAACAGGAGATCATCCATTAAAACGCTGTCTCACGATCTCATACAGTAGAATGGCTGCCGCGGCGGAGGCGTTGAGGGAGTTCACCTTGCCGTGCATGGGGATGCTGAGAACAACATCGCAGTTTTCCAAAACCAGACGCGAGATGCCTGCGCCTTCCGACCCGATCACAAGGCAGATCGGCCCGCGCAGATCGGTTTTCCACATGGGAGCGCTGCCGCCGGCCTCCGCGCCGTAGATCCAAAGTCCGGCTTTTTTGAGGTCTTTGATGGTGTTCGTGATGTTGGCCACCTTGGCCACGGCCATATGCTCTGCCGCACCGGCGCTGGCCTTGTCGGCCGTCGCATTCAGCCCTGCGCTGTGGTGGCGGGAGATGATGACGCCATGCGCTCCGGCGCATTCCGCGCAGCGGATCACCGCACCCAGATTGCGCGGATCTTCCAGCCCGTCGCACACCACGATGAACGGATCTTCGCCCCGCTCGGCGGCGATGGCAAGAATATCGTCCACACTGCAATAGGCCCTTGCGGCGGCCACGGCGATCACGCCCTGATGGGCATGGGTCTGGCTCATGGCATCGAGCTTGCGGCGGTCGCAGGTCGTCACGGGAACACCGGCGCTTTTTGCGTTGGAGGCGATGAAGGCCAGCGCCTTATCCTCCGAATCGCGGACAAGAAAGACTTTGTCCAGCGCACGGCCCGCCCGGATGGCTTCGATGACCGCATTTTTTCCCTCTATGATGTTTTCGTTTTCGTTTACATTCATACATAATGAATTATAGCACGAAAGCTGTCGAATGCAAAGGAAAATGTTTACTGGACATATGGGAAAAATGCGTTATAATATACCTTATTCTATAGGATATAATTGCTTGAGGTGTATGCACTTTTGAAAAAACTCATGAATCAAATCGAGCGCTTCTGCTGGAACCATCCGCGCTTCGGCATTCCGCGGCTGATGCTCTATATCATCATCGGCAACGCCATTGTATATTTGTTCACGATGATGGACTCCACCGGCACGCTCGTGTCGCTGCTGGCGTTCAATCCGGCGATGTTCTGCCGCGGCCAGATCTGGCGGATCGTCACGTTCGTGTTTGTGCCGAATACGTATAGGGCGATCGTTCTGCTGTTGGAGCTGTATTTCTATTACTTCATCGGCTCCACGCTGGAGCGCGAGTGGGGCAGCGGCAAGTTCACGATTTACTATCTCATGGGCGTTGTGCTCACGGCGGTGTATTCGCTGGTGGCCTATTGGATCAGCGGCATGACGGTTTCCGTCACGGCGTCGTATCTGAACTTCTCCATGTTCTTTGCCTTTGCCACGCTTTATCCCGACCAGCGCGTGCTGCTGTTTTACTTCATTCCCATCAAGGTCAAGTGGCTTGGCATCGCAAACGCGGTCTATTTCGTCATCACCATGATCTCCTATCTGCTCGCGGGACTGGTAGTTCCGGCGCTTTTGCCGCTGGTGGCGGTTTTGAACTATCTGGTGTTCTGCGGCGAGTGGCTGTTCGATGCCCTGCGGCCCCAGCGCGCGGCGCAGCGGGCACGAACGATCAAGTTCAAGTCTGCCGCGAAGAAAATCCAGCGCGAACAGAAAAATGCGCCCTACACGCGCAAGTGCGCCGTGTGCGGCCGCACGGATACCGACCATCCGGAGCTGGAATTCCGCTATTGCAGCCGCTGTCAGGGCTACCACTGCTTCTGCCAGGATCATATCAACAACCACATTCACTTCACAGAGTAAAGCCCGACCATGCAGTCTGAAAACAGGACGGTACGACATTTGAAGATCAACATCCGAAAAGACGACGTGAAGAAAGCCTTTGCCGGCTTTTACGAGCGTTATATCAAAGCCACGGCGCTTGCCATCCGCGACACGGCGGTGCGTCACGCCCACAGCACCACCGGCATCGCGAAACTCGCAGCCTTTGGCGTTTTGTGCGTGTGCTTGCTGCTGCTGTGCCTGATGACGCGCAGCTATGGTCGTCTGCGCATCGAGCAGGCAACGGAGCGCATCCGCGCGGCGGAGACGATGGCGGCCCCCGTGGCCACGCCCATACCCACGCCGGAGCCCACCGACACGCGCGAGGCGGAGGCCATGCCCGCACCTGGCCAGACCGCGCCGCCCGACTTCGACCCCGCGGGCGACAGCTCTATGATAACGGCCACGCGCATCCAGATAAACGATGCGTATGTCGATCATTATCAGGCGGTAGAGGGCGATATCATCGACTTCCTCGGCGGCGATAACTATACCCGCTTTTCCGCGCTGACGACTTTCCGCGGCAACAACTTCCGCGACACGGCGCAGTTCGGCCAGGTCGGTATGCATGAGCGCAAATTCGGCGACTATTGGTCGGCGCAGACATCCAGTCTGATGGACATCGATGGCAACCGCCGCTCCGGCAGCGGATGGACGGGCCAGCCGCTCGTGGCCTGCTGGTCGGATGAAACGCGCGAACAGATGAATATGTACGAATGGGCGCAGGAAAAAACCGGCCTCACGGAGATCATCTACGCTTGCCAGGACGGCAATGTGTATTTCTTCGATGCCGATACCGGCAGCCGTACCCGCGACTCGATCAGCCTTGGCCGAAGCTTTTTGAGCGGCGGCGCGCTTGACCCGCGCGGCTATCCCATTTTATATCTCGGCGTTGGCGTGACCAATGAAAACGGCGAAGTGCCGGCCATTCTGGTCGTGAGTCTGATCGACGGCAGCATTTTGTATGAGACCGGCGCGTACGACAGCTTCAGCATCCACTGGAACGCACCGTTTACCTCCACGCCGCTCGTGGATGCGAATTCTGACCAGCTCATCTTCCCGGGCGAAAACGGCATTTTGTACATCATCAAGCTCAACAGCTCCTATGATGCGGAAAAAGGAACGGTATCGGTCGATCCAAGCCGCGTGATCAAGTGGAAGTATACCTCCAAATCCGCTTCGAACTATCTCTATGGCTTCCGGTCCAGCGCGGTCGCGTGGCGCGGCCATCTGCTGCTGGCCGATCGCGGCGGCGATTTCCTGTGCCTCGATCTGAACACGCTCACGGTCGATTGGTGCATTGATTCGCTCGATCTCACGTGCTGCACGCCGGTTTTGCAGGTGGATGCCACGGGCCATCCCTATGTGTATCTGAGCACTTCGTTCCATTATGGCTTCCGCGCGTACTACCGGCAGACCGTGCCTGTCTGGAAGATCGACGCGCTCACGGGCGATATCGTCTGGAAAACGGAATACCCCTGCTACACGGAAAACGGCGCGGACGGCGGCGTGATAGGCGGTCTCGCGGTTGGCACGGGCGAGCTGTCCGGCATCGTGTATGCGGCGGTGGCGCGCTATCCGGAGACTGACACGGGCTGGCTCGTGGCACTGGATGCGAGCAGCGGGGAGGAGCTGTGGCACTTTGAGGCCGACTACTCCTATACCGCGCCGACCTGCTTCTACGATACGGCCGGCAACGGCTATGTTCTGCATACCAGCCGAGAAAACGGCGCGCTGTATCTGCTGGACGGCAAAACAGGCCGGCTGCACGATGAATACGATTTCGGCGTGCTCATGGAATCGAGCCCCCTCGTGGTCAACGACCGCGTTGTGATCGGCACGTCGAGCTATGACTTGTTCGCCATCAAATTAAAATGAAAAAATAATAAAAAAGACTTGCATTTTGCTCAATGCCGTGCTATTATAGTCAAGCGCTTTGATGGCGCGGCATATGACCGGGTGTGGCGAAGTTTGGTATCGCGCCTGAATGGGGTTCAGGAGGCCGCTGGTTCAAGTCCAGTCACTCGGACCATTCCAAATCCCCTGCGAGAGCTCTTTACGAGCCCTCGCAGAGCATATGGAGGCTTAGCTCAGCAGGTTAGAGCGCATGCTTCACACGCATGAGGTCGCGCGTTCGAGTCGCGCAGTCTCCACCATCCGGCCCGTTGGTCAAGTGGTTAAGACACCGCCCTTTCACGGCGGTAACATGGGTTCGAGTCCCGTACGGGTCACCAAAAAAACTCCTCTGTCATTTTGACAGAGGAGTTTTTTATTTATCCCTTTCATGGCGGCGGATATAATACAAATGGTAGAATTTGAGTGGATTGAAATGCAATACCTTGTATATTAGGAAATAATATGCTATACTGACAAAGTATACTTGAAATGTGTGTAGACAACTGCGTGGAGGCTGTCTGTATTTGCCGATGGATATCGAGCGGTGATGATCGGGATTTGTTGCTTGCACGCCAATAATTACAGGAATATCTGCGAGGGACGGGTGACTCGGCCACGCAGGACAGAAAGATCATGAAAGAAATTTTAGTATCAGTGATCATACCGGCGTACAATTGCGCCCAATACATCCCCCAGGCGCTCGATTCCGCACTGGCGCAGGATGTTCCTATGGAGATCATTGTGATCAATGACTGCTCCAGCGACGGGTTGGAGCGGGTCATGCAGCGGTATCAAAAGCATCCCGAGATTCGCTGCCTGAAGAACGACCGGCGAATGGGCGTTGCATATAGCCGCAACCGGGGCGTCGCGCAGGCGCGGGGGAAGTATGTGGCTTTTCTGGATGCGGACGACTACTGGGATGCGGACAAGCTGAAAAAACAGCTGGCGCTGCTCCGGGAAAAGAACACCGTCCTATGTTCAACGGCCAGAGAGCTGGTGAAGCCGGATGGAAGTCCAACGGGCCATGTGATCCCCGTTAAAACCGAATTCGGTTATCGGGATCTGCAGCTGCACAATCTGATCAATTGTTCCTCGGTGCTGATTCTGGCGGAAGTCGCCAGGGAATTTCCTATGCACCACGATGACAGCCATGAGGATTATCTCATGTGGCTGGAGGTTTTGAAGAAATACAGGAAGGGCTGCGCCGTCAATGAGCCGCTGCTGAAATACCGTGTTCTGGAGTCCAGCAAATCCGGCAGCAAGATGAAGTCCGCCAAAATGACCTATTTGACCTACCGCTATATGGGCTTCGGCTTTTTCCGGACGGCTGTCTGCTTTATCAGCTATGCGATCCACGGCTTGAGAAAGTATTTCTTCTGGCTTTTGAAATAACGGGGTAACACTGCTATGGATCTGGAAGTACTTATGTCCTGTATGCACCAGCTTGATGATGAAGTGGTGCGGCGGTCGGGCCTTACCGGCGATGTGGTCGTGATAAACCAGTGCGACCGCGAGGGATACGATGTGTATGCAACGGCCTCTGGTGAAGTCAGAATGTTTTCCACCAGACAGCGGGGGCTGACCAGGAGCCGGAACATGGCCATTTCAAAGGCGCAGGCGGAGGTTTGCCTGCTGTGTGATGACGATGAGTGTTTTGTTCCCGGTTACGAACGCGCGATTTTAAACGCCTATGAGCAGCTTCCGCAGGCGGATGTGATCATCTTCAAAATGCTTGACCGAGCGCCATCTTTTAAGGATAAAGTGATGCGCCTGCGCTTTCCGCAAACGATGAAGGTGAGCTCGTGGCAGATTTCCTTCCGGCGGGAGCGGTTGCTGGAGGGCGGTGTATGGTTTGACGAACTTTTGGGCGCGGGAAGCGGAAACGGCGCTGAAGAGGAATTAAAATTTTTGTTGGATTGTGAACGAGCCGGGCTAATGATCTATTATGTCCCGACTCAAATTGCATCCGTGGCGCAGGAGGCGTCCACGTGGTTCGAAGGCTTCACGGAGCGCTTCTTTGAAAATCGGGGCGCTACTACCCGATACATATTAGGCACAGGCCTTGCCTCGCTGTATGCCATCTATTACGTTATACGCAAGCGGCCCCTATACCGGAAGCGCCTTTCACCGGGAAAAGCGCTTCGGGCCATATTCCGGGGCATTCGGGAGGATAAGATCGGCAAACAGGCTCGGAAGGAAGTGGAGTATTCCAAATGAAGATACTGACCTTTGTTATCCCTGCGTATAACAGCGAGGGATTTCTTGATAAGTGCATCCCCAGTATGCTGGCTCCGGCCGTTTTGGACAAGCTGGAGATCATCATCGTAAACGACGGTTCTACGGACGATACCGTGTCTGTGGCGCAGAAATACTGCGACCGATATCCAGGTGTAGTCCGGCTGATCTCCCAGGAAAACAAAGGCCACGGCGGCGCGCTCAATACCGGCTGTGCTGCCGCTTGCGGGAAATATCTGAAAGTCATCGATGCGGACGATTGGGTGGAAACGGAGTCGCTGGCCGCCTTTGTGGCGCTTTTGGAGGCGTGCGAAAGCGATGTGGTGCTGACGCATTACCGCACCATCGACGTCGGCACCGGCGAGATCAAAAACTGGCGCAGCTATCCCGATGAATTCGGCAGAGCCTATGCGTTTGACGAGATCATGGCGGACTGGCGCTGCTTCGACTGCTGTCTGACTTTCCACGGCATCACATATCGCACGGATTTCTATCGGGAAAAGGGGCTGCGCCTGTCGGAGCATGTTTTCTACGAGGACCATGAGTTTGCAACCTATCCCTGCTGCTGTGCGGAAACGGTCACACCGTTCGATCTGTTCCTGTACGACTATCGCATCGGAGATGTGAACCAAAGCGTGTCTGCCGCCAACCAGCTCAAGCGTCTCGGCCATATCGAAACGGTGCTGTCGCACATGATGGAGGAGTATCAAAAGCTTCCCGAAAACGCGGGCAAGCGCTATGCGGCGATGAAGATCCAAGGTCTGCTTCTGAGCTACCTGACCACAACGCTGCTGCTGCATCCGGATAAAAAGACGGGGCGTCGCCTGGCAGCCGAGCGGATGGGGGAGAGTAAGGCTGCGGCTGCGGAGGTTTATGCATTGGCGAAGCGGAAATATCAGGTATTTTGCCTGATGAACCGGCTGCATCTTGATAAGCGGGTTTGGGATAAGATCCTTGCATCCCGACTTTATAACAAATTGCGGAAGAATTATACCTTCGACTGAAAAAGGAAACAGGGTTTTATGTATGACTATTTGATCGTCGGCGCGGGGCTGTACGGCTGCGTTTTTGCCCATGAGCTGACCAAACAGGGAAAAAAGTGTCTGGTCATTGACCGCCGCAGCCACATCGCCGGCAATGTCTATACGGAAAATGTGAGTGGCATCCAGGTCCATAAATACGGCGCCCACATCTTCCATACCAGCGACAAAGAGGTTTGGGACTATGCAAACCAATTTGCATCGTTCAACAACTTCATCAACAGCCCCATCGCGGTCTACGGAGACGAGCTGTATAATCTGCCGTTCAACATGAACACCTTCTCCAAAATGTGGGGCATCCGCACGCCGGCCGAGGCAAAGGCGAAGATCGCCCAGCAGGTCGCGGACTTGGGCATCACCGACCCGCAGAATCTGGAGGAGCAGGCGCTCAGCCTTGTTGGAACGGATGTGTATACCAAGCTCGTCAAGGGTTACACGGAGAAGCAGTGGGGCCGCGACTGCAAGGAGCTGCCGGCCTTCATCATCAAACGCCTGCCGTGCCGCTTTACTTACGACAACAACTACTTCAACGACCGCTATCAGGGCATCCCCATCGGCGGCTACACCGCTATGGTGGAAAAGATGCTGGAAGGCGTGCCGGTGCGCTTGAACACGGATTTCTTTGATCTGATCGCGGCTGAGCCCGGTATTGCGAAAACCATCGTCTATACCGGCTGTATCGATGAATATTTCGGCTATAAGCTGGGCGCGCTGAGCTATCGCAGTGTCCGCTTTGAAACGCAGGAGCTGGATATGGAGGATTATCAGGGCAACGCCGTGGTCAACTATACCGCGCGTGAGGTGCCCTATACCCGCATCATCGAGCATAAGCACTTTGACTTCGGCCACCAGCCCACCACGGTCATCAGCCACGAGTATTCCGCGGAGTGGAAGCCCGGTCTGGAGCCGTATTACCCCGTGAACGATGCGGAAAATGGCGCGCTTTACAGCGAATACAAAAAGCTGGCGGACGAGCAGCCCAATGTCATCTTCGGCGGACGGCTGGGTAAGTATCAGTATTACGACATGGATAAGGTCATCCGCGCCGCGCTGGATGATCTGAAACGCTTGGGATAAGACGTTTTGCGAATATATAGAAACACCCTCGGCGGAGACTTTTGTCTCCACCGGGGGTGTGTTAATATGGCTATCTGCATTTCATGGAAGGAGCCTCCGAATATACGGAACCTTCTTTGCTAACAAAACAACGACCAATGCAGAAAAATACACAAATGGAACGCCAAGAACGCGCCATTTCAGAGATTGCATCGAAACCACGCGCATCTATCTCATCAGCTCCGGCCGCGAGCATCAGGCCATCCTCGATCGCTTACAGCTTGTCTGTTGAGCAACGTAATATTTCTTCTGTCGTAAACAGGCGGTCGATCATGGCGCTTCCGCGCGGCCGGACCGGAAAGATAACAAAAAATCCATGACAAATCAGACCGAATCAAAATATTCGGCCTGATTTTCATGGACTCAACGCGCTATTGCACCGAAAAAACTAAAATTTGGTTGAAATATGCCGGTAAATGGAATATAATTAATGTGCAGGATGCGCGAATAGCTTGGATTCTGTTCTTTTTTTTACGACAGAAGAAATATTCTGTCGGGAGAGGGCATATGCCCTCCGATACCATCATGTCTTTCGAGGGGAGAAATATAGAAGTGAGTACACCGAAGGTATCCATTGTTGTTCCATGCTATAATGTTGAGAAATATCTGCGTCAATGCCTAGATAGTGTTGTGAACCAGACATTGAAGGAATTGGAGATCATTTGTGTAAACGATGGTTCCACGGACTCGACCCTTTCGATCATTCAGGAATACGCAAACAAAGATGACCGTATCCGTATCATCGACAAGCCGAATGGCGGGTACGGAGAAAGTATGAATCGCGGATTTGATATCGCCACTGGCGAGTATCTTGGCATTATTGAATCTGACGATTATGCCGAACTGGACATGTTTGAGAAGCTATATAGCTGTGCTAAAAAGTATGAATTAGATGTTGTGAAATCCGGCTTCATCTTCTATTACTCAAAACCAACAGAAAAAAACGAGCCGTTCCCTATTGCTTCATGGGTTACTAGCGGTCGAACCTTTTGTCCTTTGACCGATTTCAAGTCAATAATGGAGAGAGTGGAGTTTTTTAATATCAAGCCGACCATTTGGTCTGCAATCTATCGAAAAGACTTCATAAGAGCCAATGGTATCCGCTTCAATGAAACCCCCGGAGCCTCTTTTCAGGATGCAAGTTTCAATTTTAAGGTATGGGTCTGCGCAAAACGTGTTCGACTAATGCGCGAGTGTTTCCTTCACTATCGGCAGGATAACGAAGCTTCCTCTATTAATTCGCCAGGTAAGGTATACTGCATTTGTGACGAATATAATGAAATGAGACGTTTTTTGGATAAACGGCCATACGAGAAAAGCGTCCTTGAACCCTTGCTGGTGCGCATTCAATACGATAGCTATGTATGGAACTATGAACGCCTAGCCGAGCCCTTGCAAGCTGAGTTTATCGAAAGATTTGCTGAGGATTTCAAAAAGTATCAAATGGATGGAACTCTTTGCAAGGAATACTTTGAGCGGTATAAGTGGCGTTCTGTTAAGAAAATTATTCATGATCCCCAACATTACCATACATTCCGGCTCATGGAATCAGCTGGACAGGTGACGCCAGAGTTTTATGTGCCAGAACCTAGGGAAGAGTACACGTTCCATGGTCGAGAACTCCCAACATTACTCGAAAAGCTTCTCGGGGGCGCCATGTGTATTTATGATCATGGCGTATTCTATACAATCAAGCTTTTGGTACGAAAGCTACGTGGGAGGCTTGTGAAATGAATGGAAATTATGTAAAGATTTCTATTGTTATTCCCATATACAATGTAGAACAATATCTTCCTTTCTGTTTGCTTAGCTGCATAAATCAAACCCTACATGACATTGAGATTATCGGAGTAAACGATGGAAGTACCGATTCCTCTCTGGATATTTTGCGCGAATTTGCAAGCCGAGACTATCGCATCCGCATCGTTGATAAAGTTAATGGCGGGTTGCCTTCTGCCAGAAATGCAGGCATCCAAATTGCTACTGGAAAGATTATCATGTTCTTAGACTCGGATGATTTTCTTTCAACGGACGCTTGTGAAAGAATTTGGCGTCAAACGCTAGAGGGAAAAGAAGATATTGTCATTTTTGGGACGGATATTTTTCCGACTGTTCCTGCACCTACCAGTTGGCATTATGGAGTCCTTCACGTCAAAACTCACCGATATGAGGAGCCAGATATCTTTAAGGCACTGTTTCATGAGCCTGGCGCAAAACCATTCGTCTGGCGGCAAGCCTATGCGCGCAAGTTGTTTGATGAAAACAACGTTTTTTTTGATGAGTCAATTCGTTATGGCGAGGATATTGTCTTCCAAATGGAGATGATCCCTTACGCGCAAACTATTGCTGTGATTTCAGATCGTCTCTACCATTATCGTTGGTATCGAGAGGGCTCATTAATGCAGACATACCAAATGGATATGGATGATAAAATTCGTCAGCACATTTTGCTGGTTGGAAAAATCTCTGACTATTGGGAAAAAAAGGGCTGGCTGAGAGATCACTCCATAGAATTTACTCAGTGGATCTTAGATTTTTTGGTCTATGATATCGGAACTAAGCCAGTTCAGCATAAGTCGGAGCATTATGAGTCCGTGTCCAATCTCTTAAAGCGATTCGGACTGTATAATGACTTGCGCCGCGTTCCCTTAGATCACAAGTATCTTGCTCGGCGTATCACGAGCAAACACTGATTCTTGATGCAGTTGAGGAGTATGCTATGAACAAATCTGTCATTTGTATTGAAGAAAAACATTGTACTGGCTGCGGCGCATGTTACAACATCTGTCCGGTGAAAGCGATTACTATGAAACCTGATGCAAATGGTTTTTGCTTTCCCGAATTAGACGAAACAGTATGCGTTGATTGCGGCATGTGCCTAAATGTATGTCCGGCGCATGCGCCCCAATATGATAATGATGCCCAGCCAAATTGCTACGCGGTTATGGCTGAGGATGCGATTCGTGCGGTAAGCTCTTCGGGTGGTGTTTTCTCGCTGCTGGCCGACTGGGTTTTAGCTCAAGATGGAGTTGTGTGTGGGGCTGCTTTTACGCCAGATTACTATGCTGTAGAACATATCATTATCAGTGAACCGGAGCAACTCCCTCTCTTGCGTGGGTCCAAGTATGTTCAGAGCGATACAAAAAATATATATCAACAGGTGAAAGAACACTTGGCGCGAGGCAAGGTTGTTTTGTTCACAGGTACTCCCTGTCAAGTAGCTGCTATGCACAGCTTTCTAGGTGAGACAAAAGAGAATCTGTACACACTAGACATCGTATGTCACGGCGTTCCGTCTCAACTTGTTTACAAAAGATTCGTCGAGGAGCAAGAGCGCATTCACAACAGTAAAGCTACTCGCGTCTCCTTCCGAGATAAGGATATAGTAGGTTGGACTCATTCTACTACTATTGATTTTGCCAATGGACAGACCTATCAGAAAAGGCGTAATGAATGCGCTTATATGAATTCATTCCTGAATCTTCTTACGCTAAGGGAAAGCTGTGGTAATTGCCCCTTTGCTGCGCTGCCTCGTCAAGGTGATATGACCATCGCCGATTTTTGGGATGTCCACAGAATTGATGCTTCATTGGATGACCACAAAGGCACCAGCATGGTCTTAGTCAACAACGACAAAGGCAAGAAGCTGTTGGAGGTATTAGCGCGCAGTGCGGCCTTATGTGTTAAAGCACCTCTAGAGCAGGCCATAAAATACAATGCTCAGATTAAGTACTCCTCGCTTTTGCATCGCAATAGGAGTCGATTTTTTGACCTATTAAACCACTACCACTATGACTTTGAAAAAACTGTAGACTATGGCTTAAATCGTCGCTTTGATATTGGCTATGTGGGGTGGTGGTACGGTCAGAATTACGGCAGTGCGCTAACAAACTATGCTTTGAATCGTGTCCTGACAGCTATGGGCAAATCCGTATTGATGCTGGAATTTCCAACGCTAACGGGTGATGTGCCGAAACGAAAATCAGACAACAAAACAAGACGCTTTGCAAACCATTTCTACGAGCAGAGCATGAATTGTCGTATAGAAGACTATGGACGTTTCAACTATCACTGCGAAACTTTTTTATTAGGCTCTGACCAGCTATGGAATTGGTGGAGCAATCGAGATGTTGGATCATATCACTTTTTCCTTGATTTTGTAGACGACAATCATAAAAAAATAGCGTATTCGACTTCCTTTGGTCATGACAGTGCGTACTATCCAGAGGAAATGCGGGTAAAAATTGGGTACTTACTTCGCCGCTTTGATGCAATCTCGGTTCGCGAGTCGGGCGGTGTGATGGTTTGCAAAAGAGACTATGATCTTGATGTCGTTCAAACCGTAGATCCCGTGTTTCTGTGCAGCGTCGAAGCATACGAAGAAGCGATTGCTTTATCTACTGTTAATCCGAAAGAGCAATATGTTCTGGCGTATATTTTGAACCCGACAGAAGAGAAAATTGATTCGGTTCGCTATATAGCCAAACAAAAAAATATGCCTTATCATATTATCTTGGATGGGCAGGCGGATTATGAGCAGCTTAAGGCCCAAACCAAAGATGAAAATGTGCTGGGAAACATAGAAATAGCAGATTGGCTTGCGTATTTTAAATATGCTTCCTATGTGGTCACAGACTCTTTCCACGGCTTTTGCTACTCTATCATCTATCGTCATGATATGACGGTATTCCCCAATTCACTGCGAGGGCTTTCTCGTTTTGAAAGTCTTTGTCAAATGACTGGTTTGACTGATAGAATGGTAAATTCGCTGGATGATATGATTCATAAGGCACCGTGGAAGGTGCCTGTAGACTTTGACCGAGTTGCTCAACTGATGCAGCCGAAAATTGACTTCAGCGAAAATTGGCTGAAATCATCGCTAGAAATGGAAAAAGTCCCCTCGAGTTTTAGTCTTCGGGTGCTAAAGGCACTTTTGCAAACACAGGAACAACTCAAGGTGGGACTACAAGCTCGAGGAAAAAATAACAGCGCTCTACAAACGAAAGCTATAGAAAAAAAGCATACGTTGCGTACGGCGACAAAAGCATTTATTGCATGTTCCAAGTACCATGGTTTTGGCTATACCATATGTTACGCATTTAAAAAGATTAAAGGTCATTTTTTGAAAAGACAATGAAGTCCAATAAACTAATTCAACATCTTCATGAGCTCTGGAAGTATCGGGATCTATTGGCCCTGCTGATCGAAAAAAACATCAAGCTGAAGTATCGTCGCAGTTGGCTGGGGTATGTTTGGAGCATCCTCAATCCCTTGCTCATCATGGTCGTTATGACGGTGGTGTTCTCCACCATGTTCAGGCGGAATATCGAGAATTTCCCGGTGTATCTGTTCTGCGGTCAGCTTTTGTTCAACTATATGAACACAGCCACGACCCAGTCCATTTATTCCATCACCGGCAATGCCTCGCTGCTGAAAAAGACCTATGTGCCCAAGTATTTGTTCACGTTGGCCCGTGTGACCAGCGGCTTGGTTGACCTGCTGTTTTCCCTGGGCGCGCTGGTCATCGTGATGCTTGTAACGCGGGCGCATGTCACGTGGTACGCGCTGCTGTTTCCCTTCGTGCTGCTGCAACTATATGTGTTCTGCGTCGGCATGGGGCTGTTTCTGGCGCAGGCCAGCGTGTTTTTCAAGGACACGCAGTTTATCTACAGCGCGTTCACGACCGCCTGGATGTATGTGACGCCCATCTTCTATCCGCTGGAAGCCATACCCGAAAAACTTGTCTGGATCGTCAAGCACTGCAACCCCATGTATTTCTACATCGGCCAGTTCCGCGATCTGGTCTATTATGGCCGGATGCCCGGACAGATGATCATCCTTGCCGGCTGCGGCGCGGCGTTGGCCATGTTGCTGATCGGTGTGTGGAGCTTTATGCGCTCGAAGGATCGGTTTATCCTGTATATTTGAGGTGGCCTATGGAAAGCAAAAGAGTCATGGTCGATGTGGATCATGTGACGATCCGCTTCAATCTTGCCAGCCAGAAGATCGATAATCTAAAGGAATACTTCATCAAGTTCATCAAGAAAGAGCTGATGTTTCAGGAGTTTCTGGCCGTGAAGGATGTGAGCTTTCAGATCCACGAAGGCGAGTCGTGGGGGCTGATCGGAACCAACGGCTCCGGCAAATCCACCCTCCTGAAGGCCATTAGCGGCATCATGAAACCCTACAAGGGTACCATCACGGTCAATGGCAGTGTGGCGCCGCTGATCGAGCTTGGCGCGGGTTTTGACGGGGAATGCACCGCCCGGGAAAACATCTTCCTCAACGGATGCGTGCTGGGCCACTCGCGGAAATTCATGCAGGAGCATTTCGACGAAATCGTGGATTTTGCGGACATCCATAACTTTCTGGATTCGCCCATCAAGAATTACTCCTCCGGCATGAAAGCCCGCTTGGGCTTCTCCATCGCCACGATGGTCAAGCCGGATATCCTGATCGTGGATGAGGTCCTCTCCGTTGGCGACTACCGATTCCGGAAAAAGTGCGAGGAACGGATGAAGGAACTGTTGGCCGGTGGTACGACGCTGATATACGTCTCCCACAACATTGACGAGGTAAAGCGGCTTTGCGATCATGCCATCTGGCTCAATAACGGTGACATGCGAATGATCGGTGAGGCAAACGCCGTTTGCGATGCCTACATCGAGGCGATGAAACATTAAAAAAATTCCCTCTCTGCACACGGCAGAGAGGGAATTTTTTATTTAGTGCGAAGGAGAGAAATGCTGCTGTCAGCGATAGATACATTCCTCAATGCCGGGCAGCAGGCGGTAAAGCGAGCAGCCGGTCAGGCGCTCGAAATGGGCCTTGTATTCAAAGGCGGTGTTCCAGCGGCCCAGCGAGAAGGGGAACACGCCATAGCGCCTCGCGGTGTCGATCAGGCGCTTTTCAATGATGCAGAAGCCGCTGGCCTCCGCCAGACAATCGCACAGGATGATGAGCTTGTCGTAATCATCGTATTCGATCGAATCGAGGAAGTTCTTTGTAAACGCATACTGCGCGTCGGTCATATCGTTTGCGGCAAGATCGGTGTTCACGTCCTTGACAGGGAAGGAATGCGTCAGACAAATGCGCGCGGGCTCGTCCCAGCCTTTTGACATCAAATAGTCGTAACCGTCGATGGTGTGGCGCATGGCGAAGCTGCCCTCTCGGCGGCCTATATCGTGCAGCAGACCACATACAAAGGCCTTGTCGCTGTCCATACCAGGGCAGCGCGCTGCGATGCTCTCAGCGGCTCTGGCGGCGTTCTGGCAGTGGGCGACCCACAGTCCCGGATTCATGTCTGCGGCTAGCTCCAGCTCGCGCAGCGCGGCTTCTTTTGTGGGATACATGATGCGCCTCCTTTTTCAAACGTAAAATTTGATGCTTACGCATCGAATGAAATAGATCCACCCACACCCACAGGTATTTCACTAATCCGTAAGGATTTATTTCGTTGAAAAGAAACACCCTTTGTCATTGACAAAGGGTGTTTCTTTTCTGGTAGCGGCGAC
>CAYLSA010000014.1:0-35111 GCA_964386575.1 uncultured Oscillospiraceae bacterium | reverse complement strand
CTTCTACGACGTGTATGTCGATCCCGCCAAGTGCACGGGCTGCGGCCAGTGCCCGAGCATCTGCCCGGCCGGCGCCGTTGCCGGCGGCGAGGGTATGATCTCCGTGGTGGACAGCGCGCGCTGCACCCACTGCGGCAAGTGCTTCGCGGCCTGCCCCGCCGGTGCCTTCACCAAGGCCGGCATGGTCAAGCCCAGTCTGCCCGAGGCTCCGGTGCCCGTTGGCAGCTTCAGCGGCGATGCCGCCGGTGGCCGCCGTCGCCGCCGCCGCGGTGGAGACGCCGAGTAAAACCTATAGCAAAAACGCGGGAACGCTCGTTCCCGCGTTTTTCTATATTGAATAGAGGATCATTTTTACCCATGCCCATATGATTTCCCATGCATCTGTCCGCTTGGCGGCAGACAGAGGAAAAGCGAGGAAACGGCGTAAAAAAGCGAGTGTTCTCAACAGCCCTTCAAACGCTGTAAGAACACTCGCGATGGTGCCGGTGGTGGGACTTGAACCCACACGCCTTGCGGCAACGGATTTTGAATCCGCCTCGTCTGCCAATTCCAACACACCGGCACGGTGCCATTTATTATAAACGATTGCCCGCGTAAAATCAAGCATAGAAAAGGCCTCCGCAGAAAAAATCTGCGGAGGCTTGCGATTTTGTCAGCCCTCGATGGCGATATACTTCTTTTCCTCCACCTGCGGCACAGGCTGCTTCTTCGGCACGCGGATGGTCAAAACGCCGTTTTCAAAGCGGGCCTTGATGTCCTCCTGCGTGACATCCTCGCCGACGTAGAAGTTGCGGCTGAAGCTGCCGGAAAAGCGCTCGCGGCGCAGATAGCGGCCCTGCTTATCCTGTCCGTTGTTTTCATAGCCGGTCTTTGCACTCACGGTGAGATAGCCGTCCTTGAGCTCCGCCTGCATGTCCTCTTTCTTCACGCCGGGCATATCGATATCCAGCACATAGCCCTCCGCATCCTCGCGCAGGTCGGTCTTCATCAGATCGGCGCGCGGCGCGGGTGTACGCGGCGCATCGAAAAAGTCATCAAAGAAATCCTTACCGAAAATAGGCATCAACATATATGATCGCTCCTTTCAAAGCTTTGTTTGAAATCTCTGACTTCGGGACACTTTTGTTTTTCCCTCTGTCATGATGTATTATACCACGATTTTTAGCACTGTCAAGTGGAGAGTGCTAATTTTCTGAAATTTTTATTTCTTTTGTTCTTCGCTTTATATAATACACTGAGCGATTATTCGTGTTTTTCGTCAGATCGCAGGTGGGATGCCGTCGCCGTCGAGATCGCCCACAAGCTGCTCGACCAGATCGTTGAGCGTGACCACGCCCACCATGCCGCCGTATTCATCCAGCACCACGGCCATGACCTGCCGCGCGGCGCGCATATTGCGAAACAGCACATCCGCGCGCACGGATTTCGGCACGAAATACGCCGGACGAACGGCCCGTTCCATCACATTTTCGCGCCTTTGGTCATCCAGCCGGAAATAATCGCGCGCGTCGAGAATGCCGACCACATTGTCCGCCGAGCCCTCGCAAACGGGATAGCGCGTGCGGCGCGTGGCGCGGATGGACGCCGCCCACGCGTCCATGGAGTCCTCCAGGCGCAGGGAATCGACCTGCGTGCGGTGGGTGACGATATCGGCGGCGGTAAGATCGTCAAAGGCGAAGACGTTGTGGATAAATTCCTGCTCTTCGCGGTCGATGCTGCCGCCGGCCTCGCCGGCATCCACCATCATGCGGATGTCCGCCTCGCCCACGGGCGTCTCCGGCTCGTTGGGGTCGATGCCGAGCAGCCGCAAAACACCGTTCGTGGACACGGACAGCAGCCACACGATGGGCGCAAACAGCTTGGATATGACGCCGATGGCCCCGGAAACGCCCAGTGCGAACGATTCCGCCCGCTTCATGGCCACGCGCTTGGGCACCAGTTCGCCGAACACCAGCGTGAAATAGGACAAGATCAGCGTGATCACGATCACGGCCACGGTGTCCAGCGTGGCGCGCGGGATGGCCACGCCAAGGCCAACCAGCCAGTCCACCAGCGGCCCGGAGAAGTTTTCCGCCGCGAACGCACTGCCCAAAAAGCCGGACAGCGTGATGGCCACCTGAATGGTAGCGAGGAATTTTTCCGGCTGCGCCGTGAGCCGACCGAGCCGACGGGCGCACTTATCCCCCTCGGCTCCAAGCTTTTCGATGCGCAGGGCGTTGACCGAAAGCACGGCGATCTCCGCGCAGGCAAACACGGCGTTGAGCCCGATGAGCACCAGCTGCAACAGCAGCATCCAACCAATTGAGTTTGACAAAAAGAGTTCTCCTTTCCATGAAAACGCGCAAAGGCATGACCTGCGCCAAACGCGCGCAGACCATGCCTTTTCTTACATTATATACTTAATACACTTAAAAATGACCCGGTTTCGCTCCGGATCGGCGGCGTCGCCGTCTGAGTTCATTGTACCCTCCCGAGGGTTGATCGGGGCTTATTATACGGGCTGCGGCCCGCACTGTCAATAGGCAATCACAGGCGCAAGCCCAGCTCGCATCCGGCAGCGATGGCATCGATGGCGCGGCCGGGCTTTTCCGCATTTCCGATGCGGTGGATAGAAAGTGCGCCGCTCAGCGCGGTGTAAAGGCTGTCATCCGCCTTGGTGCCGGGGCACACGACCACCGCGTCGCACGGCCAGATGCCGTCCGCCGTGAGCACGCCCTCGTCCGTGACGCAAACGACCTCCGTGCGCCCGAGCATTTTGACGCCGAACGCGGCCAGATCGGCATACACCGGCCACGCGATACCCGGTTCATAGCCCGCGGCGGGCTTGCCGCGCTCGAACACGGCGATTTCGCGCGCCGAATGGGTGGCCAGCTCCCGCAGCCGCGCGGGTTCCTCCACGCCGTAGCGCAGCATCCAGCGCATGACCGCATCGGAATACGCGCCGTCCATCGCGAGCCACCGCGCCGTTTCCATGCCCACAAAGCTGCCGCCGATCACGGCCACGCGCTTTGGCATCACGGGCTTTTCCCGCAGCAGCTCGTCCATGGTCCAGACGGGCATATCGTTTAATGTTATGTTAACCGAATTGTCTTTATAATCGCGTCCGTTTGCAAGCACCAGCTCGTCAGATCCGCCTGCCAGAACCGTCTCCGGCGTGGCCGTTTGATTGAGCACCACCTGCACTTTGGATGCCGCAAGCGCGCGCTCATACCACGCCACAAGCTCGCCCAGCATCTCGCGATGGGGCAGTCCGCGCGCAAGCTTCAGCTGTCCGCCAAGGGCACCGGACCGCTCCCACAGAGTCACATCATGGCCGCGCTGAGCCGCGCGCAGGGCGCACTCCATGCCCGCCGGACCGCCGCCGACAACCAGAATTTTCTTAGAAATCTCGGCCTTTTCGCCGGAAAACTCGTATTCGCGACCGGCCATGCCATTGGAAAGACAGCGGATGGGCTTTTCAAAAAACGTTCCGGCCAGACACCCCTGATTGCACGAAACGCACGGGCGGATGCATTCGGGCTTGCCCGCGGCAAGGAGCTTTGGAATGTCCGGCTCCGCCACCAGGGCGCGACCCATGGCGACCATGTCGCACTTTCCGAGCGCCACAGCGCTCTCCGCCAGACGCGGCTGGCTCATGCGGTTGGCCATGGCGATTTTTATGTCAACCTCTTTTCTCGTCTGCTCCGCGAGGTATTCCATCGCGCCGAAGGGCATCTCCTCCGTCAGCTGGGGAACGCGGCTTTCATGCCAGCCGCCGGTCATATCGAGCATATCCACGCCCGCGCTCGCCGCCAGCGCCGCGAACGCCACAGCCTCCGCCGAGCCGCCGGCCTCCTCCACCAGCGTATGGCCCGACCAGCGCAGCAAAACGGTATAGTCCGCGCCCACGGCCTCGCGCACGGCGCGGATGACGGCCAGCGGAAAGCGGCATCGATTTTCAAAACTGCCGCCGTATTCATCCTCGCGGCGGTTCGTGAGCGGCGATAGAAACTGGCTGATGAGATATCCCGCGCTTGCGGAGATCTCCACGGCGTCAAAGCCCGCCTCCCGCGCCCGGCGCGCGCCCTCGGCCCACGCGCGGATCACGGCGTCGATCTCCTCGGCCGTCATGGCGCGGGCGGTCTCCTTGGTAAACGGCGTATAAACCGCGCTGGGCGCGATGGCGCCCTTGCCGTCCGGCACGCCGTCGGAGGCAAGATAGCGTCCTGCGTGATATAGCTGCACGGCCACGGGGCACTCCCGCTCGCGCATCCCGGCGGTAAACGTCTGCCACGGCTTTATGAACGCATCGTCCGACAGGCTCATGCAGCTCGGGCGCGCGCCCTTTTCGTCGAAGCGACAGGCCCCGACCACGACCAGCCCCGCGCCGCCCTCGGCCCGACGCCAGTAAAATTCGTTAAAGCGCGCGCTCGGCCCGCCGTTTTCGGGATAGAGCGTGTGCATGGCGGGCATGATGATGCGGTTTTTAAGCTCCAGCCGCCCCACGCGAACGGGGCTCAGAAGATGCGGATAATTCATAAAATTCTCCTTTTGTATGCACAAAGGGGCCGCGCCGCAGCACAGCCCCCATAGCGTTTATTTTGCGGCCTTCATCGCGAGGAAGGCGTTGATGAAGCCGTCAATGTCGCCATCCATGACGTTTTGGATGTTGCCGTTTTCAAAGCCGGTGCGCGTGTCCTTGGCCAGCGTGTACGGCATGAACACATACGAGCGGATCTGGCTGCCCCATTCGATCTTCATCTGCACGCCCTTGATGTCCTCGATCTTTTCCAGATGCTCGCGCTCTTTGATCTCCGCCAAACGCGCGCGCAGCATTTGCTTACAGTTTTCGAGGTTTTGGAAGTGGCTTCGCTCGACCTGGCTGGACACCACGATGCCCGTGGGGATGTGGGTCAGACGAACGGCAGAGGAGGTTTTGTTGACCTTCTGGCCGCCCGCGCCGGAGGAGCGGTAAACGTCCATTTTGATCTCGTCGTCGCGCAGTTCGATCTCGCCGGCGTCCTCGATCTCGGGCATGACCTCCACGGCGGAAAAGCTGGTGTGGCGGCGGCCGGAGGCGTCATAGGGGCTGATGCGCACAAGGCGATGCACGCCGTGCTCACTTTTGAGGAAGCCGTAGGCGTTTTCGCCCTCGATCTTGATGGTGGCGGATTTGATGCCGGCCTCTTCGCCGTCCTGCCAGTCCATGAGGGTGTATTTGTAGCCGTGGCGGTCGGTCCACATGGTGTACATACGATAGAGCATCTGCGTCCAGTCCTGCGCCTCGGTGCCGCCGGCGCCGGCGTGGAAAGTGAGGATGGCGTTGTTGGCGTCATACTCACCCGTCAGCAGCGTGGAAAGGCGCATGGCCTCGAGTTCCGAGGAGAGCTTTTCAAACCCGTCCTGAAGCTCCGGCAGCAGGCTTTCATCGTCCTCCTCCAGCGCCATTTCGCAGATGGTGAACAGATCATCCCAGCCGCTTTCGAGCTTTTGATAGCCCTCGACCTTATGCTGCAGATTGCGCAGCCGCTTCTGGGCCGCCTGCGAACGGGCCAGATCGTTCCAATAGCCCTCGGAGGCGCTTTCCGCCTCGAGCTTTTCGATCTCGTTTTTCGCATCGTCCAGCCGCAGCGCATCGCGCAGATCGGTCAGCGTGGGCTTGAGATTGTTGAGTTTTACTTTATATTCTTCAAATTCCAGCACGTGCAACACATACCTTTCCTATTATAACCACCCCATTATAAACAAAAATCCCCGCCCTGTAAAGACCGATTTAGCCACGCAGGAAAATTGCGGAAAGCACTTTTCTTTGCGCGCGTACTTTGATATAATTAACCTGTAATAAAATATACCCGAGCGCTTCGCCCGGGAACGAGGAGAGAAAGATATGATAAACCACGGCAAAGACATCAAGATCTTCACCGGCAATGCCAACCCCGCGCTGGCCAACGACATCAGCCGCTGCCTGTCGAAAAATCTCGGCAACGCGGTGTGCACCAACTTCGCCGACGGCGAGTGCTCCGTTTCCGTTTATGAGCCCGTTCGCGGCGAGGACGTGTTCCTTGTGCAGTCCACCTGCGGCCCCGTTAACGATAACCTCATGGAGCTGCTCGTGATGATCGACGCCATGCGCCGTGCCTCTGCCGGCCGCATCACCGCCGTCATCCCCTATTTCGGCTATGCCCGCCAGGACCGCAAGGCCAAAAGCCGCGACCCCATCAGCGCCAAACTCGTGGCCAACCTCATCACCACCGCCGGCGCCGACCGCGTGCTCACCATGGACCTGCACGCCGCCCAGATCCAGGGCTTCTTCGACATTCCCGTGGATAACCTGCAGGGCGGCCTGATCTTCGCCGACCACTTCCTCAAGCGCTTCGGCCATGGCTGCGAGGATCTGATCGTCGTGTCGCCGGACGTGGGCAGCGTGGCCCGTTCGCGCACCTTCGCCATGAAGCTCGGCACCGGCCTTGCCATCGTGGACAAGCGCCGCGAAAAGGCCAACCAGTCCGAGGTCATGAACCTCATCGGCGACGTGCGCGGCAAGAACGTCGTCATTCTGGACGACATCGTGGACACGGCCGGTTCCCTGTGCGGCGCGGCCAAGGCCGTGAAGGAGATCGGCGGCGCGAAGACCGTTTATGCCTGCGCAAGCCACGGCGTTCTGTCCGGTCCGGCGCTCGAGCGCATCGCAAACAGCGATCTGGAGGAGCTGATCCTTCTCGACACCATCCCCTATCCGAAGGGCAAGCCCGCCGTGGACAAGATCCACTACCTCAGCGTGGCGAACGTGTTCGCCGAGGCCATCGAGCGCATCTATCAGGATCTCTCGCTGGCGTCCATGTTCGAGTAATAACGACCCAAAAGCTGTCCGCGCCGGTCGCGTTTCCGGCCGGTGCGGCGGTCATAAAGCAAGGAAGTGCCCAATATGCTCTTTAACAGCGGCGGCGTGCGCTGGCTCGCCGTGTTCCTCGGAAATCCCGGCGCCAAATACACCGGCACGCGCCATAACGCCGGCTTTCTCGCGGCGGACATGCTTGGCAAAAAGCTCAATGTGCGCATCGACCGGCTGCGTTTCCGCGCCCTGACGGGAAAGGCCGTCATCGGCGGCGAGCAGGTTTTGCTCATGAAGCCGCAGACCTTTATGAATCTGTCCGGCGAGGCCGTGGGACAGGCCGCCCGCTTTTTCAAGATCCCGCCCGAACGCGTGATCGTGGTATCGGACGAGATCGCCCTGCCGCCCGGCGCGCTGCGCATCCGCACCAAGGGCTCCGCCGGGGGCCACAACGGCCTGAAAAACATCATCGCCCATCTCGGCACCGACCAATTCCCCCGCATCCGCATCGGAGTGGGCTCGCCACCCGACCGCGGCCCCGACCAGATCGACTGGGTTTTGGGCGTGCCGAAAAACGAGGACGCCGTGGCCTATGCCGACGCCGTCAAGCGCGCGGCGGACGCTGTTTGCGATTACATCGAAAACGGCCCCGACCACGCCATGAGCCACTTTAACCGCAACTGAGCCGGAACATCGGATTCCGGCATGGAAGGAAGGTAGCATCCATGAAAAAGGAAATGATCGCCATGCTGCTTGCCGGAGGACAGGGCTCGCGCCTGTATGCCCTCACGGCGGACGCCGCCAAGCCCATCATGCCCTTCGGCGGAAAATACCGCATCATCGACTTCCCGCTTTCCAACTGCGCCAACTCCGGCATCGACACCGTCGGCGTGCTGACCCAATACCGGCCCATGAAGCTCAACTCCTACGTTGGCGGCGGGCAGGCCTGGGACCTGGACAGCACGGATGGCGGCGTTTACATCCTGCCGCCGTATATGTCCGCCGGCGAACAGGGCAACTGGTTTTCCGGCACGGCCAACGCCATCTATCAAAACATCGATTTTGTGGATCTTTGGGATCCGGAATACGTTCTCATCCTCTCCGGCGACCACATCTACAAAATGGACTACAGCGAGATGCTGCGCGCGCACAAGGAACATAACGCCGCCTGCACCATCGCCGTTTTGCAGGTGAGCTTAAACGATGCCAAGCGCTTCGGCATCATGAACACCGGGCCGGACGGCTATGTCTGCGAGTTCGAGGAAAAGCCGCAAAACCCGAAAAGCGACCTTGCCTCCATGGGCATCTACATCTTCAACTGGAAAACGCTGCGCGCGGCGCTCATTGCCGACGAGGCCGACCCCGCCAGCGAGAAGGATTTCGGCAAAAACATCATCCCGAAGCTCCTTGCGCAGGGCGAAAAGCTCTGGCCGTGGCGCTTTGAGGGTTACTGGCGCGACGTGGGCACCATCGAGAGCCTGTGGGACGCCAACATGGATATGCTCACGCCGGAGCTGATCGGCCTGTTCGACCCCGCGTGGCCGATCCTGAGCCGCAGCCCCATTCGCCCGCCGCAACGCATCGGCGCGGAGGCCTCCGTTCGCCACAGCATCGTTACCGAGGGCTGCGAGGTGGACGGTTTGGTATCCGCCAGCGTGCTTTCCAACCAGGTCACGGTCGCGCGCGGCGCACAGGTGGAATACAGCGTGATCATGCCGGGCGCACGCATTGATGAGGACGCCGTGGTCCGCTTTGCCATCGTGGGCGAGGGCGCGCACATCGGCGCGGGCGCACGCGTGGGCGAGCGGCCGGACGGTTCGGATTCCTGGGGCGGCGTTGCCACCGTGGGACCGGAGGTTACCGTGGGCGCGGGAGCGGTCGTGGCTCCCGGCGCGATGCTGTATGAAAATGTGGAGGGCCAGTCATGAACGATATGCAGGGCATCATCTACTCGCTGCGCTCCGACCCGGAACTGGGCGCACTGGTGGCCGACCGCAACACGGCCGCCATCCCCTTCGGGGGCCGCTACCGGCTGATCGATTTCATGCTTTCCAGTATGTCCAATGCCGGTGTGCGCGATCTGGGCGTGGTCATGGACCGCGACTATCAGAGCCTTCTGGACCATCTCGCCGGCGGGCGGGAATGGAATTTGGGCCGCCACACGGGCGGACTGCGGCTGCTGCCGCCGTTTGGTCTGCCGGAATCACAGGGGCGCTTCGGCGGCTGCATGGAGGCGCTGCGCGGCGTGCGCTCTTATATCGAAGCCGTGCCGCATGAAAACATCGTGCTTTCCGCGGGCGATCTGGCCGCGAACATCGATCTTTCCGCCGTGCAGGCGCTGCATCGGCGCACCGGCGCGGACATGACCGCCGTTTGCACCGACGATGGCCCCGAATACTCCCACCACCGGCTCGTGCCGGATGGCGACGGCTTTGCCTCGCGGCTGCTGTTTTCCCAGAAGGGCGCGGGCGAGGGGCTTTTGTCGCTGGAGGTATACATTATTAAGAAAGAGCTGCTTCTGTCGCTGATGGACTGGTGTGCCACGAGCGGCGAGCTGCACTTCCACCGCAGCGGTGTGGCGCATTATCTCAAAACCGGCGGCCGCATCGCCATCTATCGCCACGAGGGCTACGCCCGCCGCATCCGCTCGGCGCAGGACTATTACGAAGCCAGCATGGCGCTTTTGCAGCCCGGGGCGATGGAGAATCTCTTCCCCTCGGACGAGCGCCTCATCCGCACGCGCGAACGCGCCGATGCTTCCACCTATTACGCTGACACCGCCGAGGTGACCGGCTCGCTGGTGGCGGACGGCTGCTACATCGAAGGGCGTGTGAAAAACTGCGTTTTGTTCTCCGGCGTTCGCGTGGAGAAGGACGCGGAGCTTGAAAACTGCATCGTGATGCGCAACTGCGTGATCGAGCGCGGTGCGTCGCTGCGCTGCGTTGTGGCGGATAAAAACAGCGCCGTCGGCCCGCTGGTCACGCTGGCCGGCAACGAGCGCTTGCCCATCATCATCCCGAAAGGAGCCCGTATTTAAATTGTCTGAGATCTCAAGACAGGAACTGCACGCCGCCATTGAGGACAAGCTGTGCGCCCATTTCGGCGTGACGGCGAAAAACGCCACCGACGAGCAGATCTTCCAGGCCGCGGCCATCGTGATCCGCGAGCTGATGAGCCGCCATCTGGCCGTACAGAGCGACCGCGGCGGCAAGAAGGAAGTTTGCTATCTCTCGATGGAATTTCTTCTCGGCCGCAGTTTGATGAAAAACGCATTCAATCTCGGCGTGGCCGAGGCACTGACCGGCGCCCTGGAGGATATGGGCCGCAGCGCTTCGGACATCTTCGAGCAGGAGCCGGACGCCGGTCTTGGAAACGGCGGTCTCGGCCGTCTGGCCGCGTGCTACTCCGACTCCATGGCCACGTTGGACATTCCCGCCACCTGCTATTCGCTGTGCTATGAGCTGGGTCTTTTCAAACAGGTCATCCGCGACGGCAAGCAGACCGAGGTAGCGGACGACTGGCGCGCGGGCGAGGAGAGCTGGCTCGTGACCCGTCCGGAGGATATTTGCGAGGTGCGCTTCGGCGGCCATGTGGCCGAGGAGTGGGACTGGTCCGGCACCTGCCACACCACCCACACCGGCTATACCTCCGTTCTGGCCCTGCCGCGCGATATGCTCATCGCCGGCTATGGCGACCGGTCCCGCGTGAACCGGCTGCGTCTGTGGGATGCGAAAAGCCCGCAGGAGCTGGATATGTATCTGTTCTCCGGCGGCAAATATGTCGAGGCGCTGGCCGGACGCACCATGGCCGAGGTCATCACCAAGGTCCTCTATCCGGCGGACGATCACCGCGAAGGCAAAGAGCTTCGCCTGAAGCAGCAATACTTCTTCGTTTCCGCCACGGCGCAGGACATCGTGCGCCGCCAGATGCGTGAGTGCGGCGAGCTGAAAAGCTTTGCCGAGCGCCACGCCATCCAGATAAACGACACCCACCCCACGCTCATCATCCCGGAGCTGATGCGCCTGTTCATGGACGAGCACGGTCTCGGCTGGGACGAGGCGTACGATCTCGTATCGCGCGCCGTAGCCTATACCAACCACACCGTCATGTCCGAAGCGCTTGAGCGCTGGCCGCAGGACCTGGTGCAGTCGCTCATGCCGCGCGTATGGCAGATCATCTCCGAGATAAACCGCCGCTGGGCCCAGTGGCTCATCGAGCATTTCGGCAACGACCGCGAGGCCGTGGAGAAAAACCTCATTCTCTTCGGCGGCGAGGTACACATGGCAAATCTCTGCCAGGCCGTGTGCCACACGATCAACGGCGTTTCCCGCCTGCACGGCGAGATACTGCAAAAGCGCCTGTTTTCCACCGTCTGCTCCGTGCGTCCCGAGCGCTATACCTCCGTGACCAACGGCATCGACCATCGCCGCTGGCTCACGCAGATCAACCCCCGACTCGACGCGCTCATCACCGACTGCATCGGCGCCGGCTACCGCCTAAAGCCCGCCGAACTGGGCACCCTTCGCCGCTTTGAATCCGACGGCGCGGTGCTTGAGCGACTGGAGACCATCAAGCGCGCAAACAAAGAGACTTTCGCCGCGTGGTTTGCCCGCACGCAGGGCGAGCGGCTTGACCCGTCCGCCATTCTGGACGTGCAGATCAAGCGTCTGCACGAATACAAGCGCCAGCTTTTGTGCGCCATGCTCATCGAGCATCTGCGCGAGCGCATCCACGACGCACCGAACGCACCGTTTATGCCGCGCAGCTTCGTGTTCGGGGCCAAAGCCGCCGGAAGTTATACCACCGCCAAGCGCATCATCGAGCTGCTCATCGACCTCGGCCATGAGATCAACACCGACCCGCTCTGCAAGGGCAAGCTTCAGGTGTTCTTCCTGGAAAATTACCGCGTGTCCGCTGCGGAAGTTCTCATCCCCGCCGCGCAGGTGTCCGAGCAGATCTCCACCGCCGGCAAGGAAGCCAGCGGCACCGGCTGCATGAAGCTGATGGCAAACGGCGCCGTGACCATCGGCACGCTCGATGGTGCGAATGTGGAGATGTATGAGCGCTTGGGCGCGGAAAATATGCAGCTTTTCGGTCTGACCGAGCAGCAGGTGGAATCGCTGCGGCCGCAGTATGACCCCCGCCGCTATTACGAATCCGACCCCACGCTGCGCCGCGTGCTCGACCGCTTTGCCCAGCGTTTTCCGGATCTTGTGTCCGGCCTTGTGCATGGGGGCGACCCGTATATGCTTTTGGCCGATTTTGATTCTTACGTTCGTTCTCACGATGCGCTGTACGCGCGCATCGGCGAGGACCGCGAGCGGGCGCGGATGTCCCTTGTGAACATCGCTCAGTCCGGCTTTTTCGCCGCCGACCGCGCCATTGAGGAATACGCCAGTAACATCTGGAACATATGAAAGGAGAAAGAACATGAAGAAAACCAGCAAGACCCTTGCGCTCGTTCTGGCGCTGTGCCTGTGCCTGTCGCTCGGCGCGATGGCCGCCAGCGGCGAGGCCAGCGGCGACGTGACCGTGATGAGCATGAACGCGGGCGCAGCCGCCAGCGGCACCGCCTGGACCATGAGCGAGGACGGCTTTGCCGCGGCGGATGTGGACGGCGTGGAAGTCGTGTCCGGCGAGATCGGCGACACCGAGACCGATGGCGCCGAGATCAACATCACGGCCTTCTCCGTGAACGGCTTCAAGGTCACGGACGGCGAGTATACCATCCGCAACACCACCGTGAACAAAACCGTCACCGGTCCGGTCAGCGCCAACGCCACCGGCGGCTTCATCGCCGGCGTGACGAACGGCCGTCTGATCATCGACAACTGCACCTTCATCAACGCCGGCAAGGGCGGCCGCAACGGCAACTACACCGTTGACTGCGAGGCCTCCGGCGAGATGATCGTCATCAACTCCGACATCATCCAGACCGGTGCGGTGGGCGATCCCGAAGGCTACACGGCCGACATTGCCGATCCCCCCTCCAATGCGGCCCTGCTGATCTCCGGCTATGCCCGCGCCAATATGTCCGTTGGCCAGTCCAAGACTTACTACTACGGCTCCTATGTGGAGACCGAAGGCTGGGCCGCCATGAGCACCGACTCTGCCCAGTCCGGCTTTGAGTTCACCAGCTATGACTCCGTGGGCAAGGCCCTGTACGGCGGCTACGCCACCTATGCCGACACCTCCTGCGTGGACTGGTTCTATGGTTCCGTCCTCTCCGCTGCGGAAGTGGGCGCCATCGTCTCCAACAACGGCGAGATCCACATGGCCAACGGCGCCGATGCCACCGAGGATGCGCTTGTTTACCTGCCCGAGGATTATGAGCACACCGAGGGCTACACCGAGCGCGACGGCCGCAGCCTGGTCGAGGCCGGCCGCAACGACTTCCAGCTTCACTCCCCCGACATGATGGGCGGCGGCGCGAGCAGCGAGTTCACCGCTCTGCTCGACCTGCATGACACCGATCTTGTCACCTCCGCCGATCTTGACGCGGATGCCACGCTCGTGGACTGGTATGCCGATTTCGGCCCGGCCTACGGCGAATACGTTGACTTCATCAAGGGCGCGAACATTCTGGTCAAATCCACCAGCGCCGACATCCTGCTCGACAACGTCACCGCCGAGAGCAGCTCCAACGTGCTTCTGCTCACGGCGCTCAACTCCGACGGCATGAGCCGCTACGCTCTGGCGGACGACGACATGACCGGCAAGGGCACCGCCATGACCATCGCGAACAGCGACGTCGCGGGCGATGTGATGGCCTATGACTATCAGCGCAGCTGCACCGTTACGCTTGACAACGCCGTTTGGACCGGCGCGTATCTCAAGGCCGACAAGGCCGCGTGGGATGCCATGTGGTCCGACGAGTGCGTGGCGGACGAGAGCTACTGCACCTGGATTTTGGACACCGACAAATACTACGACGGCGCCGATAGCGTGCAGGCTCTCGTTGTGGGCGAGGGTTCCACCTGGAACGTCAGCGGCGAAAGCTGCCTCGATAAGCTCACCGTGGCCGAGGGCGCGGTCGTCAACGGCGTCATCACCGTCGACGGCGAGGTCGTTTCCGGTGCCGGCGAATACGAGGGCGACATCGTTGTCACCCCGGCTGAAAACGGCGGCGAGAAGCTTTCCGTTACCGTGACCATCGATCCCGAATCCGATCTGGCCAAACTCATTTTGAGCGTGCTGGGTCAGTAAGCAAAGCAATCTGCGCCGCCGCGTCCCCATACAAAAGGCTCGCGGCGGCGTTTTTTCACCCGACCATAAGGAAAAGGAGAACCGCATGAAAAAGTTCAATCGCATCCTTGCCATCGTGATGGCGCTGTGCCTGTGCCTGTCGCTTGGCGCGTTTGCCGCCAGCGGCGAGAGCGTTTATACCGAGGCCGAGGCCGCCGAAGCCGCGCGCGCGACCGGCTCGACCAATATGTCCGCCAACGCCGAGACCGCCTACATCGGCGTGACGGCCGAGGGCGTGACGCAGTTCACGGACGGCTTCGAGGCCACCGCCGCCGGTTCCGGCGAGATGGAGATCGACGAAAGCCACGCCGCGAACATCGTGATCACCGGCGTTGATTCCGCGTCAAGCGCGGGTCTGACCGTCACGGGTGGCGTGGAATACACCTTCGGCGGCAAAGAGGACAACGTGGAATACACCTATCCCACCTTCCTCGGCGAAACCGAGACCGATTCGTTCAACTCCGCCATCGTTCTGACGGACAACGGCAGCCAGAACGCCGCCTCCATTGACGACGGCACCCTGTACGTTGAAAACGCCTACATGGAAGTCGCCGGCGCGCGCCGCATGACCATCGCGGCCCACTCCACGGCCAATCTCGTGCTCAACGACTCCGTGGTCGTCTCCACCGGCGGCACCGAGGGCGCCGTGGACACGAACAAGAAGCTGCTCGTCGGCGGCATCACGCGCACCAACTTCTCCGAGGGCGCGACCCACACCTATTACTTCAACTCCAAGTGCATCACGGACGGCTGGGCCGCCATGAGCACCGACTCCGCCCGCGCTCCCGGCCTGTATTTCTACAGCTACAACTCCGACGGCATCAGCTATTGGGGCGGCTACGCCACCTATGCCGATACCTCCTGCCATGACTACTTCTACGCCTCGCGCCTGTACGGCGAGGACATGGCCGTCATCATCTCCAACAACGGCGAAGTGTTCGCCTATTCCGGCGCGGACTGCCCGGAGGATGTTCTCCAGTATAACACCGGCGCGACCACCGATGCCGGCAGCGAACTTTGGGGCGGCCGCAACTGCTTCGAGATCCACGCGCCGCACATGATGCACGCGGCCAACAGCCCCGGCCGCGCCTCCGGCCAGCACACGGCGGTCGTGGAGATCAAGGACTCGCTCGTCGGCGTGGATAAGAGCCTTGAAAACACCACCGATGGCCTCGATTTCGGCGCGGCCTATGGCGAGGCGTACGGCGAATACGTCGATTTCATCGACGGCGCGGTGTTCCTCATCAAATCCACCTGCGCGGATATCACGCTCGATAACGCCGAAGTCGTCAGCCCCAACGGCGTCATCATGATGACCGTTGTCAACAACGACGATACCCCCTTCACCGTGGCCTCCGGCGACGTGGCCGAGGGCAAGCTCATCCACCTGACGATGAAAAACGCCGACTATGAGGGCGATATCCTCGACTATGACTATATGCGCCCGACCACCGTGGAGATCGAAAACGGCGCCTGGACCGGCAGTGTGGACACCTGGACCTACGAGCAGTGGGAGGAGTATTGGGCTCCCTATGCCGAGGACGAAAACTGCACCTGGGTCATCCCCGACTTCGCCGGCTATGAGTCCGTCGGCACCACCGTGACCGTGGGCAAGGGCGGCGTTTGGAACGTGACCGAGGAGTGCACGCTGGCCGCGCTGAACGTGGACGGCGGCACCGTGAACGGCACCGTTACCGAAAATGCGGACGGCACCGTGACCGTCGCTCCGGAAACGAAGGAGCTTTTCTCCTTTGATCTGGCCGCGCTGATCGAAGCGCTGGGTCTGTAAGAGCAAAACCCAAAAGGCTGTCCGCAAGGGCAGCCTTTTTCTATGCTTGTAAAGCCTGCGGCGATGTGCTACAATCGACTTGGAAGGCAATAACAAATCTTTCACAATCGAAAGGAGCAGAAACATGACAAGAAAGATCCTGGCAGTTCTGATGGCCGTTTGCCTGCTGGCGGCGCTGGGTGTGCCCGCGCTGGCGGCCTCCGGCGAGATGGGCGGCGCGCGCGTGATCACGGGCGTGACGCTTTCGCCGGATGCGGCGGATCTGGTCGATTCCGCGCAGTACAGTCAGTATGAGACCGTGACCTTCTCCGACGGCACGAGCCACTCCATCGATCCGGCCGCGCAGACCTTCGTTCTCGTGCGCGACGGTATGGTGGTCGATCTGGCGAACCGCGCCAACTGGACGGCGGACGCCGAGCTCTACATCGTGGAAAAGGGCAAGAGCGACACCGTGGCCATGAGCATGAACAAAGCCAACTTCGGCGACTTCTGGTTCACCAGCGTGCTGGACTTTGAGGACGGCGCGTATGTTCTGGGCCGCTCCGTTCCCGCGGCGTTCCGCGGCGGCGAAGTGACCGACAGCGGCGTCAAGGGCGGCACCATCAACATCGACGCCAGCTACATCTCCGGCATCTATGTCTACAACGAGGACGGCTCCCGCGTCACCGTGGAAGATGTCACCGTCAACTCCTCCGGTCTCGGCGGCAACGACTTCGGCACCAACGGTGCCTGGGGCGCGGTCATCAGCGCGGCCGGCTCCTCCGAAATGGACATCACCGGCACCACCGTTTACACCGAGGGCCCCCTGCATGACGGCATCTGGGCCGGCGGCAGCTCCGTTGTGGACGTGCATGACTCGGTCGTGTTCGCCGTGGAAAACGCGGACAAATTCGGCTTTGAGCCCTATTCCTATGACCGCTTCATCATCACCGGCGAGCCTCTCTCCTCCGGCGAGATCGCCGAAAAGGGTCTGACCGGCGAGTTCTTCACGGCGGAATCGTCCGGCACCAGCTACTACTATTATAACGACAACTACACCTCCAACTGGAGCGCCCCCATGCTGCAGTGCGTACCTCTGGCGCTGGGTCTGTACGGCTCCATGCGCGCCACCTGCTGCTATGGCAATGCCACGCTGAGCTTCTATGACAGCTTGGTCGTGTCCGACTCCTGGGCCGTTTTGTCCACGGACTCCGGCAAGGGCATCCTCAACGCCACCGACACCGTGGGCGCCGTGGGCGTGCAGGTCGAGGACGAAAAGGACGCCGACTTCTCCGTGAAGGTCGATGGCAAGGAATACTTCATCGACGCCTATGGCACGGACGACGGCTGCGGCTATGTCACCTACTGCGACGGCTTTGACGACAACTTCTTCGGCTGCCGCTTCTACGCGCCGGACTATCTGGCCATTCTCACCGGCGGCACCTTCGATTTCACCAGTTCCAACACCCAGCGCGGCTATGGCTGGTCCGACCGCATCGGCTTCATGAGCCATGGTCAGGCCTACACCGCCGTTCTCAGCCACTCCGACTTCGACGTGGGCGACACACTGTATTCCGTGATGAGCAAGGGCGGCGTGGACATCACGCTCGACGACGTGACCGTCACCTACCACAAGGACAATCCCTGGGGCGGCGTTCTGTTCCAGTTCATGGACACCGATGACGTCGGCACCGACGCCAACGACATGGAGATGGACGTGGTCGATCTGACGGCGGAGGAATACGCCTCCAACGAGCCCGCCAGCGAAGGCACCACCAAGACCCTCACCATCAAAAATTCCACGCTGACCGGCGACATTTATAACTCCACCGGCTCGTCCAACAACGCTTCCACGCTGACGAAGTATGACGGCAGCACGGGTCTGCTTTCCAGCTGGGCCACCTCCACCGTGGCGCTCACGCTGGATAACGCCGAGCTGACGGGCGTGATCTCCACCAGCTTTGCCCAGCACTGCGACGAGCAGGGCAAGCCCATCGTGGGCCAGTTCTTCTTCAACAAGACCGGCGAGCCGATGGACGGCACCGCCGAGAACACCTATGACTATCTCGCGGCCCGCCGCGTGGTGAACACCCCGGCTTACAACGGCATCGGCAAGATCGATGTCACGCTCACCAATGGCGCGGTTTGGAACGTGACCGGCGAGTGCATCCTCAACTCCCTGACCGTGGAGCCCGGCTGCACCGTCAACGGCACCGTTACCAACAACGCCGACGGCACCATCACCGTGATGCCCGCGTGATAAAACCCAAAACCGCATAACAACGGGGCTGTCCATCCGGACAGCCCCACTTTTTTATCGCCCTTTGTGCTTTTCCTTTTTCTTCGCCTGCCGCAGTTCATAGCGCCGGTCGCCCAGCTTGCTCATCTTGATCGTGAAAGCCACGCCGTAAAGCAGGCTCATAGCCTGCTGATATTCGCCGTCCGGCCGGTTCGGGTCGCCCCGACCGCGCACGGCGATGTAGTTCATCGGCGGCACCGTGACCAGCGACGGCTCTGCCTTGGGCAGGTAAAATTCCTTGTATTCCTTCTTGTAGTCAAACGGCAAGTTCATCCCTCCGTTTCGCATATTCCTTCATCGTGCTTTCTCTCCCTCGCATTGGCGCACCCAGGCATCCAAAAACGCCATCTGCTCGTCCGTGTGGAACCAATGCTCGCCCTCCGGCATCACGGTGAGCGCCGCGCCGGTTTCGGCGGCAAAGCGTTCGATGGTCTCGCGGCTCGTCATGTTATCATTCGCGCCGTATAAAATCGCGGTCGGAACACGCCAGTGAACGGGCCTGGCCCGCACCCAACCGAGATAGCGCCATGAAAGCGTCTCGCCAAAGGGGGTTGGTATCTCGCCCTTTTCGCAAAGCTCCGCCTCCGTCACACCCGCCCAGCCCATCATGTCCAAGATCAGCCGCTCCATGTCCACGATGGGCGAGATGAGCAGTGCGTGGTCAATGTCCCGGTCGGAAAGCGACACCAGCGCAAAATACGCGCCGATGCTGTTGGCTATGAGCGTCACGCGGTCATAATCGCGGCTCCAGCGGTCATAAAAGGCGCAAAATTCCGTCTGCGCTTCCCACGGCGTTTCGGCCTCATAGTCAAAACCAAGCACGTCGCTGTCCGGAAACAGCGGCCCGTAATGCGCCCCTTCCGCCGCACTGCCGCCCTTGCCATGGATATATATCACAAGTTTTCGCATAATTTCTCATTCTCCTTCGTTCCACAGCTCCTCGAGCGGTTCCCCATTTGCGATCTGTGCGTAGACATCCTCGGGGATCATGGGCAAGCCATTGATGTGCAGAATTTTCATGTCTCCTCCGATCGCACATAGGCCAGCATGGCCTGAAATTCCGTTGTGAGCATTTGGCCAAGCTGATCTTCCGAAAAGCGGCAAGCGCCCGTGGCACACAGCGCACCCACGCCGAAGGTGTACACCCACACATTTTCAAACACCCGCTCCGCCGCTTCCGGCGCAAGGGCATAGTCGCGCTCAAGCGCCTCGATGCACTGCTGCGCGGTGTCGCCCAGGCTGTCCAGCAGTGAGGCGATGCCCTGCGCCGCAGCCCGCTCGGTCATGAACAAAAGCTGATACAGCTTCGGCTCGTTCGCGGCGAAGCGCAGCATCTGTATACCCACCTGCTTAAAGCGCGGCATATCCGGCAGCGCGTGCGCAGCGTAGCCTTCAAAGCGGGCCATCGCCGCCTCGCGCACGGCCTCGCGCACCTGCGCCATGGAATCGAACACGGTGAAGATCGGGCGGGCGGAGCTTCCCAGCGCGTCGCCAAGGGCCTTGGCCGTGAGCGCGGATGGGCCCTGCGCGGCCACGATGTCCAGCGCGGCGGCAATGATCTCCTCGCGGGTGAATTTCGGTTTGGGGGGCATGGCATATCCTCCGGCGTTCTGTTTTAAATCGTTCGTTTTGCAACGTGTATTTTAGATTATATGCGTTCGTCTCCCCGCTGTCAAGCGCTCCGGCCGGGCTATTTTGCGCGGCGGTTGAAAAATCGGCGCGGATACGGTATACTTTGGGAGTAAAGGAAGTGAATATACTTTGTCTATAAATGATAACAACCTGCGCCTGGCCGTGCTCATCGATGCGGACAATGCCCCGCGCGACTGCCTGCAGGGCGTGATGGAAGAACTGGCCATCTATGGCACGCCGAACATCAAGCGCGCCTATGGTGACTGGTCCACGAGCAATCTTTCCGGCTGGAAAAAGGCGCTTTTGGACATCTCCGTGACCCCCGTGCAGCAGTTTGCCTACACCAAGGGCAAAAATTCCACGGACACCGCCATGATCATCGACGCGATGGACATCCTCTACACCGGCAACACGGACGGCTTTGTTCTGGTCTCCTCCGACTCCGATTTCACGGGGCTGGCCCGCCGTCTGCGCGAGGCCGGTCAATATGTCATCGGCGTGGGCGAACAGAAAACGCCGAACGCGCTGATCGCCGCGTGCAATAAGTTCATCTATATCGAGGTCATCCGCGAGCGCACCAACAAAACCACCGCCAAAAAACCGGCGGAGAAAAAGCCGGAGCCCGCTAAAAAAGCCGCCGAGCCCAAGCCCGGCAAAAAGGCAGAGCCGGCCAGGAAGGCCGCCGAGCCGAGACCTGAGAAAAAGCCGGACGAGCGCACTATTCCCGATTCCATCGTGTGGCTCATCGCCGATTCCATTCTCGACCTTGCCGGCGCATCGGACGACGACTTCGTATCCCTCGGCGCCGTGGGCCAGCTCGTGCAGAAAAAGCGTCCGGACTTCGACACCCGCAGCTACGGCTTCTCGAAGCTGTCCGCCATGGTAAAGGCCATTGACCGCTTCCAGGTGGAGGAACGCGAGGACAAAAACGACCCCCGCTCCAAACAGGTTTTCATCCGCGACACCGAAATGTGAAAAAAGCCGCCCTCTCGGGCGGCTTTTTCGTTTGCCTGACTTCTTGTCCGGCGCAGATCATTATAGCATAAACCGTGCCAGATCTGCGCGGTCGGAGATATACAGCTTTTTATAAACCGAGGCCAGAAGCATCTTCACCTCGACCACGGTCAGCCCCATTTCCTGCGCCACGTCGCGATAGGGAATGCCCTTGGCGGCCAAATGCGCCGCCCGATGTTCCGCCGGCGTGAGCAAGGTTTCCATATGTTCGCGGATAAAGCGCGTGTGAAAGCGGTTCCAATTCTCCCAGATCTGCTCGCCCAGCTCATGCACCGGGCCAACAAGCGCCGGTTTCCACGCACGCAGCACCTCATCCATCTCCTCCGGCATCAGCTGCCGATACTCCGCAAAGGGCGCGATGAAACCATAGGGCACGGCCATCTCCGCCGCCTGATCGAGCGCCCGCCGACAGCCTGCCGCATCGTCCTTGGCCCGGCAGGCCGCCGCCAACAGCAGGCTCAGATACACATCCAGCATCGTGAAGCTCTCGTTTCGCGCCCACAGCGCCCGCGCCGTTTTACAGACACCGATGATCTCGTTCGAGTGCTTGCGCGCCTGCAAGCTTTTGGCATAGAGATACACGCTCATGGGCCGCGCCTCCACCGGCACATAGGAGAAATTCCCATTCAGTATCCACGGCGGCGCAAGTTCCGTGGCAAACTGGCTCAAAAGCGCCGTGGACAGCGCGACCTCCGCGAGCTTTCGATCGCGCTCACTTGCTGTCCGGTAGATCGACTGCGAAAATTCATCCGCCTCGCAAAAACGCTGCCAGTCATCCGTCCGGCTGGCGGCCGCCATCGTGAGTGTGACGGCACAAAGCGTCATGCCGCTGCCACGCCCCGTGAGCTCGAAAGCCCGTGCGGCCGAGGCCAGATCGCCGCGCAAAAACGCAAACTCCAGCGTGATCTGCTGGCGCTGCTCCGGCTCGCCCAAATTCTCCGGCAAAACCGGCGTGCCGGTCGGCATGGGCACCGACGACATGGTCAAAAGCCCGCTGCCGTTATACTCCGGACGGCTCATTCCCGCCCGTTTGCGCTCCCGGCGCGGATCGTCCGGCTTCTGGGCGTTCGACGGCAGCATCCACACATTGCCGTATTTGCGCGCGCCCGCCACACGCCCCGCCTTGCACAGATTCTGCACCACGCGGATATGGACATCCCAGCGCGCCGCAGTCTCCCGGGCCGATATGTATTCCACCGGCGGCACCTCCCTTGTTTTTTCTCATTCTACTCGTTTGCGCGATAAGATGCAAGCAAAAAAGACTGCCGCCCGAGGGCGACAGTCTTTTGCTGTTAAGGGATATTCAGCGCATCAGTCGATGCCGCCGAAGCCGCCGGGAGGCACCTCACCGGGAGCGAGATCGGCGGGGGGCTCGGGGGGCATGGAGCCGTCCGGCATATTCATGGAGCCGGTCTCTGCGCTCGCGGGCTCAGCGGAAGCCTCGCCGCTGGGTTCGCCGGAGGGCTCGCCGGAAGCGGCCGCAAACGGGTTCTCCACGGCGTAGTCTTCCCACGCGGGGATCTCGCCGGCGGCGGACGCATCGACCTTTTCCTCGAACGCGCCCACGGTCACGGTGAAGCCCTTGCCGTCAACATACACGGTGCCGTCCGTGCCAACGACCTTCGCGCCCTCGATCGCGCCTTCGAGATACAGCGTACCGGTCACGGTGGAGTCGCCGGTGACGGTCCAGACGGAGTCGGCATCGACATACACGTTCGCCACGCCGTCGCCGGTGTAGCCGCCGTTGAGCTCGTCGTTGCAGACGATCGCGCCTTCCAGCGCGGAGCCGTCGAGCATATAGAAGTCAAGGTTGGAGATGGTGTCATACACCACGTCGCCCTTCATCTCCTGGCTGGAGCCGGTGAAGATGCAGTTGGCGCCGTTTTTGCCGGCCTTGCCCCAGGTACGGGAAGAGGAGTTGCCAGTGACCTGCAGCCAGTAGGTGGTCTCGTCGCTGTAGGAAACGTCAACATCCTGGAAGGTGATGTAGCTGGAGGTGTTGGTGTTATACAGCACGGGGCCGGCGTTGCAGGTGAGGGTGCCGCCGATCATGTCGTACTCGGAGGTGCCGACATCGGCGTCGCCGGACATGGACTGGTAAACGATGATGTTCCAGACCTTGCCGTCGTTGAGGGAGCCGGCGAGCATATTGCCGGTCAGATCGCAGTCAAACAGACGGATGGTGTTCTTGCCCTCGATGGCCACGGCCTCGGAGCCGCCGGTGTAGAGGTAGGCGTCATGGATGGAGATGTCCGCCGTGACATACACCGCGCCGGTGCCGCCCTCGGTGACATAGGAGCCGCCGTCGATGACCATCTTGCCGCCGCCGCGGTCGGAACGAACGGCCGCCGCCGCCATGGGCGCCTCGGTGGTCACGTTGCAGTCCCAGGCGTACAGCGTGCCGCCGCCGGCCACGTGCAGACCACCCGCGGAAGCCTCGGTGGTGGTGATGTCAAGGCCGGTCACATAGGCCACGCCCTTGTCATACGCGAAAACGCCCGCGCCGCCGCGCGTGGTGGATTCGATGGAGCTGTCGGAAACGTACAGCTCGCCGTCGGAAACGAACAGGGCCGCGCCCACGCCGTAGAAGCTGGAGGCGTCGCCGCTGGTGCCTTCGCCGCTGGTGGCGAACTGGCTATCGCTGATATGGGCGACCGCGCCCTCGTAAACATGGATGATGTTCTCATCGCCGTTTTCCGAGCTCATGGTCACGCCGGAAATATCCTGATCCTCCGTGACGTCCATCACGGAATCGTAGCTGTCGGGCTTGCTGCCGCCGCCACCGGGAGGCATACCCATTCCTCCGGAAGCCTCGCCGGACGCGCCGGAGGCCTCGCCGCTGGCCGCCATCGCGCCGAGCGAGAGCATCAGGCAAAGCGCCATAAGGATCGCCAGAAGCTTGCTTGCTTTTTTCATGTTTTTCTCCTTTCCTGTTCATGCCATTTTGGTCATGCACTGAGCATTATAACGCAAACAGGCCGCGCATTTCAATTATAAAATTGTGAACATTGTAAAAAATTTCACGGCACGTCCTGCGCGTTTTCGCGCAGCGGCAGATCGGTGAAGATCGTTTGCATCAGCGCCTCATAATCCGAGGGATAACGCGCCTTGGCGATGCGCTTGGCGTAGCGCGCGGTGTCGTCAAACAGATGGATGGCATAAAACCATATGCCCTTCATGCGGCCCATGGCGTTGTGGGCCGAGCCGAATCGCACGCAATAGCCCTCGTACAGTCCGGCGAAAAATTTCCGCAGCGTGGCGGCGTCCGCACCGGGGCCGCCCTGCATTTTCCGGATGAGCGCCGGGTCGGCGATCAGACCCCGCCCGATCATCACGGCCGACACCGCCGGCCATTTTGCCCCGATCTCGGCGCTCTGCGCGGCGACGGTGATGCCGCCGTTATAGCAAAGCGGCGCGCGGCTTTGCGCAAGAGCCGCGGCAAAGGCGTCCGGATGCAGCGGGCCTTTATACATCTCCCGCGCCGTGCGCGGATGGATGGTCAGCTCGCAGATGGGATATTTATTATAAATCTCCAAAATCGGCCAAAACTCCGCCGGGTCGGCCATGCCAAGGCGGGTCTTTACGGATAGTTTCCCGTCATAGGCGGAGAAGATCTGCTCCAAAAAGCGGTCGAGCGCCGCAAGATCGCGCAATTGCCCCGCGCCCTTACCCTTCGCCGTCACGGTGCCGGACGGGCAGCCGAGATTGAGATTGAGTTCCTCATAGCCAAGCTCGCGCAGGCGCGCCGCCGTCCACAGAAAATCCGCCGCGTTATGGCCCAGAAGCTGCGGCACCAGCGGCACACCGGCGTTGTTTTCCGGCATCAGGTCGCGAAACTCCCTGGGGCTGAACGTGCGGTTTTGCGTGGTGGCGAAAAAGGGCGCATAATAGCGGTCCGCGCCGGGGAAATAGCGGTGGTGCAGGGCGCGGTAAGTACAGTCGGTAAGCCCCTCAAGGGGCGCAATATAATATCTCATGAGCCCATGATACCACAGCGGCGCTTGACTTGGAACCGAAAACTGCTAAAATGGCCTTATCGTATGCAAAAAAGGCGGGCGGATACCATGGCGAAAAAAGAGGAAAAAACCAACGTGATGCGGCTTCTGGATGCCAAAAAGCTTGATTATAAGCCGCGCGAATACGACCCCAACGTGGCCATCGCAGGCGTGGCCGTGGCCGAGCTTTTGGGCGAGGATACGCCCCGCGTGTTCAAAACGCTGGTGACGACCGGCAAAACCGGCGCGCATTATGTGTTCATGGTGCCGGTGGCCGAGGAGCTTGATCTGAAAAAAGCGGCAAAGGCCGTGGGCGAAAAGTCCATCGAGATGCTGCGCCAAAAAGAACTTCTGCCGCTCACGGGGTATATCCACGGCGGCTGCTCGCCCATCGGGATGAAAAAACCCTTCCCCACCGTGGCCGACCAGTCGGCACTGGCGTTTGACACCATTTTCTTCTCCGCCGGAAAGGTGGGCTTTCAGGTGGAGCTGGCCCCGCGCGATCTGGAAAAGATCATCCGCCTTTCCTGGGCGGACATCACGGTCTGACCGGAGGAGAGAGAGACCATGCTGAAAACAAACCATCGCGTCCGCTGTCTGGTTTATGCGGGCGTGTGCCTTGCGCTGGCGCTGCTGCTGCCGTTTCTCACAGGGCAAATGCAGACCATCGGCAGCGCCCTTTGCCCCATGCACATCCCCGTTTTGCTCGCGGGCTTTCTGTGCGGGCCGTGGTGGGGTCTCGCCGTGGGTGTTGTCGCGCCGCTTCTGCGCTCGGCGCTGTTCGGGATGCCGCCGCTGTTTCCAAAGGCCGCGTCCATGGCCTTTGAGCTGGCCGCCTATGGCCTCGTGAGCGGGATTTTATACCGCGCACTGCCGAAAAAGCCCTGGGGCATATGGACGGCGCTGGCCGCAGCGATGCTGGCCGGACGGCTCGTATGGGGCGCCGTGATGACGATCTTCGCCGGCGTGAGCGAGATAAGCTTCGGCTGGGCCGCATTTTGGACGGGCGGCTTTGCCGGCGCCGTGCCGGGCATCGTTTTGCATCTGATCCTCATCCCGCCGGTCGTGCTGGCTTTGCAAAAGGCCGGACTTGCGGATAGATAAAAATCGGTCTGTTTCCCAAAGAGACGGGAAGCAGACCGATCTTTTTTTATTCATCCAGCTTGAGCACAGCCAAAAACGCCTCGGTGGGAAGCTGCACGGAGCCGAGCGAGCGCATTTTCTTCTTGCCCTCTTTCTGCTTTTCCAGCAGCTTCTTCTTGCGCGTGATATCGCCGCCATAGCACTTGGCCAAAACGTCCTTGCGCATGGCCTTCACGGTCTCGCGGGCGATGATCTTGCCGCCGATGGCCGCCTGAATGGGCACCTCGAACAGCTGGCGCGGGATATTCTCCTTCAGCTTTTCGCACAGCCTGCGCGCACGGGGATAGGCCTTGTCGCGGTGGGCGATGAAGCTGAGCGCGTCCACCTGATCGCCGTTTAAGAGCAGATCCACCTTCACAAGATCGGACGGCTTATACTCGGAAAACTCGTAGTCCATGGACGCATAGCCCTTGGTGCGGGCCTTGAGCGTGTCGAAGAAATCATAGATGATCTCCCCGAGCGGGACCTCATACCGCAGCTCCACGAGCCGCTGGTCAAGATACTGCATATCGCGATACACACCGCGCCGATCCTGACACAGCGGCATGATGTTGCCCACAAAATCGTTCGGCGTGATGATGGACAGATTCACATACGGCTCGCGCGCCTCGGCGACGGAACCGGCATCCGGGAAATCGTGGGGGTTGGAGATATGGCGCACGGAGCCGTCCGTCATTTCGATCTCATACACCACCGACGGCAGCGTTGTGACCAGATCAAGATCGAACTCGCGCTCCAAACGCTCCTGCACGATCTCCAGATGCAGCATACCCAAAAAGCCGCAACGGAAGCCAAAGCCCAGCGCCACGGAGCTTTCCGGCTCATAATGCAGCGACGAATCGTTCAGCTCCAGCTTTTCCAGTGCGTCGCGCAGATCGGGGTATTTCGACCCATCCTCCGGATAGATGCCGCAGTACACCATCGACCGCGCGGGCCGATAGCCGGGCAGAGGCTCATCCGCCGGGCGCTGCGGCTCGGTAACGGTATCGCCCACCTGGGTGTCGCGCACGTTTTTGATGCTGGCCGTGAAATAGCCGACCTCGCCGGCCAGCAGCTCATCGCAGGGCTCAAAGCGCGTGGGCAGAAGCCGCCCCAGCTCCACGATCTTGTAGCTGGCGCCCGTGGCCATGAATTTCACGTCCATATCCCGACGCAGGCGGCCGTCCTTGATGCGCACAAGCACGATCACGCCGCGGTAGCTGTCGTACTGGCTGTCGAACACCAGCGCCTTCAGCGGCCCATCTGGGTCGCCCTTGGGGGCAGGGATGGTGTCCACGATGGCATCGAGCACACTTTCCACGTTCAGCCCCGTTTTCGCGCTGATCTCCGGCGCGTCCATGGCGGGGATGCCGATGATATCCTCGATCTCGGTTTTGACAGCCGCCGGATCGGCGGCAGGCAGATCGATCTTGTTCACGACCGGCAGGATCTCCAAATCGCTGTCGAGCGCAAGGTAGGTGTTGGCGAGCGTCTGCGCCTCCACGCCCTGCGAGGCGTCCACCACCAAAACGGCGCCCTCGCACGCGGCCAGCGAACGCGAGACCTCGTAGTTGAAGTCCACGTGGCCCGGCGTGTCGATGAGGTTGAGTTCATAGCCCTTCCAATACAGCGTGGCGGCGCGGGCTTTGATGGTGATGCCGCGCTCTTTTTCCAGATCCATGTTGTCAAGGATCTGGTCGCTCATCTGGCGCTCATCCACCGCGCCCGTCAGCTCGATCAGACGGTCGGACAGGGTGGATTTGCCATGGTCGATGTGGGCAATGATCGAAAAATTCCGAATGTTTTCCTGTTTCATTTCGTATAGCTCTCCGCGATGTCCGCCAATTCCCGAAGCTGGGCGGCGATGCTTCTCAGTTGGTTATCCGTGGCGCGGCTGGTATCGGCGTTTTCCTCGCGCCCAAGCAGATAATCGGCCGTCACGCCGTAATAGTCGCAGGCGCGGCATACAAATTGGAGCCCCGGCTCGCGCGCGCCGTTTTCATAGTGGCTCAAAAGCGCCTGACTGATGTTCAGATCGGCGGCGGCGTGGCGCTGGGACAGTCCCCGCTCCCGACGAAGCTCGGCCAGGATGCGGCAAAAATCGTTTTCCATGCGTTCCTCTTCCGTTTCTTTTTTCTCTCTGATTGATAACAAAGGGTATTATATCGGATTCTTGCCGCCTTGTAAACAAGAAATTTGCCGCGGGCGCTTGCAATTTAGTCGGCTAAGTGCTACGATGATTTTGTACGTGCAAATGTTAGGAAAAAATAATAAATATACGGAGGAAAGCACCATGTTTGAAGAACTGATCGAGGCCCTCAAGGCCGCAGAGAAAAAGACCATCGTGTTTACCGAAGGCTCCGACGCCCGCATCCTTTACGCGGCTGCCCGTCTGGCCAAGGAAGGCTTCCTGACCCCGCTGCTGGTGGGCAATGTGGAAGAAGTCAAGGCCGCGGCCGCCGAGGGCGGCTTCGACATCGAGGGCGTGGAGATCATCGACCCCGAGACCTACGCCGAGATGGACGCCATGGTCGAGAAGATGGTCGAGCTGCGCAAGGGCAAGATGACCCCCGAGGATTGCCGCAAGAACCTGCTCAAGGGCAACTACTTCGGCACCATGCTCGTGAAGATGGGCAAGGCCGACTGCCTGCTCGGCGGCGCCACCTACTCCACGGCCGACACCGTGCGTCCCGCGCTGCAGCTCATCAAGTGCAAGCCCGGCAACTCCAACGTGTCCGGCACCTTTATTCTTGTCCGCGAGAAGGACGGCGTGGAGGAGAAATACGCCATGGGCGACTGCGCCATCACCATCCACCCCACCGAAGACCAGCTGGTCGAGTCCGCCGTGGAGACCGCGAAGGTCGCCAAGAAGTTCGGCATCGATCCCAAGGTCGCTTTCCTGAGCTTCTCCACCAAGGGCTCCGCCAAGGACGACACCGTCACCCTCATGCAGAACGCCTGCGCCAAGGCCAAGGCCGCCATGCCCGACGTGCCCGTGGACGGCGAGATGCAGTTTGACGCTGCCGTTTCCCCCACGGTCGGCCAGCTCAAGTTCCCCGGCAGCCCGGTCGCCGGCTATGCCAACACCTTCATCTTCCCCGACGTCAACGCCGGCAACATCGGCTACAAGATCGCCCAGCGCTTCGGCGGTTTCGCGGCTTACGGCCCGCTGCTGCTCGGTTTGAACGCCCCCATCAACGACCTGTCCCGCGGCTGCGTGGCCGACGAGGTCTACAAGATGAGCATCATCACCGCCTCTCAGGCGCTGTAAAGACAAATTAAAACGCTTCAAAGCCCGGTGCGAATGCATCGGGCTTTGTCTTTGCGCGCTTTTCTGTTATAATGGGCTCAGATCAGCCCGCCGATGAGCAGCTTGATGCCGATGGCGATCAAGATCGCGCCGCCGAGCGTCTCCGCCTTTTCGCCGGAGAGATTCGGAATGAGCTTGCCGCCGTAGCATCCGGCAAGACACACGAAAAACGTGACCACGCCGATCACGGCGCTGGCCGGAAGCAGACCCAAACCGCCGCAATAATCCGGATCGATGCCCATGGCCACACCCACGGCCAGCGCGTCGATGCTCGTGGCCACCGCGAGCGCCACCAGCTTCTTGTGGTCTAAGCGTCCGCCGGAAAAGGCGGAGGCGGAGCCGCTTTCGTCCGTTCCCTCGCCGCTGCGGATGGCGCGGATGCCCTCGAGCAGCATACGCCCGCCGATGAACGCCAGCAGCGCAAACGAGATGAACGGCGCGATGGCCTCGGCATAGGCCGCGACCTGTCCGGCTAGGAAGCTGCCGATGAGCGGCATAAGAAACTGAAACGCGCCGAAATACAGCGCCATGATGGCGGCATGGCGGAAGCGGAAGCCTTTCATGGTCATCCCGTTGGTCACGGAGATGGCGAAGGCATCCATGGAAAGGCTAAGGCCGGTCAAAAGGGCAAAAAGCATGGAGGTGTCTCCTTTGGATAAAGAATATTACATGGGTCTTGCGCTGGATCTGGCGCGGGAAGCTGCCGCGGCCGGTGAGGTACCGGTGGGCGCGGTGGTCGTGGACGCGGACGGCCGCGTGATCGGGCGGGGCCGCAACCGCCGCGAGGAAAAAAGCGCCACGTCCCACGCGGAGATCGAGGCCATCGACGAGGCCTGCGCCGCGCAGGGGACCTGGCGGCTGGACGGCTGCACGATCTATGTGACGCTTGAGCCCTGCCCCATGTGCGCCGGTGCGATCCTAAACGCGCGCATCCCCTGTTTGGTGTTCGGCGCGCGTGAGGGGAAAAGCGGCTCCGTGGGCAGTGTGATCGATCTGTTTTCGGAAAACTACGGCTTTGCCCCGGCGGTGTATGCGCAGGTGCGGGCCGAAGAAAGCGCCGCCCTGCTGCGGGAATTTTTTGAGCAGCGCCGCTGATATTATGGCGCACTGCCGTCAACCAACAGGACAAGAACGTTGCCTAAAGAAGGGTCTGCCGCGATGGATGCAGCAGACCCTTGGTTTTTATTCGATGGGCGTACCGTCCGTGTGGAACAGCGGCAGCGGGGCCAAAACGGTGATGTCCTCGCGGTCCTTGGCGTCGCCCTCGGCCAAAACGGCCATGCGCGCCACGATGTTGCCGCCGGCACGGTTCACCAGCTCCTCCATCGCCCGCAGACTCTCGCCCGTGGAGATCACGTCGTCGATGATCACGATGCGTTTGCCGGCCATGGCTTCGGCGTCCGCCGTGTCGATCACGAGAGTCTGGTCGCCCTCGGTGGTGATGGACTTGACGTTCACTTCGAAAACGCCGGACATATAGGCCTTGGCCTTTTTGCGCGCCAGCAGATACTTCACGCCGCTCTGGCGGCTCATTTCATACAGCAGCGGGATGGCCTTGGCCTCCGGCGCGATCAGATAGTCGCACTCCGGCATTTTCTTCAGCAGCTCCGCCGCGCAGTGGATGGTCAGCTCCACGTCGCCGAAGATGACGAACGCGCCGATGGCAAGGGAATCGCTGATCGGGAAGATGGGCAGATCGCGGTGCATTCCGGCAATGTTGATATCATAGGTCATGGTTATGTATCCTCCTCAACGACCGGCAATCCGGTCAAATATCTTCTGAGCATATCGAGCGCATGGTTGGCCGCTTTGAGGCGGTTGCGCGTGCGCCCCTCGCCGCCGTGCATCAGACGGCAGAACTCGCCGTCCGGCGCGGCCAGCGCCACATAGATCGTCCCCTCGGGATGGACCCCGTCGCCGCCGGGACCGGCCAGCCCCGTGATGCCAACGCCGAGATCCGCGCCGCAATTTTCGCGGATGCCGCGCGCCATGGCCAGCGCCACCTCGGCACTGATGACGGTGTATTTCTCAATGGTCTCCGCCGGCACGAGCGCAAGGCGCTGCTTGACCGCCTCGGTATAGGTCACGCCGCCGCCGACAAACACCGCCGACGCGCCGGGCACATCCGTGATGCGCTTGGATAAAAGTCCGCCGGTGCAGCTCTCCGCCGCCGCAAGCGTCATGCCGCGCTCGGTCAAAAGGCGCACGCAAAGCGACTCTAGGCTCGGCTCATCCACGCCGTAGACCACGTTCCCAAGCCGCTCGCATAATTCACGCACCACCGGCTCGCACAGCGCCGCAGCCTCGGCCTCGGTTTCGGCCTTTGCCGTCACGCGCAGCATCACTTCCGCCTCCTTGGCGTAGGGGGCCAGCGTGGGGTTTTGCATTTCCATCATCTGCGCGCGCAGTTTGCTTTCCACCACGCTCTCGCCGATGCCGAACAGCCGCAGATTCCGGCTCACGATCGCACCCACGCCGCTGCGGCGGGCGAGCCATGGCCGCGCGACATTCCGAAACAGCGGCAAACATTCGCTCGGCGGACCGGGCAGCATGATGACCGTGACGCCATCGACCTCAAACGCACAGCCGGGGGCCGTGCCCCAATCGTTGTGCAAAACCGTGCAGCCACTCGGCAGCCATGCCTGCTGCAAATTGTTCTCCGTGAAGGGCCGGTCGCCCGCCGCGAGCCGCGCGCGGATGTAGGTCTCCTCCTCGGGGTGATATTCCATGGAAAGGCCAAACGCATCGGCCAGCACGCTTTTGGTCAGATCGTCGCAGGTGGGGCCGAGGCCGCCGGTCGTCACGATCAGATCGGCACGCCCCCGCGCAATGGCCACCGCCTCGCGCAGACGGACGGGATTGTCGCCCACGACGCTGTGCCAGTAAACATTCACGCCCATCTCCGCCAGCATCAGACTCAGCTCAGAGGCGTCCGTGTTCACCGTGGTGCCAAGCAAAAGCTCCGTTCCAACGGATAATATCTCGCAGTTCATGCTTCGATCCTTATCTTCTCGCGCCCGTCAAAGGCCGCCTGCACCAGCGCCTCCACATCCAGCGCCGCCTCGGCCTGTTCGATCTCGGCCAGTTTCGGCTTTGTGCGCGGGTGGCGCGGCGTAAACACCGTGCAGCAGTCCTCATAGGGCAAAATGGAGGTATCAAAGCAGCCGATCTTCCGGCTGATGGTGATGATCTCCTCCTTATCCATGCCGACGAGCGGCTTTAAGATCGGCAGATCAATGCACGCCTCGGTCACGCCCATGGCCTCCATGGTTTGACTGGCCACCTGGCCGAGGGACTCGCCCGTGACCAGGGCGCCGCAGCCGTTAAAGCGCGCGATCTTTTCCGCGATGCGCATCATAAACCGCCGCATAATGAGTGTGAACAGCTCCTCCGGGCATTTTTCGCGGATCTGCATCTGGATGTCCGTAAAGGGAACGACCTCCAGCGTCATCTTCCCGCAATACGGCGTGAGGATGCGGGCCAGATCCACCACCTTCTGCTTGGCAAGCTCGGAAGTGTAGGGGAAGGAGAAGAAATGCACCGGTATCAGCCGCAGGCCGCGCTTTGCCATCATGTAGGTGGAAACCGGACTGTCGATGCCGCCGGACAGCAGCGTGACGGCGCTGCCGTTGGAGCCGACGGGCATACCGCCCGCGCCCTGAACATACGCGCCGTGAACATAGGCCGCGCTCTCGCGCACCTCCAGCCACACGGTCAGCTCGGGGTTGTGCATATCGGCCTTCAGATTCGGATACGCCTCGGCCAGCTCGCCGCCGACGTATTGGCTGAGCTGGATGGAGTTGAGCGGAAAGCTCTTGTCCGAGCGCTTGGACTCGACCTTGAAGGTATGCGCCGCGGAAAGCTCCTCGTGCAGGTATTCCTTGGCCTTTGCAAGCATGGCCTCCGGCGTTTTCTCGCATGCGGCCGCGCGCGTCAGCCGCATGATGCCGAACACGGAGCGCATGGCCTCAAACGCGGCGTCCATATCCGCCTCGTCGTTTTTCGGCTCGATGCGCACCACGGATTGCTGTATCGTGGCGGTAAAGTCGCCGCAGGGACGAAGCCGGCGGCGGATGTTGTCCATCAGTTTTTGTTCAAAGGAGCGGCGGTTGAGGCCCTTGAGGACCACCTCGCCCTCCTTCAGCAGGATCAGATCGTTCATGTTCTCTCTTCCCAAATGTCGTAAGTTCTGTAGCCGATGGCCTCGGCCAGATGCTCCGGCGCGATGGTCTCGGCGCCGTCCAGATCGGCGATGGTTCGCGCGACCTTGCGGATGCGGTCGTAGCTGCGGGCCGTCAGGTTGAGCGCGTCAAACGCGTTTTTCATCAGCGCCGAGCACTCCGGCGAAAGGTCGCACCAGCGTTCCATCTCCGACGGGGTCATGCGGGCATTGGAGCGCAGCTCATCGGAAAAGCGGCCGCGCTGAAGTTCGCGTGCGGCATCCACCCGCGCCTTGATAGCGGCGGAGGTCTCGCCGTTTGGCCGCGCCTGCAATTCCTCGTATTCCAGTGCCGGGACCTCTACCATGATGTCGATGCGGTCGAGCAGCGGGCCGGAGACTTTGGTTTGATACTGCCGCACGGACTGCGCCGAGCAGCGGCAGCGTCCGGACGGATGGCCATACCACCCGCAGCGGCAGGGATTCATGGCGCAAACGAGCATGAAGCGGCTGGGATAGGTGGCCGAGCCCGACGCACGCGAGATGGTGACCTCGCCCTCCTCGAGCGGCTGGCGCAAAACCTCCAGCACGTCGCGGTGAAACTCCGGCAGTTCGTCGAGGAACAAAACACCGTTGTGCGCCAGACTCATCTCCCCCGGCCGCAAGTCCACACCTCCGGCCAGCGCCTGGCGGGAGCTGGTCTGATTCGGCGCGCGGAAGGGCCGGCGCGTGAGCACGGGATTGTCCGGCCCCGTCAGTCCCGCGACCGACCAGATCTCCGTGGCGCGCAGGGCCTCGGCGCGGCTCATATCCGGCAAAATGCCGGGCAGGCGCTTGGCCAGCATGGATTTGCCCGCGCCCGGCGGGCCCACCATGAGCAGATTGTGTCCGCCGGCGGCGGCCACTTCCAGCGCGCGCTTTACGTTATCCTGTCCCTTCACGTCGAAGAAATCGGGGTATTGCCCGCGATCGGGCTCGATGCTGCGCGGGGCGGCGGCTTCGATGGCCTTTTGGCCGTTCAGATGCGCCAAAAGCTCCGCCACGTCATGCACGGGATAGACCTCCACGCCCTCGGCATAGGCGGCCTCGGCGGCATTTTCCGCCGGAACGAACAGCCGCTTCGCGCCCGCGCGGGCCGCAGCCAGCGCCATTGGAAGCGCCCCGGTGACGGGCCGCAGCTGCCCTGTGAGCGAAAGTTCGCCGAAAAACATATCGTCCGCCAGCGGCGCACGCGCCTGTTCCGTGGCGCAAAGCAGCGCCAGCAGCACCGGCAGATCGTACACGGTGCCGTTTTTCTTGGTGTCCGCCGGCGCGAGGTTCACGGTGATGCGGCTCGGCGGGAAGTCATAACCGCCGTTTTTCACCGCCGCGCGCACACGGTCCGCCGCCTCTTTTACGGCGGCATCCGGCAGGCCAACGATATCGAAGCGCGGCAGCCCCGAGGAGATGTACAGCTCCAGCTGCACCTCATAGCCCCCGATGCCGCGCAGTCCCAGCGAGCGGATCTTAGCGTACACGCGCTTGTCCTCCTTCGGCAGATTATGCGGCAGTCTCCGCGTTTATTCTTCCGCCGTGACGGCGATGTGCAGCTCGTCAAGCTGCGCCTGCGTCACTTCGGAGGGCGCGCCCATCATGATGTCCTGGGCGTTTTTGTTCATGGGGAACGGGATGATCTCGCGGATGGACGCCTCGCCCGCCAGCAGCATGACCATGCGGTCAACGCCCGGCGCGATGCCCGCGTGAGGGGGCGCGCCGT
>CAYLSA010000013.1:0-35134 GCA_964386575.1 uncultured Oscillospiraceae bacterium | reverse complement strand
CGCACTGTACCATAAAACCGAAGCGCCCTGTCGAAGTGACAGGGCGCTTTTGCATATTATTGGGAATTTTAGATCAGATTCATGCCGGTTTCCGCGTCGAACAGATGCACCACGTTCGCGCCGAGCGTGAAGCTCACGGTATCGCCATAGGCGAACGCGCGGTTGCCCAGATCGATGGTGGACAGAATGGCGACTACGTCCTTGTCCTCGCAGCGAACGTGCAGATGCACGGACGAGCCCATCATCTCCGAAACGTCCACCGTAGCCTGAAGATGGCCCTGCGCCTTGTCCGCGCACAGGGTGATATGCTCCGGCCGGATGCCGAGCGTGATGGCCTGCGGCTTTGCATCCTTCGCGCGCAGGGCGTTCTGGCGTTCGTCGTCCAGATCGACGCGGGTGCCGCCGAGGGCCACGAAATAGCGCTCGCCGTCCTTTTCCAGCTTCGCGTCGAAGAAGTTCATCTGCGGCGAGCCGATGAATCCGGCCACAAAGAGATTGGCGGGGTGGTTGAAAACCTCCTGCGGCGTGCCGATCTGCTGGATGAAGCCGTCCTTCATGATGACGATGCGGTCGCCGAGCGTCATGGCCTCGGTCTGGTCGTGGGTGACGTAGATGAAGGTGGTGTTGATGCGCTGGCGCAGCTTAATGATCTCGGCGCGCATCTGGTTGCGCAGCTTGGCGTCGAGGTTTGAAAGCGGCTCGTCCATCAAAAACACCTGCGGGTCGCGCACGATGGCGCGGCCGATGGCCACGCGCTGGCGCTGGCCGCCGGAGAGCGCCTTGGGCTTGCGGTCGAGGTATTGCGTGATGTCCAGGATCTCCGCCGCCTCGCGTACCTTGCGGTCGATGACGTCCTTTTTCTCCTTGCGGAGCTTCAGGCCAAAGGCCATGTTTTCGTAAACGGTCATGTGGGGATACAGCGCGTAGTTTTGGAACACCATCGCGATGTCGCGATCTTTTGGGGCCACGTCGTTCATGAGCTCATCGCCGATGAAAAGCTCGCCGTCGGTGATCTCCTCCAGCCCGGCCACCATGCGCAGTGTGGTGGACTTGCCGCAGCCGGATGGCCCGACGAGAACGATGAATTCCTTGTCCGCGATCTCCAGATTGAAGTCGTGGACGGCCACGACGTCCTTGTCGTAGACCTTTTTGATGTTCTTGAGTGTGACTTTTGCCATATACCCGCTCTGACAGACCGGCCTCCGCCGAAGCTGTCTCACGTCCGCAGGCGAGGCTGCGGCACGCATTACGGCAGGTCTCCACACTGCCGCACCGCGAAGCTGCGGATGCAAAACCTCCTTTATAACGTACCGGCGCACAGGGTGGTGGAGTGTGCGCCGGCCGGGGAATTGGTAAAATTATAGCATGACGGCGGGATGCAATCAAGCCGTTTTGGGCAAAATAATGAAATCAGTCAAACGCGAAGCCGTACCACAGATCGTCCGGCAGGAAGAAATCCGGCTCGGCGCGAAGCGTGGCGAGCATATGGCGCCGCGTCACGCCGGGGCCGGTCCAGAAGGCCGGTGCGCGAACGATATAGCGCTCGGCGCGGTTGAACGCGGCCAGACCCGCCGCCGCGGCTTTTTCATCGCCCTCGGGCAGCAAAAGTTCCCGCACGCGGCACACATCGCCGTCCCGCTCCACGGCGGCACAGCCGCCATCGAGAACGAAGAAGCCGCCGCCGAAGCGCTCGAACTGTTCCTCCTGCCAGCGGTAGAAGTCCTCCGGCATGGCCCCGTGAGCCTCGGGCGAAAGCAGCATTTCGCGGATGTTGGAGTATTCCTCCACGCTGATGCGCGCGCACATGGAGCGCGGCAAGCCCTTGAGCTCGGCGGCGCTGTATTCCACCTCGCGCACGGCGGAGATCACGCGCGTGGCGTCGGATTCGTAAAACGGATAGAGGCTCTCCTCCGCCGGAAGGACGCAAACGGCATCGAAGCTGCGCTCAAAGCCGAGCGCGCACACCGCCTGATACACGGCCTTTCCGATGCCGCGGCCGCGGTATTCGGGCAGCGTGGCCAGCGCGTAGGCATAGGCGCTCGTGAGATGATTTTTGCGATAGGGCCAAAGCTGCGGCCCATCGAGCAGATACATGGCGGAAACGGGCTTTTCGTCCGCCTCGGCCACGATGCAGCCCTCGGGCTTCAAAAAGCGAGCGAAGAAGGCGTTGATATAGTCGTCGGGGTCGGAAAAACCGGCTTTCCAAATTTCGCGCAGGGCGGTCTCGTCGCCCGCTTGGAAGCGGCGCAGAGTATAGTCAGGCATCTTGTATCACCACCGTGTATTTTTCCACCATCCGCTCGGGACGGTAGCTGAGCTTGGACTGGCGCAGGCTGTCGCGGCCGGTGTCATCCTCGCGGTTGATCCAGCGGATCTCGGGGTGCTTCTGGCGGATCTGGCGCACGAACTCGCGGTTTATCATGGGGTACGCGCCGTTTATCGACCAGAGCGCTTTTTCAAAATGGACGTCGAAGGTGTCGGAGGAGATCTTCTCGCCGATGGTGAACGCGCAGAGCTTGTCGCCCGCGAACAGCACGCCGCCCTCGAGCCCCAGCGCCTCATAATCGGCAAAGCCGCGGCCGATGGCGATGTATTCATCGTCGATGCCGTCGCGCGAATCCTCGCCGCAGGCGTCCATCCAGAAGTCGAGCAGCTCCTTGCACGCGGGCAGGTCGCTCAATTGCAGTTCGCGGTATGACCATTGATTTTCCGCCTCGAAGCGGTTGCAGTGGTTGCGCTTGCCGTGCATTTTCTTGCCGGAGAGCGTGGCGAGCTTTTCGCTGTCGTAAAGGTAATCCCACAGGTCGCGATCCGCCGTCACGCCGAGACGGCCGGGATACAGTGCCTGCAATTGCGGCAAGCTTTCCGCCGTGACGCCGCGCAGAACGAAGGGGCAGCCCTCCGCCGCGGCGTGCGCCGCCATAATGTCCAGCACGGGCTTTAATTCGCCGCCGCCCACGGGCCACGCAAAAAACGGCTCGCTGTAGCGCGGGCAAACCACGAGCCGTCCGCCCACCTCGCAAACCTCCTGCTGGAAGCAGGGGTTCCACATATACATATTGCCAAAGTTAAAATCGGCGCTGGGTGAGTCCTCCTCGGCCACGAGCCGATCGATCCATGCCTTGTCTTTCAGTTCGATGGGTTTCAGGTCAAGCATTTGAGTTTGTTGATCTCCTGTTGTAGTGTTTTCAGGTCTACGAAGGTCTCCGGCCGCTTGCTCGGGTCACGCAGCAGGGCCGAGGGGTGATACAGCGCGATGGCGCGGCGGCCGTCGTAGTCGAACCACTGGCCATGCTGGCGCGTGATCTTGAAGTCCGGGCCGAGGAAATACGACGCCGCGACCCGACCGAGAAATACCAGAATGGGCGGGTCGATGAGCGCGATCTGCCGCCGCAGCCAGCCGATGCAGGCCTCCTGCTCCGCCGGGAGCGGGTCGCGGTTTCGCGGCGGGCGACACTTGACGATGTTGGTGATATAAACCTCCGCGCGGTCAAGATAGATCATCTCGAGCATTTTATCCAAAAGCTGTCCGGCGGGCCCCACAAAGGGCTCGCCTTTTAAGTCTTCCTGCTCGCCGGGGCCTTCGCCGATGAACATCACGCGCGCGTTTTCATTGCCCACGCCGAACACGAGATTATGCCGCGTGTGGCAAAGCTCACAGCCCTCGCACCGGCCGCACTCGGCTCTTAAAGTGTCCCAGCTGTCCATAGTCTCTCCAGCTCCGCGGCGGCGATCTGGCTCCAGCCCTCCATGCGGTCGGACAGGCCGCTCAGCGCGGCAAGCTTAATAAAGCCGCCCTCCAGCTTTTCCGTTTCGCGCACGGCGGCGTTGCCGGTCGTTTTCAGCGTGAAGAACACGCCCAGATGCACGCGGCCGACTTCGTTCGTGGTGTCGTTTATGATGCCGCGCAGAGTCAGTTCGCCGAAATCATCCAGCGCGATCTCCTCGTCCACTTCGCGGCGCAGCGCGTGCATCAGCCAATCGCCCTCGCGGTCGATCTCGTTCATATGGCCGCCCACGCCAAGACTCAACATCCCGTGCAGACGGGCCTCGCCGCCTTTGTTCAGGCGCGTGGTGGCGAATACCTCATCGCCGCGAACCACGGCCACATAGGGGATGATCTGGCGGTGGGTCGGGTCTTGCTCGGCCTCGGGGCGGGGCATGAACTCGCTTTGCGTGCGCAAAAGGTCCATGACCTCGCCCTCGCGGCCGGTGATGAGGCCGTTTTGCTCGGCAATGTCGCCCAGCAGCGCGGTTTTTACGACCAGTACGTTTTCCATAAAAATCAGTCCAATTCCGACTGCCCTGTGTAGAGCAGGTAATAGCGGCCTTCCTTGGCCAGCAGGTCTTCGTGGCTGCCGCGCTCGATGATCTCGCCGTGCTCGATGACCACGATGGCCTGCGCGTTGCGCACGGTGGAAAGACGGTGGGCGATGACAAACACGGTGCGCCCGTCCATCAGCCGGTCCATGCCGCGGTCGATGAGCTTTTCCGTGCGGGTATCGATGGAGCTGGTGGCCTCGTCCATGATCATAACGGGGTGGCGGGCCACGGCGGTGCGCGCGATGGCGAGAAGCTGGCGCTGGCCCTGCGAGAGATTCTGGCCGTTGCCGGTGATCATGGTGTTGTAGCCATCCGGCAGACGGCTGATGAAGCCGTGGGCATTTGCGGCCTTCGCGGCCTCGATGCATTCTTCGTCCGTGGCGTCGAGCTTACCGTAGCGGATATTTTCCATCACGGTACCGGTGAACAGGTTCGTGTCCTGCAAAACCATGCCGAGCGAGCGGCGCAGTGCGGCCTTTTTGATGTCCTTGATGTCGATGTCGTCAAAATAGATATGACCGGAATCGATCTCGTAGAAGCGGTTGATGAGGTTGGTGATGGTGGTCTTGCCCGCGCCGGTCGAGCCGACGAAGGCGATCTTCTGGCCGGGATTGGCCCAAACGGTGATGTCGTTCAAAATGCGCTTGCCGGGCACATAGGAGAAGTCCACATCCTCCAGCCGCACGCTGCCCATGACCTCGCGGAAGGCGAATGTGCCGTCCTCCTGCGGGATCTTCCAGGCCCAAAGACCGGTGCGCTCGCCGTGCTCGGTCTGGGACAGAGAGCCATCCTCGCCGCGGCGCACGGTCACGAGCGTCACGTTGCCGTCGTCCACCTCGCGCGGATGGTCGATCACGGCGAAGATGCGCTCGGCGCCCGCGATGGCGGACAGCAGGTTCACGGCCTGGTTCGACATCATGTTGATGGGCATGGAGACCTGGCGGGTGTAGTTGAGGTAAACGCCGAGCGAGCCGATGGTGAAGTTTCCGGCGATGGTCATGAAGCCGCCGGTCACAGCCGTCACGGCGTAGCAGATGTTCATCACGGCGGAGAGCGTGGGCATGATGACCATGCCGAGGAAGTTTGCGAAGATGGAGTTTTCGCGGTATTCCTCGTTCAGGCCGCCGAACTCCTTCTTGGCGCGGGACTCGAAGTTGAACGCCTTGACGACCTTCAGCCCGTCCGTCATCTCCTCGATGTAGCCGTTGAGCACGCCGAGAGAGGCCTGCTGCTTCTTAAAGAGGATCTTGGAGTATTTGCCCACAAAGCGCACCAGCAAAAGCGAGACGACGATCACGCACAGCGTGATCAAAAACAGCTTCCAGCTCAGCGCGATCATGAGGGCCACGGTGCCGATGAGGGTCAGTCCGCCGTTGAGGAACTGCACGATGCCCTGCTCAAGGCACATCTGCACGTTGTCGGCGTCGTTGGAAAAGCGGCTCATCAGCTCGCCGTGGGTGTGCTCGTCGAAGTAGCTGATGGGAAGATCCTGCAGAGCCGAAAACAGATCCTGACGCATGGCGTTGGTGCTGTACTGGCCGATCTTCATGCAGCTGCGGGAGGTGAGATAGCTTGCCAGCGCGCTGAGAAGATAGATGCCCGCCAGAATGCCGAGCTGGCCGAGCAGCGGCTTGTAGTTTTTCGTTTCCTGTGTGATGAGCGGGACGATATAGTCGTCGATGAGGGGCTTGAGGAAATAGCTGGCCGCCAGCGAGCAAACGGTGGAAAGCAGCATGAAAAACACGATCAGACCCAGAAGCTTTTTATACTTGCCGGCATAGCCGAGAATGCGCAGGAAGGTGCCCTTGGTGTCCTTGGGCTTGCGGAAGTCCTTTCCGCCGCCGGGGCCGGGGCCGCGGGAGATGTTTTTATAGATGGAGGCATCGTTGGTGTCTACGTTGTCCACGGCCAAACGCTCGCGGAACTGTTGAAGGATGGATTTCTTAGCCATTGCTCAGCGCCTCCTCTACCTGGGATGTATAGATCTCGCGGTATACGCCGCTTGTCTGCATAAGCTCCTCGTGGGTGCCAACGGCCTCCACGCAGCCCTCGTCCAGCACGACGATCTTGTCGGCCGTGACCACGGAGGAGATGCGCTGGGCGATGATGAACACGGTCGTATCGGCCAGCTCCCGGTGGAAGCTTTCGCGGATGCGGGCTTCCGTGTCGGAGTCCACGGCGGAGGTGGAGTCGTCGAGGATGAGGATGGCGGGCTTTTTCAGCATGGCGCGCGCGATGCAAAGGCGCTGCTTCTGGCCGCCGGAAACGTTGGTGCCGCCCTGCGTGAGCATGGTGTCCAGTCCCTCCGGCATGGCGGATACGAAATCCCACGCCTGCGCGCTTTTGAGGGCCTGGATGATCTCGTCGTCCGTGGCGTCGGCGCGGCCCCAGCGCAGGTTTTCGCGCACGGTGCCGGTGAACAGAACGTTCTTTTGCAAAACCATGCCGATGCCCTCGCGCAGATCCTCGATGCGCCAGTCGCGAACGTCCACGCCGTCCACCTTCACGCAACCGGCGGAAACGTCATAGAAGCGGGGGATGAGGTTGACAAGGCTGGATTTGCCGCTGCCCGTGCCGCCTACGATGGCGACGGTCTGGCCGGGCTCGACCGTGAGGGAGATGTTTTTCAAAACATCCTCGCCGGTGCCCGTGCGGGCGTAGCGGAAGGAGACGTTTTCAAATTCCACGCGGCCATGGCCGGGGGTGATGGCGCGGGGCTCGGCCTCGGGTTTGGAGGCGATATCGGGCTCGGCCTCGAGTACCTCGGCAATACGTCCGGCGCAGGCGCGGGAGCGGGTGTATTGCATAAGCGCCATGGAGAACATCATCACGCTCATGAGGATCTGGGTAAGGTAGCTGATGATGGCGAGAAGCTGGCCGGATTGGATCTCGCCCGTGGCGACCATTTTGCCGCCGAACCAGTACAGCAGCAGCGTTACGACGTTGAGGATGATGTTGGCCATCGGGCCCATGCACACGATCAGACCCACGGCGCGCAGGTTCGCGGCGGTGAGTTCGTCGTTTGCCTTGCGGAATTTTTCGCGCTCGTAATGCTCGCGCACGAAGGCTTTGACCACGCGGATGGCGATGAGATTTTCCTGAATGTCCGCGTTCATCGCGTCGAGCTTTTTCTGCACGAAGTCAAACAGCTTGTGGACCGCGCGCATCAGCGACAAAACGGCGCCCAGCAAAACCGGGATGGCGCAAAGATAGATAAGCCCCAGTTTCCAGTTGTAGCCTATCACGATCACCACGCCAACGATCATCTGAAACGGCGCGGAGATAAAGGTGCGCAGCATCATCTGGATGGAGGTTTGCAGCGTGCGCACGTCGCTGGTGGTGCGGGTGATGAGACTTGCGGCGGAGAAACGGTCAATGTCCGCAAAGGAGAAGTCCTGAATGTGGTGGAACAGTGCCTCGCGCAGATTGGAGCCGAAGCCATTGGAACAGCGCGTGGCGTGCCAGGTGGAAAGCCAGCCGGCCACGGCGCTTACGAGCGCAAGACCCACCATGATCAGTCCATAGCGGAGAATGACGGCTTTGTCGCCCGAGGCGACGCCGACGTCCACAATGTCGGACATGAGCGTGGGCAATGCGAGGGTGACGACCGCTTCGAGCAAAACCAGAATCGGTGTCAAAAGCAGGGACAGCTTATAGCCGCCCCAATAGTGTGTGTAAACTTTCTTCATGCAAAAAACTCCTATTGAAACCGGCGCTGCGGCATCCGACGGTCGCAGCAAGATCTTGAAATGCCTAAACATTTCTATGGTACAGAACAAATAATATAAAGTCAAGATGAACTATACATAAACTTTGGCTTTCTATTGGCTGTTTTGGACAAGCTTTTTGCAAAAATCGGCCGTTTTCGATAAGCGGTGCAAAAAGGCGATGCGGTGAGGACTGCGTGCGCCGGTTCTATCCCGGCGGGACGGGCCATAAACTTGTCCCGTGAAAGGAAGTGAGGCGGATGGACGGATGGAGCCATGCCCTGCGCCTTCTGCCGGAGCCGCTGCGTGCGGCGGCAAAGCGGGCGGCATCGGGCGGCGCGGCGGAGGAGATACGCCTGCGGCTGGGGAGGCCCATGAGCCTATGCGCGGCGGGACGGGAGGAGCGTGCGGGGGTCGAACCCGTCACGGCGGACGACCTGCGCACGGTAATCGAACGGGCCAGCGGCGCTTCGTTTCAGGCGGTGGAAAGCCAGATGCGCGCGGGCTTTGTCATGGCGTCGGGCGGCGTTCGCGTGGGCCTTTGCGGCACGGCGGTCATGCAGGAGGGCGTTGCCGTGGGGCTGCGGGACTTCACATCGCTTTGCATCCGCATCCCGCATGAGTTGCGCGGCTGCGCGGATGGCGTGTATCCCGTTCTCACGGAGCCGATCTTCGTCTCCACGCTTATATATTCGCCGCCCGGCATGGGCAAGACCACGCTTTTGCGCGAGCTTGTGCGCCGGCTGTCGGACGATGGCTATTGCGTGGCCGTGGCGGACGAGCGCGGCGAAATTGGCGGCGCGGTGGGGCCGGACAGCTTCGATCTTGGCGCGCATACGGATGTGATGACGGCGCTGCCGAAGGCGCAGACGGTCTTGCAGCTCACGCGCACGATGAGCCCGCAGATCGTGGCCATGGACGAGATCACGGACGAGGCCGACGCGCGTTCTCTCATGGCGGCGGCGGGCTGCGGCACGGCGCTTTTGGCCACAGTTCATGCGGCCGATATGCACGATCTCCGCGCGCGGCCCGTGATGCGGCGGCTTTTGACTGCGGGTGTATTTGCCCGTGCGGTGGGCATCGCGCGGAGGGATGGGCGGCGGACGTATGAGGTGGCGGCGCTGTGAGGCTGTGGGGCGCGGTGTTTCTGTGCCTTGGGGGATTTTGGCTGGGGCTTTCGGCGGCGGCAAAGCTGAAAGTGCGGGCGCGGCAACTATGGGAGCTTGCGCGGGCGATGGAACTGGCGGGCTACGATATCGGCCGCTTCTGCCCGCCGACGTTGGAGCTTGCACAAACGCTGGCGGAGCGTGCGCCCGGCGCGGGCGGGGCGCTGTTTGGCCGCCTGGCCGCCGGCCTTCAAACGCAGCCGGACGAGCCGATGGATGCGCTGTGGGCGCGGGCGGTCGAGAATGTGGACGGCGAGGCGCGGCTCTGCCTTTTGACTTTCGGACGGGTGCTTGGCCGCTACGGTGCGCAGGAGCAGGCACAGGCCGCCGAGCGCTGCCGCGAGCAGTTGCACCGTCTGACGGAGGCGGCAAGCGAGCGCGCGGCACGGCTTGGACGGATATACATCGCCCTGGGGGCGGCGGGCGCGGCCATGGCGGCGATCGTGATGCTGTAGGAGAGAGCATGGATGTCGATCTGATCTTCAAAATAGCGGCGGTGGGCATTCTGGTGGCGGTTTTGAATCTGCTGCTGACGCGCTCGGGCCGCGATGAGCAGGCGCTCATGACCACCATCGCGGGGCTGGTGGTCGTGTTGGTGCTGGTGGTGCGGCAGATCGCCGATCTGTTCGAGTTGATCCGCACGCTGTTCGGCTTTTGATGGACTTGGCGGTGCGGGCGGCGGCGCTGGCTGTCGCGGCGGCGGTGCTGGGGCTGGTGTTGCGCAAAAATGCGCCGGAGCTGGGCTTTGCGCTGGCGCTGGCGGCGGCGGGTGCGATATTGGCGTTGGCGGCGCGGCTGGGGCCGAGCGTGCGCGGCGCGGTCACGATGGCGCAGGAGGTAACGGGCCTTTCCGCGGCAGTCGTGCAGCCGGTGGTCAAATGCGTGGGCATCGGCGTGCTCACACGGCTGGCGGCGGATTTTTGCGCCGATGCCGGTCAAAGCGCGGCGGGCAGCGCGGTGGAGATATGCGGGGCGGTGTGCGCGCTGGCGGCGGCCCTGCCGCTGATGGAGAGCTTTTTGAGCATGATCGGACGGATGCTATGAGGAAGATCGTTTTGTTTCTATGTCTTGCGCTGCTGCTGGGCGTTCCGGCACGGGGCGCGGAACTGAAGGATGTGACGGACGCATTGCCGCCCGCGGCACGGGAGATCCTCGGTGAGGCGGTGACGGAGACTATACCGGATGGCGCAGGGCTTCTCGAGCGCATCTGGGAGCATATCCGCTCGTCGCTTGGCGCGCAGGTATCGCAGGCGGCGCAAAGTGCCTCGGTCGCGGCGGCAGTGACGCTTTTGTGTTCGCTGGCGGGGGCTCTTTCGTCGGGGGATAAGACGCCGGAATGGGTGTGCTTCGGCGCGGCGCTCGCGGTGGCGGGATGCTGCTTTGGGCGCGTGGGCGGGTATCTCACGCAGGCGCGCGAGGCGCTCTGTGCGCTGGTGGATTTCTCGCGGGCGCTTTTGCCATGCGTGGCGGCAGCTTCGGCGGCGGCGGGCCATGCGGCCTCGGGTGCGGCGCGGTATGCGGCGTCGTGTTTGTTCATGGATGTGCTTTTGAATATTGGCACGGGCGTGATATTGCCGCTGATCTATGCGTATGTGGCGGCGGCCACGGCCAAAGCGGCGCTGCCGTCCGGGGCACTCGGCGGGCCGGTGAGCGTGATGAAATGGCTTTGCACCACGGCGCTTACGCTTTTGTGCACGGCGTTTACGTTTTATCTGACCATCACGGGCGCGGTCAGCGGCAAGGCGGATGCCATGGCGGCGGAGCTTACGAAAACGGCGGTATCCACGGCGCTGCCGGTCGTGGGACGCATTTTATCCGATGCGGCAAGCACCTATCTGGCCGGTGCGGAGCTGGTGCGCGGCGCGGTGGGCGTGGTGGGGCTTGCGGCGGTTTTGTGCGTGTGCGTGGGGCCGGTTTTGTCGCTGGGGGCGCATTACCTGCTGTTCAAGGCGGCCTCCGCCGTGACGGAGCCGTTTGCGGAGGGACGGCTTTCCGCGCTTTTGGGCGATATCGGCACGGCTTACGGCATGGCGCTGGGGCTCGTGGGAAGCGGCGGGGCGATGCTGTTTCTGTCGGTCGTGCTGTCCACGGAGGCGCTCGCGGGATGAGACAGTGGCTGTTATCCATCGTGGGCGCGTCGATGCTCAGTTCGCTGGCGCTGGCGCTGTGCCCGAAGGGGCGCGTGAAGCAGACCACGCGCTTTGTGTGTGCGCTGGTGTGTATGCTGGCGCTGGTGTCGCCGCTGATCGATCCGGACGCGGAGAACCTGCTGCCGCCGGTGGAGGATTATCTTTCCGAAGCCCAGACCATCGCCGCCGCGGCGCAGGAATCGGCGGAAAACGAGCAGCGGGAGTACATACAAAGCGAGTGCGCGGCATATATTTTGACCGAAGCGCAGGCGCTGGGCGTTTCGGCATCCGAAGTGACCGTGCTGGCGCGGTGGGATGCGGAAAGCGGCGTGTGGCAGCCGGCGTATGCCACGGTGGACGCGCCGTATCACGCGGGCCTTTCCGCGGCGATCGAAACGGAGCTTGGTATAGCGAGGGAGGCGCAGCGATGGCAGGAGTGAAAAAGGCGCTGGAAAAGCTCGGCGGCGCGAAATACGCGCTGATCGTGGCGGCGCTGGGGCTGGTTTTGCTGCTGTGGCCCTCGGGCGGCGAAAAGCAGGCGGCCTCGGCCACGGAGGAGGCGCGGCTGGAAGCGCTCGTCGGGCGCATCGAGGGCGTGGGGGAGGTGCATCTGCTTTTGTCGGAGCAGGGCGTGGCGGTGGTTTGCAGCGGAGCGGATGACGCCGCCGTGCGCCTTCGCATCTGCCAGGCGCTGCAATGCTATACCGGCCTTGGCAGTGACCGGATACAGATCTTCAAGCTGAAATCAAATTAGGAGGGGAAATATCGTGAGAAGGAATTTGAAACGCAACATCGTTGTGGCCGCCGTGCTGGTTTTCGTGGGGGCCGCCGTGTATCTCAACTGGTCGTATAATGCCCGCTGGGGCACGGCCTCGCCGGCGATGGCCAAGGCGGAGGATGCGGCCATGGCGGCCGCAGGCGAGGAGCTTGTGGCCGTGTCCGCCGAGGTGGGCGATGCCGTGAGTACCTATTTCGCCCAGGCACGTCTGACCCGCCAGCAAAGCCGCGATGAGGCTATGCAGCTGCTCGAAAACGCGTGCGCCTCGTCCGATGCCTCGCAGGATGTGATCGACGAGGCCATGCGCCAGATCAATACCATGGCCCAGCAGAACATGGCCGAGAGCGTGATGGAAACGGAGCTGCTCGCGCGCGACTTTGCCGACTGCGTGGTGTTCGCCGGGACGGACAGCGTGACCGTGGCGGTGCCCGCGCCGGACGAGGGGCTGGATGAGGCCGCCGTGGCCCAGATCACGCAGACCGTGCTGGCAAGCTCGGACTACGATGCTGCACAGCTTACCATTCTGGAGATCAAAGGCTGAAAGAAAGGGCTTTTCATTTTCCGCCGGATGTGGTATAATTTCTCCGCTTAAAACGGAGGTGTATATCAAGTGGCAGAAAACTACATCACCAAACAGGAAGAAAAGGGAAGTGTCAACATTTCCGAGGACGTGATCAACGTCATGGTCGCCGCCGCCGCCGGAGAGGTGGAGGGCGTGGCCGGTCTCGGCAGCTCGACCACGCCGGAGCTGGCGGAGCTGTTCGGCCGCAAAAACAGCGGCAAGGGCGTGAAGTGCCAGTTTGTGGACGATAAGATCAACATCGACGTGCTCATCACGGTCGTCTATGGCGGCAGCATCACGGAGATCGCCTCCGGCGTGCAGGATGCCGTGTGCCGCGAGGTGGAATCCATCACGGGCATGGACTGCATCGTGAACGTTCATGTGACGGGCATCTCGTTTGAAAAGTGAGCATCCGGCCCGGGCCGGAAAACCAAAAGGGGCTCCTGCGCGGAGCTCCTTGTGCTATATGAGGAAAGAGAAACTATGACCAGAACAGCAGCCAGAGAACTCGCCATCCAGATCGCCTTTTCCGTGGCCGCCGCCGAAAGTGAGCCCGAACAGGCGCTGGACGAATTTTTCGCCCCCGAGCATTATGCCAGCATGGCGCCGGAGGGCGCGTTGTATGAGCATAAGCCCGGCGGCCAGATGGACTACATCCGCCAAAGCGTGTGCGGCGTGAGCGAGAAGCGGGAAGAGCTTGATGCGCTCATCGCCAAATACGCCAAGGGCTGGCGCCCCGAGCGCATCGACCGCGCCGCCGCCGCCATTTTGCGCCAGGCGATGTATGAGATGCTCTATATGCCGGACATCACGGCCGCCACCAGCATCGATGAGGCCGTGCAGCTTGCCAAGGGCTATGAGGATGCGGACGTCGTGTCGTTTATAAACGGCGTGCTCGGCGGCTTTTACCGCGCGGAGCTGGAAGGTGAAGCGGCCGCGGAGGAGACTGCCGAAGCCGAAACGCCGGATGAGGAGAGCGCCGAATGAACGAGATGGTCCTGACCGTCTCCGAGCTTAACGGACACATCAAATCCCTCATCGAGGGCGACCCCGTGCTCACGCGCGTGAGCGTGAAGGGCGAGCTGTCCAACTACAAGATCTATCCCTCCGGCCACCACTACTTCACCATGAAGGACTCCGACTGTGCCATCCGCTGCGTGATGTTCCGCTCGGCGGCGGGGAAGCTGCGCTTCCGGCCGGAAAGCGGCATGAAGGTCACGGCGGTGGGCCGCGTTTCGGTCTATCCGCGCGACGGCGCGTATCAGCTTTACGTCACGGAGCTCACGCCCGAGGGCGCGGGCGATCTGCAGGTGGCCTTTGAGCAGCTCAAGGCAAAGCTTGAGGCGGAGGGACTGTTCGACCGGGCGCACAAAAAGCCCCTGCCGGCGTTTCCGAAAACCGTTGCCGTCATCACATCCGGCGCGGGCGCGGCGGTGCATGACATCATCCGCGTGATGCATAAGCGCTGGCCGGCGGCCAAGATCGTGCTGCTGCCCGTGCGCGTGCAGGGCGTGGAGGCCCCGCCCGAGATCGTGGGCGCGCTGCGCTATGCCAACCGCTGGCGTGTGGGCGATGTGATCATCACGGGGCGCGGCGGCGGCTCGATCGAAGATCTCTGGGCCTTTAACGACGAGCGTGTGGCCCGCGCGATCTACGAATCGGAGATACCGGTCATCTCGGCCGTCGGCCATGAGCCGGACGTGACCATTTCGGACTATGTGGCGGATCGGCGCGCGGCCACGCCGTCGAACGCGGCGGAGATCGCCGTGCCGGACGAGATGGAGGTGCGCGAGGCCATCGAAAGCCGCAATGTGCGTCTGTCGCAGGCGATGCGCAAAAAGCTGGAAGTGCTTTCGCGCCGACTGGACGACATCGCGGCGCGGCCCGCGCTGTGCGACCCGGAGGTGTATCTGGCCAACAAGCGCATGGCGCTCGATTACGGCCGCACGGCGCTTGTCTCGGCGTATGAAAAGCGGCTTGATTCCAAGCGCCACGCCGCCGCGACTTTGGCGGCAAAGCTCGATGCGCTCAGCCCGCTGAAGGTGCTCGACCGCGGCTATTCCATCGCGCAGAAAAACGGAAAAACACTGCGCCGCACAGCGGATGTTTCCGCCGGCGACGCGATCGAAGTGACGCTGCCGGACGGCTGTCTCGGCTGCGTGGTACAGGAGGTCAAACATGGCGGAAGAGAAGAGCTTTGAACAGTCCCTGCAGCGGCTCGAGGAGATCGTGCGGCTGCTGGAAAAGGGCGATGCGCCGCTTTCGGAGAGCCTGGGGCTTTTCGAGGAGGGCACGGGCCTTGTCAAGCGCTGCACGGAGCAGCTCGGCGAGGCGGAACAGCGCGTTGTGCAGCTGCGCAAAAGCGCGGACGGCAGCCCGGAGGAGCTTCCCTTTGAATAAGATGGAGATATATCGCGCACGCATCGACGAATATCTGGCCGCCGCGCTGCCGGGCGAGGATGCTCTGCACGAGGCCATGCGCTATGCGCTTTTGTCCGGCGGCAAACGCATCCGGCCGATCCTGACGCTGGAATTCTGCCGCGTTTGCGGCGGCGACTGGGAGACGGCGCTCCCCGTGGCCGGCGGCGTGGAGATGCTGCACTGCTATTCGCTCATCCACGACGATCTGCCCTGCATGGATAACGACGACAGCCGTCGGGGCCGTCCCGCCTGCCACATCGCCTATGGCGAAACGGTGGCGACGCTCGCGGGCGACTCGTTACAGGCGGAGGCGTTTGCATCCGTGTGCCGCGCGCCCATCGGCGGCGAGGCGGTTGCCCGCTGCTGCAAACTGCTGGCCGAGGCCGCGGGCGGCCGGGGCATCTGCCTTGGGCAGCTATACGATCTCACGGGCCAAAACGACACGGAAGAGGCCCTTTTGCAAACCGATATGGGCAAAACGGCGGCGCTCATCGCGGCGGCCTGTGCCATGGGCGCGGCGGCGGCCGGTGCGGATGAGGAGCATATTGCGGCGGCGGCGGAATACGGCACGCAGCTCGGCATGGCATTTCAGCTGCGCGACGATGCGCTCGATGGTGACGGCTTCTTCGCCCTGCTCGGCGAGGCGGAGTGTACGCGCCGCACCCGTGAATATACCCAGCGGGCGCTCGATGTGCTAAATGCCTTCGAAAACAACGATTTTCTATGCAAAATGACGGAAGCGTTGGCGGGTCGGTTCACATAAAATATGCAAAAAATTTTGAATATATGCAAAATGCACCTTGCAATGCAGGGTGCATTTTGTTATGATATAGGAAATAGAAAAAAGGTGACAGACCAGTGCTGGAAACGATAAATTCCCCAAATGATGTAAAAAAACTCGGCGAGGATGAGCTGGATGCTCTGTGCGCCGACATACGAAAAACCCTGATCGAAACGCTGGCGAAAACCGGCGGACATTTAGCCTCCAATCTCGGCGCGGTGGAACTCACCGTTGCCATCCACCGCGTATACGACACGGCGCGCGACCGGCTCGTGTTCGATGTCGGCCACCAGTGCTATGCCCACAAGCTGCTTACCGGGCGGCAGGAGGGCTTTGCCCAGGTGCGCCATTTGGGCGGCGTTTCGGGCTTTCCCAAGCCCTATGAATCCGTTCACGACGCGTTCATCGCGGGCCACGCGTCCAATTCCGTGTCCGTGGCGCTCGGCATGGCGCGCGCACGAACGGCGCTTGGGCAGGACTATGACGTCGTGTGCCTCATTGGCGACGGGGCGCTCTCCGGCGGTTTGGCCTTTGAGGGGCTGAGTCAGGCCGGTGCCTCCGGCGAGAGGATCGTGGTCATCTTAAACGACAACGCCATGAGCATCGATCCCTCCTCCGGCGGCATTGCGGATATGCTGGCGCGGCTTCGGGTGCGGCCGGCGTATCTGCGCTTTAAGAAATGGTACCGCCGCTTCCTCGGACGCACACCGGCGCTGTATGGCTGGCTGCACCACGCGAAGGCCTGGGTCAAGGCGCGTATCCTGCCGGACAATATGTTCGATGATTTCGGCTTTGACTACATCGGCCCCATCGACGGGCACGATGTGCACAAGGTGGCCGATGCGCTGCGCTGGGCCAAGGAGCAGGACGGGCCGTGCCTTGTCCATGTGATCACGCAGAAAGGCCGCGGCTACGCACCGGCGGAGCAAACGCCGGAGTTTTACCACGGCGTGGGCGGCTTCGATGTGAAAACCGGCGCGCTGCCCGCAGGTGGGGACGATTTCTCCGCCGTGTTCGGCCGGACGCTTACCGCGCTTGCCGGAGAGGACGAGCGCATCGTGGCCATCACGGCGGCCATGATGGAGGGCACTGGGCTTACGGATTTTGCAAAGGCATACCCCAAGCGTTTTTTCGACGTGGGCATCGCCGAGCAGCACGCCTGCGCCATGGCGGCGGGCATGGCCCGACAGGGCTTAACGCCGGTTTTCGCCGTATATTCCTCGTTTTTGCAGCGGTCGTATGATATGCTCATCCACGACATCGCGCTGCAAAACCTCCATGTCGTTCTGTGCGTCGACCGCGCCGGCATTGTCGGCCGCGACGGCGAGACCCATCAGGGCGCGTTTGATGTGAGCTATCTGTCCTCCGTTCCGAATATGACGGTTTTGTCGCCGTCCGATTTTTCGGAACTGCGTGCGATGCTGCGGCGGGCGATCTATGAAATCGACGGGCCGGTGGCGGTGCGCTATCCGCGCGGCGGCGAGGGCGCGTTGCAGGACGATCTGTCCGCAGGCCACAGCGTCCTTTTGCGCGACGGTGCGGATGTGACCATCGCGGCTTACGGCACCGGAATAAACGACGCGCTCGATGCGGCGCAGCGCCTGGAAGATCAGGGCGTTTCGGCGGCGGTCGTGAAGCTCAATGAACTCAAGCCCCTGCGGGCGGAAACGGCGCTTGCCTCGCTTCGGAAAACGGGGCGGCTCGTCGTGCCGGAGGAGACGTGTCAGTCCGGCTGCGTGGGCATGGAGCTTTTAAGCGCGGCGGCGGCGGAGCACGTTTCGCTGCGGGATGTGAAGCTTATCAACCTCGGCGAGGGCATCGTTGGCCACGGCTCGCCGGCGGAACTGAAGAATATGCTGCGGCTCGACGGCGAGGGCATCGCCGCGGCGGCAATGGAGCTTATCAATGGCAAAAATACGACTTGACCAGCGGGTGTTCGACCTAGGCTTTGCCGACAGCCGCGAAAAAGCAAAGGCCCTCATCATGGCGGGGCAGGTATATGTGAACGGCCAGAAGGAATCCAAGCCCGGCGCGCCCGTGGCCGAGGATGCGAAGGTCGAATTTCGCGGCGAGAAGCTGCGCTATGTAAGCCGCGGCGGATTAAAGCTCGAAAAGGCGCTGGCTGTGTTTCAGATCGATCCGGCGGGGCTTGACTGCATCGACTGCGGCGCGTCCACGGGCGGATTTACGGATTGTCTGCTGCAAAACGGCGCGCGGCACGTTTGGGCCGTGGACGTGGGCTATGGGCAGCTTGCGTGGCAGCTTCGGCAGGACGAGCGCGTGACGGTCATGGAGCGCACGAATGCGCGCAGTCTCGCGCCGGATATGTTCCCGGTGAAGATGTCGCTGGCGGTGATGGACATGAGCTTCATCTCGCTTCGGCTTGTTTTGCCGGCGGTGCGGTCGCTGCTCGATGAAAACGGGCAGGTCGCCTGCCTTGTGAAGCCCCAGTTTGAGGCCGGACGCGAAAAGGTCGGCAAAAAGGGCGTTGTGCGCGATGTGGGCGTTCACCGCGAGGTTTTGGAAAACTTCCTGCGCGACGCGGCGGACTGCGGCTTTGCCGTGCGGGCGATGGACTTCAGCCCCGTGCGCGGGCCGGAGGGGAACATCGAGTATCTGGCCCACCTGACCGTCAGCGGCGAGAGCGCGGCTATCGACTGCGCACGTCTCGCGGAAAGATCGCATGAGGTGCTGGGATGAAAACGATCGTGCTTTGCCCGAATGTGAAGCGGGATATTGATCTTGAATACAGCCGTGCGCTGAAAGCGCTGCTGGAGGAGCGGGGCTATCGCGTGCTGGTTTCGCCGGTGTACGGCCATTCCGACAAACTGCCGGAAACGCCGCTGCATGAGGCGCTGGAAGGAGCGAGTCTGGTCGTCACCCTCGGCGGCGACGGAACGATCCTGCGCGCCGCGCCGCTTGTGATGCATTCGGGGGTGCCCATCGTGGGCGTTAACCTCGGCCACAAGGGCTTTCTGGCCTGTCTTGGGCGCGAGGATATGGCGGAGATCCCCAAGATCGCGGAGGGCGAGTGCGTGATCATTCCGCGCATGATGCTCGATGTGGAGCTTTACCGCGGCGGCCGCCTGGTATTCTCCGACACCGCCATCAACGACGCGGTGGTCAGCGGCGTGGTGCAGAACGTCACGCTCACGGCCTATGGCGATGAAGACCGCGTGTTCACCTTTTCCGGCGATGGCATCATCGTTTCCAGCCCCACCGGGGCCACGGGCTATTCGCTTTCCGCCGGTGGGCCGCTGGTGGAGCCGGGGGCCGAGGCCATTTTGCTCACGCCCATCTGCGCCCACGATCTGGCGGCGCGCTCGTTCGTTTTGGCGTCGGATCGGCGCGTGACGATCGTGCCGGAGGAGCTGGGTGAGCGGCGCTGCATTCTGTCCGTGGACGGACGCGGGACGATCGATCTGCGCGATGGCGACCGCATCGTGGTCACAAAATCCGAGTATAGCACGCTGTTGGTGCAAACGCGCGCCAAGAGCTTTTACGATACCGCTTTTGAAAAGTTAGGAGAACGAAAATGAAAACATCCAGACAGGGAGTGATCCTTGAGATCATTGCCGAACAGGACATCGAAACGCAGGGCCAGCTCCTCGAGGCGCTCGAGGCGCGCGGCGTGCAAAGCACGCAGGCCACCGTTTCCCGCGACATCAAGGAGCTGCGGCTGGTCAAGGAGATCGCGCCGAACGGCAACTACCGCTACGCCCCCGCCGGCATCGACGCCGACAGCGAGGCCACCCGCCGGCTCGAGGGCATCTTCCGCGATGCGTGCGTTACGTTCGATTACGCACTGCACACGGTCGTTATCCGCACGCTTCCGGGCCTGGCGCAGGCCGTCGGCAGCGCGCTGGACGGCATGAACCTGGACAATATGCTCGGCACCATCGCGGGCGACGACACGGTCATGCTCGTGATGCGCAACGCCGCCTCCGCCGAACGGCTGTGCGGCCAGCTTCGCCGCGCCTACGCGAAATAAGCGATGCTCAGAAGTCTCCACATAGAAAACATCGCCGTGGTGGAGCGGGCGGACGTGGAATTTTCGCCGGGGCTGAACGTGCTCACGGGCGAGACCGGCGCGGGCAAATCCATCATCATCGATGCGCTGTATGCCGTGGCCGGAGCGAGAACCAGCCGCGAGCTCGTGCGCAGCGGAGCGGATAAGTGCGTGGCCGCCGCCGTGTTCGATCCCGAGGGCTGCGAGGCCTGGTGCGAGGAAAACGGCGTTTCACTGGACGATGGCGAACTCGTCGTGCAGCGCTCGGTCACAGCGGACGGACGCGGCTCGGCGCGCGTGAACGGGATGCCCATTTCCGTGTCGCAGTTGCGGCAGCTCGGTGCGCTGCTGGTGGACATCCACGGCCAGAACGACGGTCGCCTGCTGCTTGATGAGGGGCGGCATCTGGGCTATCTGGATGCGTTTGCGGGCTTGGATAAGACCGCTTATGCCGCCGCGTATCGTGCCTATACCGACGTTCTGCGCCAGATCGACCGCCTGACGCTGGACGATGAGAGCCGCCGCGATCTGGCGGATACCTTGCGTGTGCGCGCGGAGGAGCTGGAAAAGGCTGCGCTGCGCTCCGGCGAGGAAGAGGAGCTGGAAGCGCGGTCGGAGCTTTTGCGCAATTCCGAGCGTCTGCGCGAGGCGGCGGACGGCGCGTATGAGGCGCTGTACGGCGGGGAAATGAACGCCGTGACCCTCGCGGGCGAGGCGCGCGGCTGGCTCGATCGGGCCCGACGCTGGAGCGGCGAACTCTCCGCGGCGGATGAGAGTTTGAAAGAGGCGGCGGCGCTGCTGGCCGATGCGGCGGAGCGCGTGCGCGATTTTCGCGAGAGCCTTGATTTTTCGCCGGAGGAATTCGACCGCGTGGAATCGCGGCTGAGTCTGCTGCGGCGGCTTGAAAAGAAATACAACGCGCCGGACGAAGCGGCGCTGCTGGCGCTGTATGAGCAAACGGTGAAGCGGCTGGAGGAACTGGACTTTTCCTCGGATACGCTCGAGCGGCTGGAAAAAGAGCGCGCAAAGCTTGAAAAAAGCTGTCGGGCCGAGGCCGAAAAACTCACGGCGGCGCGCCAAAGGGCGGCCGGAGAGCTGGCCAAGCGGGTCGAAAACGAGCTGAGGGAGCTTTCCATGCCGTCGGTGCGCTTTGAAACGGAGCTTGCGCCGGCAAAGCTGGGGCCGGACGGCGCGGATGCGGTGTGCTTTCTCATGAGCGCAAACGCCGGCGAAAAGCCGGGCCATATTGCCCGCATCGCCTCCGGCGGCGAGCTCAGCCGCATCATGCTGGCGCTGAAAAATGTCTTTGGCGCCAACGACGGCATCCCCACGGCGGTCTTTGACGAGATCGATACCGGCGTGTCCGGTGTGGCGGCCAGCCGCGTGGCGGAAAAGCTGGCGGATATCGGCCGGAGCAAGCAGGTGCTTTGCATCAGCCATCTGCCGCAGATCGCGGCCATGGCCTCGGAGCAGTACCGCATCGAAAAAAACGAACGCGCCGGCCGCACCTATACCACCGTCGAGCGCCTCGACGGCGAGGGCCGGGCTCGAGAGCTTGCGCGCCTGATCGGCGGCGACAACATCACCGAACTCACGCTTGCTTCGGCGCGGGAATCGCTGCAGGCGGCAGAAAATTGGAGAGCGCGGCGCTGAATCGATCACGAACGTTCAGCGGCTGCTATACAAAACCAAAAACACAAAGCGAAGCATCGCTTTTTCGGAAAAGGAGAAATACACAACATGGGAATTTACGAAGAACTGGTGGCGCGCGGTCTGATCGCGCAGGTGACGGACGAGGCCGAGATCCGCGAGATGATCAACGCCGGCAAGGCCACCTTCTATATCGGCTTTGACTGCACGGCGGACAGCTTGACGGCCGGCCATTTCATGGCCCTCACGCTTATGAAGCGCCTGCAGGAGGCGGGCAATAAGCCCGTGGCCCTCATCGGTGGCGGCACCACCATGATCGGCGACCCCTCGGGCCGCACGGATATGCGCAAGATGCTCACCAAAGAGGACATCGACCACAACGCCGCCTGCTTCAAGCGCCAGATGGAGCGCTTCATCGACTTCTCCGACGGCAAGGCCCTCATGGTCAACAACGCCGACTGGCTGCTCGATCTCAACTATGTGGAGCTTCTGCGCGAGGTGGGCGCGTGCTTCTCCGTGAACAATATGCTGCGTGCGGAGTGCTACAAGCAGCGCATGGAAAAGGGCCTGAGCTTCTTTGAGTTCAACTACATGATCATGCAGTCGTACGACTTCTACCATCTGTTCCAGCACTACGGCTGCAATATGCAGTTCGGCGGCGACGACCAGTGGTCGAATATGCTCGGCGGCACGGAGCTGATCCGCAAGAAGCTGGGCAAAGACGCCTATGCCATGACCATCACGCTGCTGACGGACTCGCAGGGCAAGAAGATGGGTAAGACCGCCGGAAACGCCGTGTGGCTCGACCCGAACAAGACCTCGCCGTTCGATTTCTACCAGTACTGGCGCAATGTGGACGATGCGGACGTGCTCAAGTGCATCCGTATGCTCACGTTCATCCCCCTCGACCGCATCGATGAGATGGCCGCGTGGGAAGGCCAGAAGCTCAACGAGGCCAAGGAAATTCTCGCCTGGGAGCTGACCAGAATGGTCCACGGCGAGGAGGAGGCCGACAAGGCCCAGAAAGCTGCGCGCGCGCTGTTCACGGCGGGCGACATGGAGCATATGCCCGTCAGCGAGATCACGGCGGATACCGGCTTTGACATCATGAGCCTGCTTGTGGCATCCGGTCTTTGCTCCACGCGCAGCGATGCCCGCCGCAACATCCAGCAGGGCGGCGTGGAAGCGGCCGGCGAGAAAGTGACGGATATTGCCCGCGCCTTCACGGAGGCGGAGCTGCGCGAGGGCGTGCTGCTCAAACGCGGCAAGAAAAACTTTGCGAAGGTCGTGCTGAAATGACAAGACAGGTGATCCTGGATATTCTCGGCTGGGCTTTGATCGCGGTGGTCGTGCTTGGCGGGGTGCTGCTTTCGGTCAAGGCGCGGCAGGCGCGCGTGGATAAGCAAAGGAAAAAGGCCGAGCGCATCTGGAACGCCACGGCGCGGTATCACGAAGCCACGGTGGAGGAATTGGCCGCCGCGGGCGAGCGGCCGCTGAGCGATGTGGAGGAGCTTGAAAAGTGCTTCCACTCGGAACCGTCGCAGGACGAAGAATAAAAATAAAAGGCTGCACACTTGCGTTAAGTGTGCAGCCTTTTTGTTTGCTGTTGATCGTTATTGCTGGGCTTTGATGACCTTCATGCGAACGAATTCCTCGCGCTCGCGCTCTTCCAGCACGTCCGCGATGCGGGCGATGTCGCGGTCGAGACCGGGGATGACCACGTTTTTCAGGGCGTTGGCGCGCTTCTGCGCTTTCCGGATGGCCACGGCCAGACGGTAAACGGCGGTTTCCGTTTCCGACAGGCGGGCGACCAGGTCCTTGATGGCGGTGAAGCGGCGGTAGGCCTCGTCCAGCGCGGCGGAGGAGTCGGCCAAGCTGTACGGCAGTGTGTCCGCACTTTTGGCATCGGCCGTCACGGTCGGTATCTCCACGCCCATCACGCTGCGAAAGCGCAGACGCACGCTGTCATCTACTTCGATGGCCTCGGCCAATGGCGCGCAGTCGCCGCCGGTCAGCTCCGCTTCGCGCAGGGCATCGTATGCAGCGGCGAAGGCGCCGTCGATCTCGCTTTGCAGCTCGCGTGCCTCGTCCACGCGGCTCATCAGCTCGCGGATGAGGATGTTGCGCTTGCGGTCCATCAGCTCCCAGCCGGTCTCGGCCAGTGTGCGCGAGCGCTTGGCGGCGATCAGATTTCCTTTTGTCGGTGCGCTTGTTTGCATAGTGTCAGCCCTTGTAGTATTTGTCCAGCACGCTGTCCGGCACGCGGCTCAGTTCCTCGCGCGGCAGCATGGACAAAAGTTCCCAGCCCAGATCGAGTGTTTGCGCAAGCGTGCGCGCCGTGCGCTCGGACTGGCCGATGAATTCCTTTTCAAAGCGCTCGCCGAAGGCGAGATACTGCCGGTCGGTGGGCGAAAGCTCCTCCTCGCCGATCACGGAGGCCAGCGACCGCGCGTCCATCACGGCGGAGTAGCAGGCGAAAAGCTGGTTGGAAAGATCGGGGTGGTCGGCGCGGGTGAAGCCCTCGCCGGTGCCGTCTTTCATCAGACGCGAAAGACTCGGCAGCACGGAGATGGGCGGGTATACGCCCTTTTGCGCCAAATCGCGCCCAAGCACGATCTGCCCTTCCGTGATGTAGCCGGTCAGGTCGGGGATGGGGTGGGAGATGTCGTCCGACGGCATGGTGAGGATGGGCATCTGGGTCACACTGCCGGGGCGGCCGCGGATCATGCCGGCGCGCTCGTACAGGGAGGCAAGGTCGGAATACATATAGCTGGGGTAGCCCTTGCGGCCCGGTATCTCGCCCTTGGAGGAGGAGAATTCGCGCAGCGCCTCGCAATAGCTGGTCATGTCCGTTAAGATCACGAGCACATGATAGCCCAGCTCAAAGGCCAGATATTCCGCCGCCGTGAGCGCGCAGCGCGGGGCCAGGATGCGCTCGATGATGGGGTCGGAGGCCATGTTCAAAAACATCACGCAGCGGCCCAATGCGCCGGTGGCGGCGAAATCGTCCATGAAAAAGCGCGCGGTGTCGTTTTTCACGCCCATGGCGCAAAACACGATGGCGAAATTCTCGCTGCCGTCGGCCACGCGGGCCTGCCGCACGATCTGGGCGGCCAGCTCGTTGTGTTTCATGCCGTCGCCGGAGAAAATGGGCAGCTTCTGGCCGCGGATGAGCGTCATCATCGCGTCGATGGCGGAAACGCCCGTGAGGATATAGTCGCGCGGATACTGGCGGGAAACGGGGTTGATGGCGCTGCCGTTGATGTCGCGCTCGGCGGTGGGATAGATCGCGCCCAGTCCATCGGCGGGACGGCCCGCGCCGTCAAACACGCGGCCGAGCAGTTCGCGCGAGAGCTTAAGTTTCATCGGCGTGCCGGTGAAGGCGGTGTGAACGCTGTCCATGGCCACGCCGTCCGTGCCCTCGAAAACCTCCAAAACGGCCTTATCGCCGTCAATGGCGATCACGCGGCCCGTGCGGCGCGTGCCGTCGGACAGATACAGCTCGGCCATCTCGTCGTAATGCGCGCCGCGCACGCCTTCCAGCGCCACGAGCGAGCCGTTTATTTCGGATAATCCGGCGTATTCAAGCTTCATTCGTTTGCCTCCCTGACCTGCGCGATGGCCTGATCGATAAGCTCCATGAAGTGCTGCTCGCTTTCGCCTTCGCCCAGCGCGAACTTCATGCGGCCGAGCGATGCGAAAATGCCTGTGGCCTCCAGTTGCGAAAGAGGAATGGCGCGCGCCACAAGGGCCCGGGCTTCATCGTCCAGATGGGCGATCACGCGCAGCATGGCCATCTGGTTCGCGGCGGTCATGTAAGTGTCGGTTTTATGGAATGCGTTCTGCTGCAAAAAGCCCTCGCGTATCACGCGCGCGATGGCGATGGTGAGCTTTTGATCGTCGGGCAGAACGTCCGCGCCGATGAGCTTCACGATCTCCTGCAGCTTTGCCTCCTCGGCCAGCGTTTGCAGCATACGCGCCCGAAGGGCCACGAAGCCCGCCCCGAAGTTTTTCTCATACCAGCCCTCGCACGCGGAGAAATACTCGGAGTAGGAGTCCGTCCAGTTGATGGCGGGGAAATGGCGGGCATAGGCCAGCGAACGGTCAAGCCCCCAGAACGCGCGCACGAAGCGCTTGGTGTTCTGCGTGACGGGTTCGGAGAAATCGCCGCCCTGCGGACTGACCGCGCCGATGACGGTGACACTGCCATCCGCGCCGCCGAGGGTCTTCATATAGCCCGCGCGCTCGTAAAATCCGGCGAGACGGCTGGGCAGATAGGCGGGGAAGCTCTCCTCCGCCGGCATTTCCTCCAAGCGGCCCGAGATCTCGCGCAACGCCTCGGCCCAGCGGGACGTGGAGTCCGCCATCAGCGCCACATGGTAGCCCATGTCGCGGTAATACTCGGCGATGGTCATGCCGGTGTAGATCGAGGCTTCACGCGCCGCGACCGGCATGTTGGAGGTATTCGCGATGAGAATGGTGCGCTCGGTGAGCAGACGGCCGTTTTTCGGGTCGCGCAGCTCGGCAAATTCGTCGAGCACCTGCGTCATCTCGTTGCCGCGCTCGCCGCAGCCGAGATACACGATGATGTCCGCATCGCACCACTTGGCCAGCTGGTGCTGCACCATGGTCTTGCCCGCGCCGAACGGGCCGGGGATCGCGGCGCAGCCGCCCTTGCCCACGGGGAAGAAGGTATCCAGCACGCGCTGGCCCGTGAACAGCGGCTGGCAAATGGCCAAACGCTCCGCCGCCGGACGCGGCTTGCGCACCGGCCAGCGCTGGCACAGATACAGCGGTGTGCGCCGTCCGCGTGCGTCCTCCAATTGGCATATCGCATCGCCGGCGGTAAACCGGCCCGAAGCGCGCACCTCCACGGCGCGGCCCCGAAGCCCCGGCGGCACCATGCTGCGGTGTTCGATGGCCTCGGATTCCATGCAGCGGGCGATGATCTGCCCCGGTTCGAGCGCATCGCCCTCGCGGATGTCCACGGTCACGTCCCAGAGTTTTTCGGTGTCCACCGCATCAAGGCGGATGCCGCGCGTGATGAACGGGCCGGCCATGGTCTCGATGGCGTTGAGCGGGCGGGCAATACCGTCATAGGTACGGCCGATCATGCCGGGGCCGAGCAGCACGGAAAGCGGCTGGCCGGTGGCCTCCACCTTCTGGCCGGCGGAAAGGCCCTCGGAATCCTCGTAGATCTGCACAACGGCCTCGTCGCCGTCCACCGAAACGACCTCGCCCACAAGGCCCAGGTCGCCCACGTAGACCAAACTCATTTTTTGAAGGCTGCGGCCGCCGGTCACCTTCACGACCGGGCCGTTCACGCCCTTGATAACACATTCACTCATGGCTCGATCTCCATCCCGATGATCTCGGCAAAGCGGCCGCGCAGGCCGTCCAGCGCGGTGTCAAAGCTCATGTCGGCGCGCCGCGCGCCCACGCTCAGCCAAAGTCCGCCCAGCGCAAAATCGCCTTCGCGCACGTCCGCGCCGGGACACTTGGCCTTCAGCGCCTTGCCCAGCGCCATATCCTCGCGCCGCAGCCATATCACGCACTCGCCCTCGCCCAGCGCGGCGCGGGCTTTCGAAAGCAGCGCGGCAAGCTGCGCGGGATAGTCCTTGGAGACGGTGTAGGCCGCCAAACGCTCGCGCACCGCATCGAATACTTCCGCGGCGTATTGCTCGCGGCGGGCCAGAAGCGCGCGTCGGTCGGCGCTTTGGCGGGCGGCGGCATCCATCGAAACGGCGGCGCGGATGCGCTCTGACTCGGCCTTTTTCCATGCTTCGGCGGCGGATGCGGCGGCTTTTTCCGCCTGGGCTTCGATGGCGGCGCTTTCGCCGCCGATGCGCGCTTCGATGGCGCTCAACTGCTCCGATGCCGCCGAATCGATGGCATCGAGAAAGATTTTCAGTTCCTCTGTCATAGTTTCACTCCTATGGCCTGACGGATCATGCCCATGATGACGTCCGGGCCGATACCCGCGCCGTCGGAGGCGGGGATGACGGTCAGCAGCGGCCGCTCGCCGGAAATTTTCAGGCGCTCGACTGTGGCCGGTATCCACGCGGCGGCTTTGGGCGTTATGAGGATCACGGCGACGGCACTGTCCTGCTCGGCGGACTGCACGGCCTTTTCCGCCTGTGCCGCCGATTCGACCAGCTCGCCCTCCACGCCGGCCAGCCGCAGGCCGGTCAGCGCGTGCGTGTCCTCGGTGATGAGATAGTATTTCACAGCTTGGAGATGATCATAAAGCCGATCAGCAGGCCATACAGCGCCAAACCTTCGGCCAGACCCACGAAGATCAGGCACTTGCCGAACACGCCCTCGTTTTCGCTGATGGCGCCGATGGCGGCGGAGGCGGAGGCGGTGACGGCCATGGCGCCGGCCAGACCGCTGCCGGCCACGGAGATGGCGGCGGCGAGATAGCCCATGCCGGTGGCGAACGCGTCCGTGTTCACAAGGCCCTCACCCGCGGCGGCAGCCACTTCGGCGGCGGAGGCGGACTGACTCAGGCAAACGAGCCCACCGGCCAAAATCACGCCGAAGAACGCGCAGAGATTGGCGATCAGCGGCCGCTTGCTGCGGTGGCCGCTTTTCACGCGGCGGTAGATGACGAACAGGGGCACGGCGATGGCCAGCAGGATCAGAAAAGCATACAGAAACATCATGATAAAATTCCTCCGATTATGGTTCGTTTTTAGTGTTTATAATCAACGGTGAGCGGCGCGAAGGCGCGGCCCCGTCCGGAATAGTAACGGCCGAACATCTCGTAAAACTGCAGGCGGATGATCTGGATGGAGGCAAGCCCCGCCTCCAAAACGGCCACGAAGGCGTTGCCGATCACGAGCACGAGAATGTTTCCGGCCGCGCCCTTGCATACCTCCGCGATGAGGAACACGACCATCATCATGCCCGCGTGGGAGATGGCGAACGCGCCCACACGCAGAAAGCTCATGGTGTTGGAAAGATAGCTCAAAAGCGATTCGAAGATGTCGAAAAAGCCGGTCATCAATACATCGCCGATCTTGGCTTTTTTCCACTCCGGATTTCCGGCCACAAGCTCGCCCAGCGGCTCGCCCACCCAGATGAGCACGAGCGGCAAAACGATGCAAAGCCAGATGCAGAGCTTGGGGAAGGCAAAAAGCCCGCTGTAAAGGCTCACGACCAGCAGCAGAAGCGACAGATAAAACACCATGCCGCAAAGACCGTTCGGGCCGAACAGGCCGGCTTGGAGATCCCGCCGCCGCAGGGCGTTTATAATGTTTAGTACCATGCAGCACAGGATCACCACCGCGCCGAGCGCCACGGCCAGAAGCAGCATTGTCATCAGGTTGTCGCCCTCAAGCACGTGGAACCCGCCCCACGGGAACAGCTCCTCAAAGCCGAAGCAGCTTCCGTATACAAGGCCGAAGATCACGGAGCTTATGCCGCAGATGGAGAAAATGCGCCAGATGCTGCCGCCGGTCTTTTTCCACAAAAGCCAGCCGATGAGGATCAAACACGCGCCCTGGCCCACATCGCCGAACATGATGCCGAAAAACAGCGTGTAGCTGATGGCAAGGAACAGCCGCGGGTCGGTCTCGCCGCCGGAGGGCAGACCATACATCTTCAAAATGGAGTCGAACACTCCGCCGAAGCGGCGCTTTTTCAGTTTCACCGGCGCGGGATGGTCCTTTTGGGCCGCCGCGCGCACACAGCGGAAGCCGACCACACGCTCCACCTCGGCGGCGAAGGCATCGGCCTCGGACGAGTCCACCCAGCCAACCAGATAAAACCGCCCCTTGGCCAGCGCCGCATAGCGCCGGGCCGCGCAGCACGCGCTTTTGAACTTCAAATAGCTCCGGCGGCTCAAAAGCTCCTCGCGGTTTTCGGCCAGAAGCTCATTGCGGGCGGCATCCAGTGCGGCCAGATGCTCCTGCGCCGTGCGGTTTTCCGCCTCCAGCGCCGCGATGGTCTCGGCGGCGGTGCGGCCGTCCAGCGGCACGGAATCGGGCAAAATGCGTTCAAAACCGCAGCGCGCCAGCAGGGAATCGGCCTCCTCGGCCAGATCGCGCACGGACAGCGCCAGCAGCCATACCCATTCCTCGCTGTGGTCGGTCTCCATCAGAAACAGCCCATCGAGCTTTGCGCTCTCGGCCTGACAGGCCGGCCAGTTTTCCGGATGGATGCGCCCGAAGCGCCCGTGGACATAGCGCAGCGCGGCAAGCTCCGATACCGGCACGGCCACGGATGCAAAGTGCGACAGCGTTTCCAAAACGGCGCGATTGGCCGCCAGTTTCTTCTCCAGCGTCTCGCGCTCGGCCTTTTGCGCCGCGGCGGTGGTTGAAAGCGTTTCCAGATACGCCTCGCAGCCGCGCAGGGTATAGCCCTTTTGCTCAAAATCGGCGCGCTCCGGCGCAAGGGCGAAGTCCGCCAGCAGTGCATCCGCCTGCGCGAGCGGGGCGGCATAGCGGTCATCGACCTCCGGCTTCTGCCACGCGCGCACCCCGGCGAGGAACGACGAAGCGTCCTCCGGGTGGATGGAGCGGTTTACGAAAAAATGTTCGACGGCCTCGTCCAGCCTCTCGGCCGGGCCGGAGATGGTGAGTGCCGTCATGGTGTTTTTGGCCATGTTATCACCTGCCCTGATTTGTTCGCTGTATCAGGCGCGTCAGCCGCAGCCGCGCAAGCTCTGACAGCATCATATACGCCATCGGCACCGCCGCCGAAGGATCGCCCCCGGCCACGAGCTTTTGGCAAAAGCTCTCCATGTAGTTCTCATACGCCGTGTCCAGCGCGGCGGGGGAGATGTCCCGCAGCGTGTCAGCCCACGGTGTCGGCTGCAACAGACGCAAAACGGCCTCGTCATCCGGCGCGGCGAGAAGCGCGTCGATGAGCTTTTTCCCCAGTTCCATGCGCACCGGTATCAGCCGCTCCTTTGCCCCCTCGAGTGAGCCGGGAAAGCGCCGCAGACGCAGTAGATACACGAGATTGAGCATATCGGCCTCCGCGCCGAGGAGCTTTTTCATCGCCAGTCGCGACAGGCCCCGATAGCTTTTCTCGATGCACTCGCTGAGTTTTTCGTAGTCGGTGTTATCGTAGCTGAGCGCGTGGGTCTTGCGTTTGAGGAAAAAGGCAATGTACTCGCGGTCGCGCGCCTTGGGAAGATACAGGCACAGCCGCCGGTAGCGGTCGTGCAGCTCGTCGGATAAACTGTCGCACAGCGTTTGTGCATCGTCCGTGGCGGCGGCCAGCGGCCATGAACCGCTCTGGCGCAGATAGTCCGCGATGCGGCGGGGTGTGTCCAGTGCGGCAAGCTGCGCCCAGTCGCCCGCCGTCAGCCGGTGGGCATACATTGCGCGCGCCTTGGTCACGGCGGCGCTGTAGCGTGCGTAGCGGCTCATGAAAGTCCCACCACGGCGCGGAAAATGCGCTCAACGCAGTCGTCCTTTTTGGCGGCAAACTCGCGGTCGAGTGCGGCCAGCGCCTCATCGCGCTTTTTGTCCAGCTCTGCCGTGCGCCGGTCGGCGGCGGTTTTGACCTCGTCGCGCAGGGTGTCCGTCTGCCGGTGGGCGGCGTCCATCGCCTTTTTCTCGGCGGCGGCGAACACAGCGGCCCGATCGCCGCTCAGGTGCTTTTCGCGCTGTTTGGCGGCGTCCACACGCTCGCACGCGGCCCGATCGGCGTCCACGATGGCGCGGAGAAGTTCGTTGTTGTCCATAAAAATCCCTCCCATTCGAGGCGGATCATACTTTACTTTATCTAGTTCTTACTCTTTCATTGAGTTATACCACCGAGGCGGGCGTTTGTAAAGCATTTTTTCATGATTGCGCCGCGGGGGATTTTGGCGTATACTGGCGGCAAGAGAAAGCAGGTGAACCGAACATGAAATACTTCCTTTTCATCGGCGACGGCATGGCGGACAACCCCATCCCCGAACGCGGCGGCAAAACGCCCCTGGAGATCGCGGACAAGCCGCTCATCGACAAGCTCGCGCGCGGCGGTGTGCTCGGCAGTGTGGTCAATTGCCCGAAAGAATTCGAGCCGGGCAGCGCCACGGCCATCATGTCCATCTTCGGCGCCGATCCTTTGCAATATTATCACGGCCGCGGCCCGTTGGAGGCCGCCGCACAGGGCATATCTCTGGCCGATGGTGACATGGCCTGCCGCTGCAATATGGTGGCGCTGTCCGATGGGGACGAGCCGTATGAAGCGCGGCGCATCGTGTCCCATTCGGCGGGATCGATCGAGGCGGCGGATTCCGATGCGCTGGTGCGCGATCTGTGGGCCAGTGCGGAATTTGGTGCGCTGGCGGAGAAATACCGCTGCCGCATCCATCCGGGCGGCTCGTTCCGCCATTTCATGGTGCAAAGCGGCGCGGATATCGCGGGCTTGAGCCTGACGCCGCCGCACGACCATCTGGGCGAGGTGCTGGGGCCGTTGCTGCCGTCCGGCTGCGCGGATGCTGTGGCACTGCGCGAGATGCAGGAGGCCGCCACGCGCTTTCTGGACCATCATCCCATCAACGAGCGCCGTCGGGCGGAGGGCAAGCTTCCGGCGAACGGTGTTTGGTTCTGGGCGGAGGGAACGGCGGCCATTTTGCCGGACTTCGCTTCCAAATACGGCCACACGGGCGAGGTGGTATCCGCCGTGCCGCTCGTGCAGGGCATCGCGCGCCTTTCGGGGCTTCAAGCGCCCATCGTGCCCGGTGTGACCGGCGAGATCGATACCAACTGGGAGGGGAAAGCCGAAAAGACCATCGAGATCCTCTCGCGCTGTGAGTTTGCCTGCCTGCACGTGGAGGCGCCGGACGAATGTACCCACAACGGCGACACGGACGGCAAGATCCAATCCATCGAGTGGCTTTCCAGCCGCGAACTTAAGCCCATTTTGGCATGGCTTGACGGATGCGGCGAGCCGTATCGCATCCTGATGCTGTCCGACCACAAAACGCTCACGTCCAACCGCGCCCACGATGGCGATCCCGTGCCGTTTTTGCTTTACGACAGCCGCAAAACCGAGGGAAGCGGTCTTGACTACACGGAGAAAAACGGCCTTGCCACGGGCGTTTTCGTGCCGAACGGCGTGAATCTGATGGAGATGCTGTTCGATGCGTGAGCGGGCGTATGCAAAACTGAATCTGTCGCTGGACGTGCTGGGCAAGCAGCCGAACGGCTACCACGATATGCGCATGGTGATGCAGTCGGTCGAGTTTGGCGACGATATCGACATCGAGCTGACGGACGGCGCGTTCTCCATCGATCCCGGCCAGCCCTATCTTCCGGCCGATGAGCGCAATCTCGCCATGAAGGCGGCGCGGTGTTTCCTCGATGGCACGGGTCTCGGTGCGGCCATCCGCGTGACGAAGCGCAGTCCCGTTTGCGCCGGAATGGGCGGCGGCTCGTCCGATGCGGCGGCGGTTTTGCGCGCGCTCAACCGGCTCACGAAGGCCGGAAAGACCGAAGCGGAGCTTTGCACCCTGGCCGAATCGCTCGGCAGCGATGTGCCGTTTTGCGTGGCGGGCGGAACGCAGTTGGCCGAGGGGCGCGGCGAGGTATTGACGCATTTGCCGCCGCTGCCGGACTGCGCCATCGTGATCGCAAAGCCTGCCTTCGCCATTTCCACGCCCGTGCTATTTGCTGAGATCGACGCGCGGCGCAGCCGGATGCGGCCGGACACGGCGGGTCTGTGCGAAGCGCTCGCGGCGGGCGAGCTTGGCGGCGTGAGCCGGCGGATGTATAATGTGTTCGAGGATGTTCTGCCGCGCAAATGGGGCGGAGTGTTCGCCATCAAGGCGGAGCTTTTGTCCGGCGGCGCACTGGGCGCGGCCATGACGGGCACGGGTAGCGCCGTTTTCGGGCTGTTCGATTCCGAGATCGCCGCGCAAAGCTGCTATGAGATCCTGCGCGCGCGCTATGCCGAGTGCTATCTCACACGCCCGGCACCCCGCGTGGAAATTTGAAGATCAAACTGTATAAATATAAGCGTCACCGTCGATAATTTCGGCGGTGATTTTTTTATGAAACGGGTACTTAGATCATGGAAAGCATGGGAGCTTGCGGGCGTGATGGCGCTGGGCGTGTTCTTCTGCGCGGGACTTTGGGCCGAGCGGGAACAGACGCACCTTGCGGACACGCTCGTGCGGCTGCACATCGTGGCGCCGTCCGATTCCGCGGCCGATCAGGCGGCGAAGCTACGCTTGCGCGATGAGATATTGGCGCTGGTCACGCCCGCGCTGGAAGCGGCGACAAGTCGGGAAGAAGCAGTTGACATAATTCGAGAACTCATGCCGCGCATCGAGGCCATGGGCGACTTGCGCGTGAGTTTGGAGCAGGAGGCATTTCCCACGCGCGACTACGCCACGTTTTCGCTTCCGGCGGGGGAATACCTCGCGCTGCGCGTGGTGATGGGCGAGGGGCAGGGGCGCAACTGGTGGTGCGTGTTATATCCGCCGCTGTGTACGGAGGCGCTCGTGACCCAGTCGCAGGAGGCGTTCGGGGCGCTCGATGAGGCGCAAAAAGCCCTCGTCACACGGTCGGACGAGGGCTATGTTCTGAAGTTTCGCGTTGTGGAGTTTTGGGAAAAAATCGTGCAGTGGGCGGATCAGGCGAAGGTGGCCTCGCCGGAGTAGATCGTAACGGCGGTGCGGCTTTCCTGCGTCATGACCATCAGACCGCCGTGCTTATCCACGGCGAAGGCGAAGCCGTACAGCGGCATCCCGCGGTAGGTCACGTCCACCATGCGGCCAAGCGTGCAGCACTTGTGGGCATACAGCGCCATGAGCGCCTCGCGGTTTTCGGGATAGGCGGCCAGGATCTCCGCCATGCGGTGCGTGAGCTTTGTGAGAATACTCTCGCGCGCGGCGGATACGCGGCCAGCCTCGGTAAGCTCCGGAGGCAGTTCGTTTTCCACGTTCACGCCGAAGCCGAAGATGAGACAGCCGTCCCGCATTTCGCAGAGGATACCGGCCACTTTCTTGTCGGTTAACATAATATCATTCGGCCACTTGATCTGCGCCCGCTCATCCACGGCCTCGCACGCCGCGAGAGCCGCGAGAGCCGCAAGAGCCGGAGCCTCGCTTGCCTCGCAGGGCAGGGGGGCGCACATGGATACATACAGCCCGCCTTCTTCGGAGGAGAAGCTGCGTCCCATGCGGCCGCGACCGGCGCTCTGCCGCCCGGAGACCACGATGGAGCCGGGGCCGCGGCGGAGCGCTTCGTCGTTGGTGGAGCCGCATTCGGCGAGGTACTCGAAGGAGTACCCCACCGGCGGTGTATAGGATTCATACGGCATAGAAATTCACTCTTTTCGCGATTTTATGCAATCAGACCTTCAGCGTGACCAGCAGCTCGCCGGCCTTGACATTGTCGCCTTTCTTGATGAGAACCTGATCCACCACACCCGCGCATTTGGAAACGATGCTCGTTTCCATCTTCATCGCCTCGATCACGGCGAGGGTCTGGTTGGCCTCGACCTCGTCGCCGGGCTGAACGTCCACGCGCGAGACCATGCCGGGGATGGAGGCGCCTACCTGGAGCTCGTCGTCCGGGTCGGCCATGGGCACCTTTGCGGCGGAATCCTTGGCGCTCGGGTCGATCACGGCCACCTCGCGGCGCATACCGTTGAGCTCGA
>CAYLSA010000012.1:0-36543 GCA_964386575.1 uncultured Oscillospiraceae bacterium | reverse complement strand
ACAGATGCTCATTTTGTAATTTCAGTCTAAAACTGTTTTATGAACACCTGTCTAACGGTCGGGGCGTTTTTTTCAGCTTCTTTTGATGATATGGTCTTTGTCCTTCCAGATGTGGCCGGCCGGCACCACGCCGCGCACGCAGCTGGTGGGATACACGCTCACATCGCGCCCGAGCACCGTGCCGGGGTTCAGCACGCTGTTGCAGCCGACCTCCACGCGGTCGCCCAGCATGGCGCCAAATTTCTTGCGGCCGGTCTCGATGGCCTCGGCGCCATCTTTGACCACCACGAGGGTCTTATCGCTTTTCACATTCGACGTGATGGACCCCGCGCCCATATGGGCTTTGTAGCCCAGGATGGAATCGCCGACATAGTTATAATGCGGCACCTGCACGTTATCAAACAGGATCACGTTTTTCAGCTCCGTGGAGTTGCCCACCACGCAGTTATCACCCACGAGGGCGCTGCCGCGCACGAACGCACACTGGCGCAGCTCCGTGCCGTGGCCAATGATGCACGGGCCGTGCAGATACGCGGTTTTGAAAACCGTGGCATCGTTTGCCACCCACACATCCTCCAAAATGTTTCCGTCCCAGTCCAGCGGATGATGATATTCATCCATGGGCAGAGTCTTTCCGAGGGCGAGGATGAAGTCCGAAATGCCGCCAAGGGCCTCCCACGGATATTCAAACTGCGAAAGATATTCACTTGCCAGCGTGTGGCTGAGATCGTACATATCCCTGAGCTTGATCATTTCGCTCTCACCTCGATCAGATGGCCGCTTTGGCGCATGGCGTCGATGATGTAGTCGACCTGTTTTTCACATTCAGCTTCGCTTCCGGCCTCACTCATCACGCGCAGGACCGGCTCCGTTCCGCTTGCGCGCAGGAGAACGCGCCCGTCCGCGCCAAGGCTTTCGGTGCATTCGGCCACGGCCTTTTCCACGGCGGGATCGGAAAGCGTTTTCGCCTTATCGTCCACGACCACGTTTTTCAAAACCTGCGGATACATCTCCACATCCCGCGCCAGAACCGACAGCGGAAGCTGCGTTTCGATCATCACGCTCATGAGCATCACGGCCGTGATGAGGCCGTCGCCCGTGTGGGCGTATTTGCGGAAGATGATGTGGCCGGACTGCTCGCCGCCGAGGAGATGGTCGTTCGCTTTCATGTTTTCATACACATAGCGGTCGCCCACGGCGGTTTTCTCATACGCGATGCCGATCTTGTCAAGTGCTTTATACAGGCCGAAATTCGACATGATGGTGGTGACCACGGTGTTCGAGGGCAGCTGACCATGGTCGCGCATGAATTTGGCGCAGATGTACATGATCTTGTCGCCGTTTACGACCTCGCCGTTTTCATCCACAGCCAGGCAGCGATCGGCATCGCCATCGAAGGCAAAGCCAACATCATAGCCGCCCTCGCGCACGTATTTTTGCAGACCCTCGATGTGCGTGGAGCCGCAGTTCGTGTTCACGTTCACGCCGTCGGGCTGGTCGTTGATGACATAGGTCTTTGCGCCCAGCGCATCGAACACGGCGCGGCCGATCATCCACGCGGAGCCGTTGGCGCAGTCAAGCGCGACCTTGCGGTCCTCAAACGAGCGCACGGCCAGACCCGTGAGATAGCCGATGTAGCGGTTGCGGCCGGAATAGAAGTCCACCGTGCGGCCGATATCCTCGCCCGTGGCCCAGGGAAGCTCGGCGATCTCGCCGTCGATGTAGCGCTCAAGCTCGTCCTGCAGCGCATCGTCCATCTTCTCGCCGACCTCGTTCATGAGCTTGATGCCGTTGTCGTAAAACGGGTTGTGGCTGGCGGAGATCATGATGCCGCAGTCGAAATGCTCGGTGCGCGTGATGTAGCTGACGCAGGGCGTGGTGGTGACGTGCAGCAGATACGCATCCGCACCGGAGCTGGTAAGGCCCGCGGCCAGCGCGCTTTCGTACATATAGGACGAGCGACGCGTATCCTTGCCGATCACGACGCGCGCGCGGTGCGTCCGGCCGTAGTACCAGCCCAAAAACCGTCCGGTCTTGAACGCGTGCTCGGCCGTTAAAACCTCACCGGCTTTGCCGCGGAAACCGTCGGTGCCGAAGTATTTGCCCATGCTTTCTTTCTCCCTTACAGCAGGCTGGCTGCTTCGTGGTCAAGATAGATCTCGCAGTCCGGATGCAGCTGCAAAACGGACGCGGGCACTTCCTCGGTCACAGGGCCAAGAAGCGTCTGGCGAATGATCTCCGCCTTGACTTTGCCGATGGCCACGAGGATCACAGAGCGGGCGTTCATCACGGTGCGCACGCCCATGGTGACGGCCTGGGTAGGCACTTCGTCGATGGAGGCGAAAAAGCGCTTGTTGGCCTCGCGCGTGGACTCGGTCAAATCGACCAGATGGGTGCGGCTGCCAAAGGGCGTGTTCGGCTCGTTGAAGCCGATGTGGCCATTGTTGCCGATGCCGAGAAGCTGAAGGTCGATGCCGCCGGCGGCTTCGATCTGTTTGTCATAATCCTCCGCAGCGGCGATATCAAGGCCGGAGGGAACGTGGGTGTTTGCGATGTCGATATTGATATGGTTAAAGAGATTGGTGTTCATGAAATAGCGGTAAGACTGGTCGTGCGTGCCGTCAAGCCCGGCGTATTCGTCGAGGTTAAAGGTCGTGGCATCCTTAAAGTCCAGAGCGCCGGCCTTGTTCAGGCGCGCAAGCTCGGCATACAGGCCCAGCGGCGTGCTGCCGGTGGCATAGCCCAAAACGGCGTTCGGCTTTTTCGCCAGAAGCTCCACATAGCGCTGCGCGGCCTTCTGGGCGATCTCCTGCTCGGTTCCAATAATGATCTTCACGGTTATATACCTCCTATTGGGTTTCGTTTCAAAAAACACGCTTTACTATAGCACTCATAAAATTTTATGTCAATCAAAAAATCGTTCGTTTTTCCTCTTTTTGCGGCGGAAATTACCATACAGTGTGGTTTTTAGGAGGTTTTTAGGCGATAAACGCACAAAAGCCGCACGAGAAAACTCGTGCGGCTTTGTCTGTATGGATCAGTAGTAACGCTTGTTCTTGTTTTTGCGAGCAGCTTCGGACTTTTTGCGACGCTTCACACTGGGGCTCTGGTAATACTCCTTGCGGCGAAGATCGTTCATAACGCCGTCCTTAGCGCAGCTGCGCTTGAACCGTTTGAGCGCGTTGTCGAGAGACTCGTTCTCCTTGACGTGGATTTCCGGCATCTATTTTTCCCTCCCTCCGATTACGCCTCAAATACGCTTGATTTTTTGCACATCGATTATTATACTTTGTCGACCCGCCAATGTCAATAAAGAAATTATTATTTTGCGGGTTTGACGATGAGATTGACCAGCTTATTTTTCACAACGATGCTGCGGATAAGCTCCATGCCCTCGAGCTGGCGGGCGATCTTCGGCTCGGCCTTGGCCGCGGCGACCACGGTGTCGTCGTCCGCATCAGCGGAAACGGTGATCGTGGCGCGCAGCTTGCCGTTCACCTGCACGGCCAGTTCCTTCGTGCTTTCCACGGTCTTGCTCTCGTCATACACGGGCCACTCGTCCTGCATGGCCATATGGCCGGTCTTTTCGGCATAGCCCATCATCTCCCACATCTCCTCCACGATATGCGGAGCAAAGGGGCTGAGCATGAGCATCAGCACACGCAGATCGCCGCGGCTGAGACCATTGACGTAAAGCTCGTTGACAAGCGTCATGAGCGCGGCCAGAGCGGTGTTCATCTTCAGTGCGTCGATGTCGTCCGTGACCTTTTTGATGGTCTTATGGATGATAGCCTCGTTTTTCGCGGAGACCTCCTCGCCGGCCTCGGCCATGTCCATCAGGTTCCACACGCGGTCAAGGAAGCGCTTGGAGCCCTTAACGGCGTTGGTAGACCAGGTGGCTGTTTTTTCAAAGTCGCCGATGAACATGATATACACGCGCAGCGTATCCGCGCCGTATTCCTTCACCACGTCGTCGGGGTTGACGACGTTGCCGAGGGACTTGGACATCTTCACGCTCGGCCGCTGGGCCAGACTGCCGTGCTTTGCGATCAGCTCCGCCTTTTCCTCCTCGGTGGCGGCGTTGCCGACGTAATAGGGGTTCTCGCCCAGGATCATGCCGTGGCTGGTGCGCTTGTAATACGGCTCCTTCGTGGGCACGACGCCGATGTCATAGAGGAATTTATGCCAGAAGCGCGAATACAGCAGATGCAGCGTAGTATGCTCCATGCCGCCGTTATACCAATCGACGGGGCTCCAATAATCCAGCGCCTCGCGGCTGGCCAGCGCCTTGTCGTTGTGGGCGTCCATATAGCGCAGGAAGTACCAGCTCGAACCCGCCCAGTTGGGCATGGTGTCGGTCTCGCGGCGGGCCGGACCGCCGCAGCAGGGGCAGGTGGTGTTGACCCAGTCGGTCATCTTGGCCAGCGGGCTTTCGCCATCGTCCGTGGGCTCGTAGGATTCGACCGGCGGCAGTTCCAGCGGAAGCTGATCTTCGGGGATGGCCACCCAGCCGCACTTTTCGCAGTTGACCAGAGGGATGGGCTCGCCCCAATAGCGCTGGCGGGAGAACACCCAGTCGCGCAGCTTGTAGTTGACCTTCGGACGACCGAAGCCCTGCTTCGTGACATATTCCTTCATGGCGGGGATGGCCTGCTTGACGGTCATGCCATTGAGGAAGCCGGAATTGACCATGATGCCGGTGTCGTCTTTGAGGGTGAAGGCTTCTTTGGTGATGTCGCCGCCCTCGACGACCTCCACGATGGGAAGGCCGAACTTCGTGGCAAACTCCCAGTCGCGCTGGTCATGGCCCGGCACGCCCATAACGATACCGGTGCCGTAGGTGATGAGAACGTAGTCCGACACAAACACGGGGATATGGGCGCCGTTTGCGGGGTTGATGGCCTCGATGCCATCGAGACGCACGCCGGTCTTATCCTTGGCAAGATCGGTGCGTTCGAGATCGGACTTGCGGGACGCGGCCTCCATATAGGCGCTCACTTCGTCCCAGTTTTTGATCTGGTCGGCCCATTTTTTCAAAAGCGCGTGCTCCGGCGAAAGGACCATGTAGGTCACGCCGAACAGCGTATCGCAGCGGGTCGTGAACACGGTGAGCTTTTCCCCGTTCGTGGCGGTGAAGTCCACCTCGGTGCCTTCGGAGCGGCCGATCCAGTTGCGCTGCTGAGTCTTGACGCGCTCGATATAGTCCACCTCGTCCAGATCGTCGATCAGGCGGTCGGCGTATTTGGTGATGGCCAGCATCCACTGGCTCTTCTCCTTGCGCACCACCGGCGCGCCGCAGCGCTCGCAAACGCCCTCCACGACCTCTTCGTTGGCCAGAACGACCTTGCAGCTGGTGCACCAGTTGACGCTCATGGTCGCCTTGTAGGCAAGGCCCTTTTTGAACATCTGCAAAAAGATCCACTGCGTCCACTTATAATACTCCGGGTCGCTGGTATTCACGCAGCGGTCCCAATCGAAGCCATAGCCGAGCATTTTCAGCTGGCGCGTGAAGTTGGCGATATTATCGCGCGTCACGATGGCGGGATGGATGTGGTTTTTGATGGCGTAGTTTTCCGTCGGCAGACCGAAAGCGTCATAGCCGATGGGGTTGAGAACGTTGAACCCCTGCATACGTTTTTTGCGCGTGATAACGTCCATCGCGGTAAACGGGCGCGGATGGCCCACGTGCAGTCCCTGCCCCGAGGGATAGGGGAACTCGATCAGGCCGTAAAACTTCGGCTTGGAGTTGTCGCCGGTCACAGCGGCATAGGGCTTGGTCTTTTCCCAGATGCCCTGCCATTTTTTCTCGATTCGTTCAAATTCGTAGCCCATGCTCTTTACGCCTCGATTTCCTTGATGTCGATTTCCTGCGCATCGCCCCACAGCCGGTCAAGGCCGTAGAACTGGCGCGTTTCCTCCAAAAATACATGCACCACGAGCCCGCCGTAATCGAGCAGGACCCAAGTGCTCGAGCGATAACCCTCGCGATGGATGGCCGGCATTCCGGCGTCGGACAGGCGCTTATCGACCTCCTCGGTGAGCGCCTTGATATGCGGCGCGGACGTGGCCGTGCAGATAACAAAGTAATCGGCAATGACCGTCAGCTCCGTGGTGTTGAGAAGGCGGATGTCCTCGCCCTTTTTCTCCGAGAGCGTTTTCACCGCCACGATTGCAGCTTCATAAGGATTCATTTTATTACCACCGTTTCCAGCCCCCTGCTTTTGCAGAGCGCTTCATAATATTCTTTCGCATCCGCGGAGTTTTTGTGGAAGGGCCAGCCCTTTTCCGTGACTTCCTGCCAGCTCATGCTGAGCGCCAGCGCCATCGCGCCGTCCAGATCCTCATAGGCCGCCCTGCGAAGCTCTTCCAGTCCCGCAAAGCCGTGGCGCGTGGGCTCGATGTAATCGGCCAGATATACGATCTGCTCAAGCCTCGTCATCCCCGCCCGACCCGTTGTGTGCCAGCGGATAGCCGACTCGATATGCTCCGGCACGCCGAACAGCTCCTTCGATAGTGCCGCGCCCGTTCGCGCGTGCAGCAGCTTTTCGTTGGCCGTTTCTAAATTATCGGTAATGATAGCATATTTTTTGCACAGGTGCAACTGTTCTTCGTGGTCAAGGCGCTTGGTGATGTCGTGCAGGATCGCAGCCTCCGCGGCATCGCCCTCGTCCTCGCCCCAGCGCTTGGCAAGACGCACCGCCTCCTGTTCCGTTCCGGCCACATGGGGCACGCGCTTTGGCTTGAGATGGGCATAGGCCCTCTCCCGCAGCCATGCAAGCTCGGGCCTCGCGCCGTAGAGTCGATGGCGGATGATCTCGGCATACACCGCCTCCGGCAGATACTCCCGTCCCTTGCGCTGCGGCAACAGCGCTCGCAGCTCGGACGAGGAGATGTCGATCGGCTCGCTTTCGACCACCAGAACTTCCGCCCCGTAGCGCGCCTCCACCGCCGCCTTTTTGCGTTCGATGGCCTCGCGTTCGCCCGCACTGCGGGCAAAAACGCCGATCGCCGCAAGGCGCGTGATCTCCTCCGGCTCATGCCACTCGTCCAGCGTCAGGAACATATCCGTTCCCATCAAAAAGCACAGGCGGCTTTCGGGATACTGCTCATGCAGCGCGCGCAGCGTGTCGGAGGTGTAGCTTTTTCCGGCACGGTTTATCTCGATATCGAGCGTTTCGGCCCACGGCAGCTCCTCGGCCGCCAGCCGCGTGAGTTCAAGGCGCTCGGCCGGTTCGGGGCTTCCCGCCTCCAGCGTTTTGTGCGGCGGCTCATAGTCCGGCACAAGGAAGAATTTCTGCGGCTTCAACTGCTCATAGGCAGCCTGCGCGGCGCGAAGATGGCCGCGATGCGGCGGATTGTAGCTTCCGCCGTAAATGGCGATATCGATCATTTCGGCAGCACGATCTTCGGCGCCTTGGTGTTTTTGCGATAGATCGAAAACACCTTGCCGATGACCTGCACACCGTCGCACTCGCAAGCCTCGCACAGGGCGGCCTGCGCCTCGGCGGGCGTGACGGGGCTGTTTTCCAAAACCTTGCCCTTGACCAGCTCCCGCGCGGCGAGAGCGTTGTTCGCCTCGGTCACGATGGCCTCGGTCACACCGGCCTTGCCGATGTAGAGGATAGCCTCCTCCTTCTGCGCCAGAGCGCGCAGATAGGCTCTTTGCTTTCCGGTCAGCATAATTTCTCAAGCTCCTTTCTGAACGCGGCGAGCGCGCGGGCTCTGTGGGAAATGGTATTTTTCACATCCTGCCCCAAAACGGCGAAGGATTCGTCGTATCCCTCCGGGCAGAAAACGGGATCGTAGCCAAAACCGGCATCGCCCATCATGGGCTCCGTCAAAATGCGGCCGGGGCACTCGCCGCGCGTGCGCAAAATGCGTCCGCCGGGCATAATGCAGCAGATGGCCGAGACAAATTTGGCCGAGCGGTCGGTCTTGTCCTTCATAACTTCCAGCAGGTATTCATACTTCTGCCGGTCGGTCCAGTCCTTGCCGCCGCCGAAACGCGCCGTGTTCAAGCCGGGCGCGCCGTCCAGCGCCGTGACGCACAGGCCGGAATCGTCCGCCACCACGGGGAAATGGCTGAAGGATACGACCGAGCTTGCCTTGAGATAGGCATTTTCCTCAAAGGTCTCGCCCGTTTCGTTCACTTCAAAATCCGCGCCCACGGCGCTTTGCGGCACGACCGTGATATCCAGCGGAGCCAAGATCTCGCGGAACTCCCGCAGTTTTCCGGCATTATTCGATGCAAGCACGATCGTCATGACAAAAGTTCCTCCGCAAATTGCTTGGCGTCAAACGGCAAAAGATCGTCCACGCCCTCGCCGACGCCCACGAATTTCACGCCCACGCCGAGCCGCCGCCCGATGGACAGCACCACGCCGCCCTTGGCCGTGCCGTCGAGTTTGGTGAGCACGATGCCGGTAACGCCGGCGGCCTTGGTGAAGCTCTCGGCCTGCAAAAGCCCGTTTTGCCCCGTGGTCGCGTCGAGCACGAGCAGCGTTTCCATGTCGCAGTCCGGCAGTTCCTTGGCCAGGATCTTATAGATCTTCGAAAGCTCGTTCATCAGATTCTGCTTATTGTGAAGCCGTCCGGCAGTATCTACGATAATCAAATCCGCACCGCGCGCCCGAGCCGCCGCGATGGAGTCGTATACCACCGCGCCGGGGTCGCCGCCCTCGCCATGGCGCACGATGTCGCAGCCAACACGCTCGGCCCAGATGGCAAGCTGTTCGCTGGCCGCCGCACGGAACGTATCCGCCGCGCACAAAAGCACCTTCCGGCCCTGATTTTTATAAAGTTTCGCGAGCTTGCCGATGGTGGTAGTCTTTCCCACGCCATTGACGCCCACGACCAGAATGACGGAGGGGTTCGTATTGAGTTTCATGGAAGCGTCCCCCGCCTCGGTCATCTGCCCGGCCAGCACATCCGCCAGCTTTTCGCGGATCTCGCTTTCCTTGCGGATAAAGCGCGCCTTGCAGGCCTCCTGAAGCTGGCTGACCGTCTCCTCCGCGATCTCCACGCCGGAATCGGCCAGAATAAGCGCTTCCTCGAGTTCCTCGAAGAAATCGTCATCGGTATCTTTGAAGCCCTGAAACAGGCCTGAAAGCCCGCCCTGTTTTTTCTTAAAAAGTCCCATAGTTAAACTCCCTTAGTTTTCCGCCGTTTTCTGCGCCTCGGCCAGATCCAGCTCGATCACGCGGCTGACACCTTTTTCCTGCATCGTCACGCCGAACAGCACATCCGCCTGCTCCATGGTGCCGCGGCGGTGCGTGATGGCGATGAACTGCGTTTTGTCCGACAGCGTGCGCATATATTCCGCATAGCGCGAAACGTTTTCCTCGTCCAGCGCCGCCTCGATCTCGTCCATGACGCAAAACGGCGTGGGCTTGACCTGCAGGATGGAGAAATACAGCGCGATGGCCACGAAGGATTTCTCGCCGCCGGAGAGCAGACTGATGCTCGATACCGCCTTGCCGGGCGGCTGGACTTTGATCTCGATGCCGCAGTTGAGCGGATCGGACTCGTCCTCCAGACTGAGCTTTGCGCGGCCGCCGCCGAACAGCTCCAAAAATGTCTGCGTGAAGCGCTCGGAGATGAGCGCAAATTCGGTCGTGAAGATCTGTTCCATCTCGCGCGTGATGTCGCCGATGATGCCCAGAAGCTCGGTTTTCGCCTTCACGATGTCCTGCCGCTGGCCGGAGAGATATTCATAGCGCTCGGAAACGCGCTCGTATTCCTCGATGGCGCCGAGATTCGGCGTGCCAAGAGCGGATATGCTGCGGCGCAGGGTGGTGATGTCGCGGTTGGCCGCCGTGATGCCGGCAAGCTCGATGCGCAGCGGCTGGGCCGCCGTTCGCGTAAGTTCGTAGTTTTCCCAGAGCTTGTCCACAAGCTGCTGCTCTTCCATCTCCGCCGCCAGCGTTTTGCGCTCGATGGATGCCACCAGCCGCTCCAGCTCCACGATGCTCTCGTTGCGGCGCTGGTTTTCGCGGTCGGCCTCCGTGCGGCGGGCCTCGAGCTGGAATTTCTGGTCGGTAACGGCACGGATGCGGCCGCGATAGCCCTCCGCCCGCGCGTTTAATTCCTCGGCGCGCTTGGATTTCTTTTCAAGCTCGGCATCGATCTCGCCGTTGCGGCGTTCATAGCCCTCGATCAGCGCGCGGCGCTCGCCGCCGCCGGCCTGCATGGCATTTATCACGGCCTCTAGCTGATCGGCGCTGTTTTTCTTCGCTTCCCGCTCCGCCGAAAGCGAGGCGGCGCGGCTGCGCTCGGCGGCCAATTGCTCCGCCGCCGTATCCATATCGTAGCGCGCGGCGGCCAGTTCCCGTTCCGCCTTGGAAAGCATTTCCGCCTTCTCCGCGCGTTTTTCCTCAAGCTGGGCACTTTGCTTTCTCAGCCGTTCCAGCTCATTGGCGCGCGACAGCACGCCCGTGCCCTTCGCCGCCGAGCCGCCCGTCATGGAGCCGCCGGCATTGACCATCTGGCCATCGAGCGACACGATGCGGAAGCGGTTGTCGTATTTTTTCGCGATGGCCACGGCATCGCCCAGCGTTTGCGTAACGACCGTGCGGCCAAGCAGGCTGGCAAACACACCGGCATAGGCGCTGTCATAGCGGCAAAGCTCGCTGGCAAGGCCGAGATAGCCCCGCTCGCCGCGCGGCGGGTTTTGCAGCGCACTGCCGCGTACCGCGCTGATGGGCAAGAACGTAGCGCGCCCCGCATCCTGCCGCTTCAGGTATTCGATGGCCGTGCGGCCATCCTCCTGCGTGTCCACAACGATATTCTGCGCCGCAAAGCCCAGCGCCGTTTCGATGGCCAGCGCGTAGCGGTCTTCACTGCGAACAAGATTGGCCACCGGCCCGCGGATGCCGGGCAGTGTGCCGCGCTTTGACTCGCGCATGACGGTTTTGACCGCGCGGGAATAGCCCTCGTAGTCCTTTTCCATCTCCGAGAGCATATGGATGCGGCTTTGCATACTGCGGCCATCGACGGTGAGTTTCGTCAGTTCCTCGCGCAGGGCGGCCAGCTTATTTTCCCGTCCCGCCATTTTCATGCGGTGGCCGTTTACAACATTCGACAGCGAAGCGATAGTCCCGCCCAGTTCGCGTTCATCGGCGGCGATGGCCTCGATGCGTTCGTTGAGTTCGTCGATCTGCTTCTGCACGGCGGCGATGCGCTCGCCATCGGCCTGCATATCGCCCTGCACACGCTTGACGGAGTCGAGATTCGACTGCTTCTGGCTGCGCAGAACCGCCATGGCGCTTTCGTTATCGGCAATGTCACCCTCCGCTTCGGACAGACGGCGGCGCAGCTGCTCGGCCTCCACGTCCTTTGCGCGCATTTTCTCCGCGATGGACTCGCCCAGCTCGTAGTTATCGGCCAGCGCCTGCCGCGCCCGACCCAGATCGTCCCGCGCCTGTTCAAGCGACTGCTTGACGGCCGAGGACTGCTCGGCCAATTTGTCAAGCGTCATCAGCCACGCCGAAACTTCCAGCGTTTTCAGTTGCTCGCGCAGGGCCAGATATTTCTTCGCCGTTTCCGACTGCTTTTTCAGCGGCCCGACCTGAAGTTCCAGCTCCTCGATCTTATCGCCCACGCGCACAAGGCTCTCATCCGTGGCGGCAAGCTTGCGCTCGGCCTCCTCCTTGCGGTAGCGATAGCGGCTGATGCCGGCGGCCTCCTCGAATATCTCGCGGCGGTCGGTGGATTTGGCGGACACGATCTCCGCAATGCGGCCCTGCCCAATGATGGAATAGCCGTCGCGGCCGAGACCGGTATCCATGAGCAGCTCGTGGATATCGCGCAGACGGACGTTTTCGCGGTTGATAAGATACTCGCTGTCGCCCGAGCGATAATACCGGCGCGTGATGACCAGCTCGTCGGTATCCACGGCGAAGCTGCGGCTGCGGTTGTCCAAAATAAGCGAAACCTGCGCCACGCCCAACGCGCCGCGCTTTTCCGTTCCGCCAAAGATGACATCCTCCATTTTGCTGCCGCGCAGCGACCGCGCCCGCTGCTCGCCCATGACCCATAGGATCGCATCGGATATATTGGATTTGCCGGACCCGTTCGGCCCGACGATCATCGTCATATTCTTTTCAAATTCCAGAACCGTCTTTTCCGGGAAAGACTTGAACCCCTGGATTTCCAGAGCGCGCAGATACACTCGTTCATTTCTCCTGTTGTGGTCTTTTTGCAATAGTAATACAGAATATAGTATATTCCCATCAAGGGACAACGTCAAGCAGCAAAATCCCGTTTTCCGCCGTTTTGCACACCTTTACGCCAAGCGAACGAAGCCGCTTATCCCGCGCAAGGCGCTCGATGTTTGTCCGCTTTTGCCCGATCATCGCGGAAACGAGCCGTTCCGGCACCCCCAGCGTGACCGCCGCACCCGACGGCACATCGCGCATAAGTTCCATCGCCTGCCGCCGCAGTCGTTCCGAGCGCACAAGCTCGCCCAGTGCGGGATGATACGCTCCGGCCACCGCCTCGCCGCCTGAAAGCTCCTGCGTGGGGTTGAGCCCGAGCCGAATGACCGGAATGGCCGCCGCCTCAAACAGCGGCAATATATCCGCGCACACACGCACCGCGTCCGCCACCGTATGCTCGCGATACTCGCCCGCGCGCCAAAGATCATAAAGCGGCGTATCGCGCACGATGACCGTGGGATAAATGCGCACGGCATCCGGCTGCAGGGCGATGATGCGCCGCGCCGTTTCGATGTCCGATGCATCGGACGCACCGGGCAGCCCCGTCATCATCTGCAAAACAAGCCGGAAGCCTCCGGCCTTGACAAGTTCCGCCGCGCGCGCGGTGTCCGCCGCCGTGTGGCCGCGGCCCGAGGCCGCCAGCACCGCATCGTCCATCGACTGGCTGCCAAGTTCGATGACCTGCACCCGGTATCCGCGCAGACGCATGAGCGTTTTCTCGTCGATGGCGTCCGGTCTTGTGGAAAGGCGGATGGAATCGATCACGCCGCGGTCGATATACGGCTGCGCCGCGCTGAGAAGTTCCTCCTGCATAGTCTCGGCCACCGCCGTGAAGCTGCCGCCGTAAAACGCAAGCTGTGCGCCCTGCACCCCCGCCTTCTCCGCCGCGTCCAGCGCCGCGCATACATCACGGGCGCTGCAGGGCAAAGGGCTGCCGGAAATGCGCTTCTGGTCGCAGAATACGCATTGCCTCGGGCAGCCCAAGTGCGGTACAAATATGGGGATGATGCTCCGCCGCGCCATCAGTGCTTCAGCCTTTCCCAGGCGCGCTTGGCGGCGGCACGCTCCGCTTCCTTCTTCGACTTGCCGACACCCTCGGCCGAGCCCTGCGGGAAGCATACACGCGCCGTAAACGTTTTGTTGTGGTCGGGGCCGGACTCCGCGATGATCTCATACGTCGGAGCCAAGCCGCCGTTTTGCTGCAAAAGCTCCTGCAGCATGGTTTTATAATCCTCGCGCACGAAGCGCCGGCCGGCCAGGCCGTCGGACAGGATCTGCGCATAGATAAACTTCTGCGCACATTCAAGGCCCCCATCCGTGAAGATGGCGGCGATGACGGCTTCCACCGCGTCGGCCAGAATGGACGGACGATTGCGCCCGTCGTTCCCCTCCTCGGCGCGGCCAAGGCGCAGATAATCGCCCAGATGGAGCGACTTCGCCACCTGATGCAAGCTCGCCTCGCACACAAGCTCCGCCCGAAGGCGGCTCATCTCTCCCTCCGGCATATCCGGTCGGGTGGAGAAAATGGTCTGCGCCGTGTAAAAGCCCAGGACCGCATCGCCCAAAAATTCCAGCCGCTCATTGGAGTGCAGCGGCGGATGCTCATTGGCATAGGACGAGTGGGTCAGCGCCGTTTCCAGCAGGCTGCGGTCGCGGAAACGATATCCGATTTTCTCCTCGAGCGCGTCCATTACAGATCGGTGTGCGCCTTGACGTACTCCGCCAGATCGCCCACGGTGCGGATCTTCTTGAGATCCTCCTCGGCCACTTCGCCCATGCCGAACTCCTCCTCCAGCTCGATGGTCAGCTCGACCACATCGAGGCTGTCGGCGCCCAGATCGTCCACAAAGGACGTATCCTCGTGGATATCCTCCGGCTCAAGGCCGAACTGGTTGCAGATCTTCTCAACGATTTTTTCGTAAACCATAGTATTTCTCCTTATTCTGCTGTGATTTTCATAGAATCGATGTTTGCTTCTATCGTTTCGATAACGCCGGCCTCGGCAAAGGCGATGGCCTGACGAACCGCGCTGCGGATGGCCCGGGCATCGGATGAGCCATGGGCCTTGACCACGGGTTTGGAGATGCCCAGCAGCGCCGTGCCGCCGATCTCGTTGACGTCCATGGTGGATTTGAAGGCGTAGAGGTCTTTCTTGATAGCCAGCGCCGCCAGCTTGTTTTTGAGGTTTTTATAAAGGATATTCTTGATGCTGCCGAACATGAATTTCGCCGCGCCCTCGATGGTTTTGAGCATGACGTTGCCGGAGAAACCGTCCGCCACCATCACGTCCACCTCGCCGCGCAAAAGATCGCTGCCCTCGCGGTTGCCGATGAAGTTCAGCCGTCCCGCCTCGTCGGCCAGACGAAGCTGGGCATTGGTCTGCTTGCGCAGGTCGTCGCCCTTTTCATCCTCCGCGCCAACGTTCAAAAGCGCCACGCGCGGCTGCTCGATGCCGAGGATGCGTTCGGCGTAAAACGCGCCCATGTGGGCAAATTGCAGCAGGTATTCCGGCGTGCATTCCACATTCGCGCCGCAGTCGATGAGCATAACGCCCTTGCCGCCATTCGGAAGCACGGGAGCCAGCGCCGCCCGACGGATGCCGCGAATGCGCTTTACGATCAGCGTGGCACCGGTGAGCAATGCGCCGGTCGAACCGGCGGACACCACCGCATCGCCCGCGCCGTCGCGCAGGAGATTGAGCGCCACAGTCATGGAGGCGTCCTTTTTCCGGCGTGTGGCCGTGCTGGGATCGTCGCTCATGGTGATGACCTCGCTCGCGGGATGCACGGTGATATGGCTGTTATCGGCCGCGCCGCAGTCGGCGAGGCATTTCTTCACCGCATCCTCCAGGCCGACCAGGATAATGTCCACGCCGAATTCCTTCTGCGCGTCCACCGCGCCCTGCACGATGGCCTGCGGGGCATTGTCGCCGCCCATGGCGTCGATGATGATCTTCATAGCCAATCGCTCCTTTCCGTGACGGAATCGATAAATTCCAGCGAGCGCTTGGCGATCGCCAGATTCTTTTCGCGCTTGTTGCGGATGCGCTCGCCGAGGCCCTCGATGATGCCGAAGTTGATGTTCATCGGCTGGAACTGGCCGGACAGCGCGCCGTTTTGGATGTATTGCGCCAGCGCGCCGATGGCGGTCGTGCGCGGGAAATCGATGGGCGCAAGACCCTTGAGACGCCGCGCGGCCTCCACCGCGGCCAAAAAGCCGCTGGCGCACGACTCCACATAGCCCTCCACGCCGGTCATCTGGCCGGCAAAGGCGATGCGCGGGTCGCTTTTCAGGCGGTAATAGGCATCGAGCAGACCGGGCGATCTCAAAAACGTATTGCGGTGCATCTTGCCATAGCGCAGATATTCCGCGTTCGCGAGCGCCGGGATCATGCCGAAAACGCGCCGCTGCTCGGGGAAGGTAAGATGGGTCTGGAAGCCCACGAGATTATAGACCGTGCCCTCGGCGTTGTCGCGCCGCAGCTGTACCACGGCGTAGTTGCTTTTGCCGGTTTCCGGGTCGCGCAGACCCACGGGCTTGAGCGGCCCATAGCGCAGGGTGTCCTGTCCCCGGCGGGCCATGACCTCTACAGGCATACAGCCTTCAAACACGCCGGAATCCTCAAAGCCATGTACCGGCGCTTCCTGCGCGTTTTTCAGTTCCTCCACAAAGGCGGTGTACTCCGCCTCGTCCATGGGGCAGTTGATATAATCGGCGTCGCCCTTGCCGTAGCGCGAGCCGAACCACGCGCGGGTCATATCGATCGACTCAAACGCGATCAGCGGCGCGGCGGCATCGTAAAAATGGAGAAATTCATCTCCCGGACAGCGGGCCGCGATGGCCGGAATGAGCGCATCGCTCGTGAGCGGCCCGGTGGCCACGATAACCTCGCCGTCGGGGATATCCTCAAGCTCCCGCTCGTCGATCTCGATGTTCGGATGGCTGCGCAGCGCCTCGGTAACGGACGCGGCAAAGGCCTCGCGATCGACCGCCAGCGCCCCGCCGGCGGGCACGCGGTGTTCCTCGGCACAGCGCATCACAAGACTGCCCATCCGCCGCAGTTCTTCCTTTAACAGTCCCACCGCGTTGGACAGATCGTCCCCGCGCAGGGAGTTGGAGCACACCAGCTCGCAGAAAAGCGGCGAGGTATGCGCCGGTGTCATGCGCACGGGCTTCATGTCGATCAGCCGCACCCGCAGTCCCCGCTGGGCCAGTTGCCACGCGGCCTCGGAGCCGGCAAGCCCCGCGCCGCAAACGGTAATGTCGGCTGTCATGCTTCCTCCGTTTCGGCGGTTTTCTTGGCCGCGGTCTTTTTGGCAGTCGTCTTTTTGGTAGTCGTCTTTTTGGTGGTAGTCTTCTTCGCCGTCGTTTTCTTGGCGGCGGTCGTTTTCGCCGTGGTCTTTTTGGCCGTGGTCTTTTTGGCTGTGGTCTTTTTCGCGGCAGGCTTTTTCTCCTCCGCCGTTTCCGTCGTTTCCGTTTTTTCCGCGCCCTCCTCGGTCTTGGCCGGGCGGCGACGATAGCCGCGCTTATCCTCCGGCAGGAAGTTCGGACATTCCTCATTGATGCAGAACGGCTTGCGCTGGCCCTTGCCGGAGAGCTTGAACATAGTCTTGCCGCACTCGGGGCAATTGTCCTTCGTGGGCACATCCCAGGTCATGAAGCCACAGGTCTTATTATTTTCGCAGGCGTAGAACGGATAGCCCTTGCGGCTGGTGCGCTTGAGCATACGGCCGCCGCAGCGCGGGCATTTGCCCGGCATCTCCACCACAATGGGCATGGTGAACGAACACTCGGGATAACCGGGGCAGGCCAGAAAACGCCCGAAGCGTCCGCTTTTGAAAACGAGATTTTTCCCGCAGTTGGGGCAGATCTCGGTGGAGACCTCATCCGGCACCTTCAGATGGATGCCCTGCAGGGCCTCCTCCGCCTTTTCAAGCGATTCGTTGAAGCCGCCGTAAAACTCGCCCAGCACGCTCTTCCACGCCGTTTCGCCTTCCTCGACCTTGTCGAGATCGGATTCCATGTGCGCCGTGAATTTCACATCCACGATGTCGGGGAAGCGCTCCTCCATCAGACCGTTGACGGTCTCGCCCAGCGGCGTGGGCCGGAGGTATTTGCCCTCCTTCACGACATACTCACGCGCCGTGATGGTGGAGATGGTGGGCGCATAGGTGGACGGACGGCCGATGCCCTTTTCCTCCAGCGCGCGAATGAGCGTGGCTTCGGTGTAGCGCGCAGGGGGCGAGGTGAAGTTCTGCTCGCGCTTGAGATCGCGGCAGGCGAGGCTCTCCCCTTCCTCCAGCGTCGGCAGCGGTTTTTTGCCGCCGGATTCTTCCTCGTCCTTGTTCTCCTCATACACGGCGGTATAGCCGGGGAATTTGATGGCCGAGTGCGACGCGCGGAAGGTATAGCCCTCGCACGCAAGCGTGACGGTGATGTTGTCATAAACGGCGTTCGCCATCTGGCTGGCCGTGAAGCGGCCCCAGATCAGCCGGTACAGGCGGTATTGCTCGCCCGTGAGGCTTTTGCGCACGCGGTCGGGCGTGAGACTGGGGATACTGGGGCGGATGGCTTCGTGCGCATCCTGCGCGTTGGAACCGGTTTTGAAGCGGCGGGGCTTGCCGTAATAGTACGGTTCGCCGTAATGCTCCTTGATGAATGCCCCGGCAGCGGCCAGCGCATCCTCCGACAGACGCAGCGAGTCGGTACGCATATAGGTGATAAGACCCACGGTGCCTTCGCCCTCGATGTCCACGCCTTCATACAACTGCTGGGCGATGGACATGGTGCGCCGCGGCGTCATACCGAGGCGGCGCGAGGCCTCCTGCTGAAGCGTGGAGGTGATGAACGGAGGCGACGGGCTGCGCTGCTTGGAGCCGTGTTTGACGGTCTGCACCCGGAAGGGCTTTCCCTCGATGGTCTTGACGACCGTTTCGACCTCCTCGGCGTTTTTCAGTTCCTTTTTCCTCTCGCCCTCGCCATGGAACTGCGCCATGAAGCGCGCGCCGTCCTGCTTTTCAAGCTCGGCGTGAAGATACCAGTATTCCTCGGGCGTGAAGTCGCGGATCTCCTTTTCGCGGTCGATGACCATGCGCGTGGCCACGGATTGCACGCGTCCGGCGGAAAGCCCCTTGCGCACCTTGCGCCACAGAAGCGGCGAGAGCTTATAGCCCACGATGCGGTCAAGGATGCGGCGCGCCTGCTGCGCGTCCACCAGATTCTGATCGATGTCGCGCGGATGGGCCAGACCCTCGCGCACGACGTTTTTCGTGATCTCGTTGAAGGTGATGCGCCGGGCCTTTTCGTCCGGCAGCTCCAACAGTTCTTTCAAATGCCAGCTAATGGCCTCGCCCTCGCGGTCCGGGTCGGTCGCGAGATAGACGGTACCGGCGCTCTTGGACGCTTTTTTCAGCTCCGATATGACCGCCTCACGCCCCTTGACGGGCTGATAATGCGGCTCGAAATCGTTTTCCAGATCCACGCCCATGGTATTTTTCGGCAGATCACGCAGATGTCCCATCGAGGCGACTACCTTATAGTCGCTGCCGAGGTATTTCTCGATCGTCCGGGCCTTGGCCGGGGACTCCACGATCACCAGATCCTTTTTTGCCATGCTGAGTTATCCTTTCTGACTGGCCAAGCGGTAGCGCCGGTTCTCCTGTCGCACGATGCCCGCGATCTCGAGCATCGTAAGCGCCGCCATAACACGCGGTGCGGGCAGGCCGGTTTTGGCCGTGATATCATCCGGAAGCATATCCGGCTGCGTGAGCGCAAGCGCTACGGTGCGCTGCGGCTCAGGAAGCGCTTGGATTTTTTCCACTAGGTCAATATAAAGCAGGTCTTCCGCCTTGTCAATCTCTTTTTTTAATTGTATAGGCTCGCCCTTCGCCTGCACGGGCGCAAAATCCAGCCGATAATGCTCCATAATGTCCTGCCCGCTCATGACCGGCACGGCTCCCTGCCGCAAAAGCCGGTTCGTTCCCGCACAGGCGGCCGCATCGGCATTGCCCGGCACGGCGAACACATCGCGGTTTTGCTCCAGCGCATGATCGGCCGTCACCAGCGAGCCGCTGCGGGCGGGCGCCTCCACCACGACCACGCCGAGACTGATACCGGAGATGATGCGGTTGCGCTCCTTGAAATTCCACGGCATCGTGCGCATACGGGGCGGATATTCGCTCACGAGTGCGCCCGTGACGGCGCATTGATCGAAGATCGGGCGGCTCGATTTGGGATACACCTCATCCACCGCCGTGCCCAAAACGCCGATCACCGTTCCGCCAGCACGCAATGCACCCTCCATCGCGGCACTGTCCACTCCAGCGGCCGCACCGGACACCACCACGCCGCCAAGCTTTGCGATCTCACCGCCGAGCCGCAGCGCCATCTTCATGCCATAGGGCGAGGTCTTGCGCGTGCCCACCATGGCGATGCAGGCCATGTCATCCACCGACGGCAGCTTTCCGCGAATGTATAACACCGCGGGCGGATCGGGGATCTGGCGCAGACGCTCGGGATAGTCGGCATCCTGAAGCGTGTAGATCCCGATACCAAGCTCGTCGCACTCACCCAAGATCTCCATCGTGCGCTCCATGCTCTTGTCGCTCAAAAGCGAAAGCTCCCGCTCCGAAAGGCGTGCCGCGGCCAGTTCTTCCCGCGAGGCGAAGAATACTTTCTCCGGGTCGCCAAAGGTTTTCAGCAGGCGGCTTTTGACCGCCGAACCGATGTTGAAGCTCGAAAGCCACACCCAATACTTCGTTCTTGCCATCAGCGCACCAGCTCCCACATACAAAGCGCCGCCGCCACCGCCGCATTGAGCGATTCCGCCTGCGGCCGCATGGGGATGATGATCTGTCCGGCGCACTGCGCAAGCAGCGCCTGCGAAAGACCATGCCCCTCGTTTCCGATGGCCACGGCAATATTCCGGTCATCGAGCGCACGGATATCCCGCGCCGTGGGACTGAGCGCCGCGCCATACAGCGGCAGACCGCCCAGCGTCTCACTCAAGCCCTCTGCCGTCACGCTCACAACGTTTTGCCGGAAGATGGCCCCCATACTGGCCCGCGCCGCTTTCGGCCCCCACGGGTCGGCACACGCGCCGCAAAGCACCACCAGCTCCACGCCCAGCGCATCCGCCGTTCGCAAAACGGTTCCCACATTGCCGGGGTCCTGCAAGTCCTCCAAAACGATGGCGCGCCGCGGCTTGATGCCCTCGGTCGGGCGCATTTTTACCGTAAAAACCGGCCCCGGTGAGTTTTTCAGCGGCGAGACGTAGTCAAGTATCTCCGGCGATACCACGCGGAACGGATGGCCCTGCACGGGCTGGGCCGCCAAAATCATGGTAACGTCCGCTCCGGCCTTTTCCGCCTCGTCCAGAAGCTTTTGCCCCGCGCCGATAAACTCGCCCTCCCGACGGCGAAGCTCGCCATCAGACCCAAGGGCGCGAAACCGGCGGACAAGCTCGTTTTGTCTCGATCGGATGATCTCCATCGTCGCCGCCTCACTTACATCAAAAATCTGATATATTCCACTATACATTATATCATATTTTCCCTCGAGTTCAATAGCCCCTGTGCAAAAGCCGCATTTGGGCACATCGGCTGCGATTGCCCATTGACAATTCTTCGCGCCCCATGATAGTATGATAGCGTCATATTGAGGGAGTAGCAAGCGCGGCTTTTCGCGCAGCAAGTCAACATACGCGGCCGGGCTTCCGGTCTGGCTTGCTTTAATTTGCCAGACTCATGTATGGGCGTTTTGCTGTACATGAGCCTTTTTATATCCGTGTATTCTCAGGTACAGTCTAAACGGCTGTACCTCTTTTTTATTCTGCGCCCCCTGCGGGCATAATTTTAACAGGAGGAAATCGAATGAAGTATTACTGCGAAAGTGCGCAGGACGTTCTCGAGGCCGTCGGCTCATCGGAAAGCGGTCTTACGCCGCAGGAAGCCGCACGGCGGCTGGAACAAAACGGGCCGAACAAGCTGGCCGAAGCCAAGGGCAAAAGCCTGATCCGGCGATTTCTGGAACAGTTGGCCGACCCCATGATCATCATCCTGCTGGTCGCCGCCGCCATCAGCGGCGTTCTGGCCGTGGTGGAGGGCGAGAGCTTCGCCGATGTGATCATCATCCTCGCCGTCGTTATCATCAACGCCGTGCTGGGCGTGTATCAGGAGAGCAAGGCCGAAAAAGCCATCGAAGCACTGCAAAAAATGGCCGCCGCGACCTCCAAAGTCATTCGGGACGGGCATCTTGTCACGGTGCCGAGCACGGAGCTTTGCGTGGGCGATGTGATCGTGCTTGAGGCCGGCGACGCCGTGCCGGCCGACGCACGCATTTTGGAATCGGCCAGTCTGAAAAGCGAGGAATCCGCGCTGACAGGCGAGTCCGTGCCGGTGACGAAATTCATGGAGCTGATCGGACTGGACACCGGCGCAAAGGACGTGCCGCTCGGCGACCGCAAAAATATGCTCTACATGGGCAGCACCGTGGTTTACGGCCGCGGCCGCGCCGTTGTGACCGCCACGGGTATGGACACCGAGATGGGCAAGATCGCCGGTGCGCTGGCCGAGACCAAGGAGGGCCAAACGCCCCTGCAGCGCAAGCTGAGCGAGCTTTCGCGCATTTTGACATGGCTGGTGCTGGGCGTTTGCGCGCTGGTGTTTGCCGTGCAGCTTCTGCGCGCGGGCAGCATCGACTTTGAGCTGGTGCTCAATTCGTTCATGATCGCCGTTTCGCTGGCCGTGGCCGCCATTCCGGAGGGTCTGGCCGCCGTGGTCACGGTGGTTTTGTCCATGGGCGTGACCGGCATGAGCCGCCGCAACGCCATCATCCGCCGTCTCACCGCGGTGGAAACGCTCGGCTGCGCGCAGATCATCTGCTCGGATAAGACCGGCACCCTCACGCAAAACAAGATGACCGTGGTCGATTCCTTCGGCACGGACGAGACGCGCTGTGCCGCCGCCATGGCGCTTTGCTGCGATGCCCAACTGGACACGGACGGCTCCGTGACCGGCGAGCCCACCGAGGCCGCGCTGGTGGCCTGGGGCGCGATGGTCGGGCAGGACAAAAACGAACTTGAGCGCACCATGCCGCGCGTGGGCGAGGCCCCGTTCGACTCCGGCCGCAAGCTCATGAGTACCGTTCACCGCACGGCGAGCGGCTTCGTCCAGTACACCAAGGGCGCGCCCGACGTGGTCATTGGCCGCTGCACCCATTATCTCAAGGACGGCGAGGCCGTTCCCATGACGGACGAATACGCCCAGACCATCGCCGCGGCGAACAAGGCCATGGCCGACCGCGCGCTGCGCGTGCTTGCCTGCGCCGAGCGCCGCTGGGAGGCGGAGCCCGAAAGCTACGAGGCCGGAACGCTCGAGCAGCAGCTTTGCTTCGTGGGTCTGGCCGGCATGATCGACCCGGTGCGTCCAGAAGTCAAAGCCGCCATCGCCGAATGCCGCGAGGCGGGCATCCGCCCCATCATGATCACCGGCGACCACATCGACACCGCCGTGGCCATCGCCAAGGAGCTTACTATCCTCACGGACGGCTGCTGCGCCATCACGGGCGCCGAGCTCAACGAGATGAGCGACGAGGAATTTGCCCGCGAGCTTGACAGTATCCGCGTGTACGCCCGTGTGCAGCCGGAGCATAAGACCCGCATCGTGAACGCCTGGCGCGAGGCCGGATGCGTTACGGCCATGACCGGCGACGGCGTGAACGACGCGCCGAGCATCAAATCCGCCGACATCGGCGTGGGCATGGGCATCACCGGCACGGACGTTACGAAAAACGTGGCCGACATGGTGCTGGCGGACGACAACTTCGCCACCATCGTTTCCGCCGTGGAGGAAGGCCGCCGCATCTACGACAACATCCGCAAAGCCATCCAGTTCCTGCTTGGCTCGAACATGAGCGAGGTTTTGAGCATCTTCATCGCCACGCTTCTCGGCTTCACGATCCTTGAGCCCGTGCATCTGCTGTGGATCAATCTGGTCACGGACTGCTTCCCTGCTCTTGCGCTGGGTACGGAAAAGGCCGAGAGCAACATCATGCGCCGCCGTCCGCGCGACCCGAAAGCGGGCGTTTTCGCCGGTGGCATGGGCTTTGACGTAGCCTATCAGGGTCTCGTGGTCACCATCCTCACGCTCGCTTCGTATTTCATCGGCCACTTCATCGAAACCGGCACATGGACCATCACCAACAGTGCCGACGGCACCACCATGGCTTTCCTGACCATGTCCATGGCCGAGATCTTCCACAGCTTCAATATGCGCTCGCAGCGCGGCAGCATCTTCACCCTGCGCACGCAGAACAAGTCCCTTTGGTTCGCCGCAGCCGGCGCGCTTCTGATCACCACCGCCGTGTGCGAGATCCCGTTTTTGTCGGCTCTGTTCGGCTTTACGAGCGTGGAAGCCATCGAATACCTCGTGGCCATCGGTCTCGGTATTCTGGTCATCCCGGTGGTGGAGCTGGTCAAGTTCATCCAGCGCCGCGCGCAGAAATAAGAGGGGGACGATATGGGTCTGCTAGAATTTATCCAACAGGCGGCAGCCAATCCCACGCTGCTGTTCGCCGCCCTGCTCACTCTGGGCGTGATCCTTGTCAACGGCTGGACGGACGCCCCGAACGCCATCGCCACCTGCGTTTCCACGCGCGCCATTTCCGCCAGGGCGGCCATCTGGATGGCGGCCGGGTGCAACTTTCTGGGCGTGTTCGTGATGACAGCGGTGAACGCCTCCGTTGCCATGACGATCTATAACATTGCCGACTTCGGCGGCGACGCGCATCTGTCGCTCATCGCACTGTGCGCGGCCATGACCGCCATCGTGGTCTGGGCCACGGCAGCCTGGTTCTTCGGCATCCCCACCAGCGAAAGCCACGCGCTGATCGCGGGCGTTTCCGGCGCGGCCGTGGCCATCCACAACGGCTTTGGCGCCATCAACGGCGCGGAGTGGCTCAAGGTTTTGTATGGCATCGTGCTTTCCACGATCCTCGGCTTCGTGCTGGGCTTTCTGTGCTCAAAGCTCACCGTGGCCATCTTTAGCCGCCAGAATCGCCAAAGCGCCGGACGCTTCTTCTCCGGCGCCCAGATCGCCGGCGGCGCGGCCATGGCCTTCATGCATGGCGCGCAGGACGGCCAGAAATTCATGGCCATCTTCCTGCTCGGCGCGGCCTTCGCCGGCGGCAACAGCGCCGCCACCTCGTTCACCGTGCCGCTGTGGCTGATGATCCTGTGTTCGGCCGTGATGGGTCTCGGCACCTCCATCGGCGGCGAGCGGATCATCAAATCCGTCGGACGCGACATGGTACGCTTAAAGCCCTACCAAGGCTTTGCAGCCGACGCGGCGGCCACGATATGCCTGCTGCTGTCCTCGCTGACGGGCATCCCCGTGAGTACCACGCACACCAAAACAACCGCCATCATGGGCGTTGGCGCGGCGCGGCGCGTGCGGGATGTGAATTGGAGCATCGTTACCGAGCTTGTTCTCACCTGGGTCTGCACCTTCCCCGGCTGCGGGCTTCTGGGCTACGGACTGGCCAAACTGTTTTTAGTGCTGTTTGCCTGAAAGGAGATAAAATCATGGCAAAAGGAACCGATTATTTCGCCCTTCTCATCACCCAGACCTCCTACTGCGTACGCGCGGCGGAGCTGCTGGCCGATTACTTCACCGACTACAGCGCCGAGGCCCTGCCCGAGCGCCGCGCAGCCATCCACCAGATCGAGCATCAGGCCGATGAGGTGCATCATGATATATTGCAAAAGCTCTCCTCGGAGTTCATCACGCCCATCGAGCAGGAGGACATCACCCATCTTGTCCAGATCATCGACGACGTGACCGACGCGCTCGACAACGTGCTGCTGGAGTGTTATATGTACCACGTGGAGCAGCTTCCCGAGGGCGCGCACAGCTTTGCCGAGGGCGTTCTGTCCTGCGTGCGCACGCTGTACGATGCCGTGAGCGAGCTGCGCAGCTTCAAAAAGCCCGCCCGGCTACATTCCCTGCTGGTGGAAGTGAACACCATGGAAACGAAGTCGGACGGGGCTTATGTGGAGGCCGTTCACGCGCTGTTCGGCGCCGAGCACGATGTGCGGCGCCTGCTCGGCGGCAAGGCCATCTTCGACAGCATGGAGGAATGCTGCGATCTGTGCGAACACGCGGCGGATGTGATCGACCGCATCATCATGAAAAACGCCTGAGCTTCATAGCAAAAGCGAGACGGGATCGCCCGTCTCGCTTTTCGTTCACTCCACCCGTGTCTCCGGGCAGATGGTGTTCAAAAACTCCGTCAAAACCGTCTCATAGCGCGCCTTATCGATCAAATACGAAAGCCCATGCCCCGCGCCGGGGATGGTCAAAAGCGTTTTCTCCGCAGCGCAGGCGGCCCAGTTGCGGCGGCTCATCTCGCAGGGGACAAAGCGGTCATCCTCCCCATGTACGAACAAAACCGGCACATGGCAGTCCCCCATAGCCTCCTCCGCCGAAGCGGAGTCGATGTCGAAGCCGCCATACAGTCGCCCGCCGAGGCGCAGCAGCGGGTACACCAGCGCCGGACAGTGCATCGAGCGCATGACCGAGCGGATGATGTCGCGCGGCGAGTTGTAGCCACAGTCGGCCAGAACGCCCCGCACATTTTCGGGCAGCTCGAGCCCCGCCGCCATCAGCACCGTGGCCGCGCCCATGGATATGCCCGCGAGCACGATGGGCGTTTGCGCGCCGAAGCGGTCATTCGCCCAGTTGATCCAGTCAAGACAGTCGTAGCGCTCCATCACGCCGAAGCTGAGATAGCGCCCCTCGCTTTGGCCATGCGCCCGCTGATCGACCAGCAGCAGATTCCATCCGCGCGCGATCTCGCGCGTGATGCCGCCGCTGAAATCGCGCACCGCATTTGAGCGGTAGCCATGGAACATCAGCTCCAGCGGCGCGCCGGGCGTGATCTCATAGTACCGCGCGTGCAGCCGCAGCCCCTCGCGGTTGACCAGCCACACATCCTCATACGCCAGCGCCTCCGCACCGAGGACCATGGCCATCATTTCGTCGTGCAGCGGCTCATATTGCTCGCCCTGCATCAGATCGTGTGCATCGAGCGTTTTGCGCCGGTCAACACCAAACGCCATCCGGCAGCAAATATACGCGCCGCCGAACACCACCGCCACCGCGGCAAGAAGAATGTATAAAATGAACATGGTCACTCCTCAAACAACTTGGCAACATAGTCCGTCCGCCCATCCAGCACACGGATCACATCGATGCAATGGTCGCAAATCTCATAAAACACCATCTGCTTGCGTATGACCAGAAAACAGGTATTCGCATCCACAACATCCAGCTTTGAGCTGACAAGTGCGCCCATGTACGGGTTTTCCTTCAGCAGCGAGACGGTATACAAAAGCGTTGTTTTGAATTGGGCCGCCGCCATCGGGTTCTTCAGCCGAACGCGGATGTATTCCGCCGACGCCTGAATATCCGCGATCGCGGCCGGACGATAGCGAAGCCTCATAGCGGCTCCACGCCCAGCATACGATAGACCTGCTCCTCATCCACCGGCTCGCCGGAGTTTCGTCCCGCATCCAGCTCCTGCATCAGCCGCTTCATCGCCGCCGCGCGGACATACTCCGCATTTTCCGCCGTTACCGCAAACGGAAACCCACCAGCGTTGAGCGATTGCTGGATGAACACATTGATCGCCTGCGTAAAGCTGATGCCATTCTGGGCATAAACCGCCTCTACCCGTGCCCGAACCTCGGGATTAATGCGGAAGTGGTAGGTGTCGGTTTTCGGCGCGGACAAAATATTATCCATCTGCAAGGCCTCCCACCATAAATTCATCTTCATTATAGTCTTTTCCAAATGAAGCGTCAACATAAATGTAGCACATTGTGTCACTTTTAGACCTAACAAAAAGGGCAGTCCCGCACAGGAACTGCCCTTGATTTATGCGGTTTTCAGTCCATCGGTTTCATCGTCGGGAAGAGGATCACGTCGCGGACGGAGTCCACACCGGCCAGCAGCATCACGCTGCGGTCGATGCCGATGCCCATGCCGCCCGTGGGAGGCATGCCGTATTCCAGCGCCTCGCAGAAATCCACGTCCATGTCGGTGGCCTCATCGTCGCCGGCGGCCTTCATCGCGGCCTGACGCTCGAAGCGCACGCGCTGGTCAAGCGGGTCGTTGAGCTCGGAGAAAGCGTTGGAGAACTCGCAGCCGTCGATGAAAAGTTCGAAGCGCTCCGTCACGCGCGGATCGGCCGGACTGCGCTTGGCAAGCGGCGAGACCTCCACCGGATGCAGCGTGACGAACGTGGGCTGGACCACATTGCTCTCGACCAACTGGTCGTAGCACTCATACAGCGCCTGGCCCCAGGTCTGGTCCACGCCGTCCATGTCCACGCCCGCGTCCTTCGCGGCCTGCACGGCCCACGCATCGTCGGGATTCGACATGAAATCAATGCCCAAATACTCCTTCACAAGCTCCGCCATGCTCTTGCGGGCGAAGGGCGGCTTGAGGTTGATGGTCTTGCCGTGCCACTGGATCTCATAGCTGCCGCAAAGCTCGATGGCCGCCGTGGAGAGGATCTCCTCCATGATGTCCATCATCACGTTGTAGTCCGCGTAGCTCTCATACAGCTCAACGGTGGTGAACTCGGGGTTGTGCTTGGTGTCCATGCCCTCGTTGCGGAAGATGCGGCCGATCTCATACACGCGCTCCATGCCGCCCACGATCAGACGCTTGAGGTTCAGCTCCGTGGCGATGCGCAGATACATATCGATATCGAGCGTGTTGTGGTGCGTGATGAACGGGCGGGCGTTCGCACCGCCGAGGATGGTGCCCAGAACAGGCGTTTCCACCTCGTAATACCCGCGATTGTCGAGCACGCGGCGGACGATGCGGACGAAGTTGGTGCGCATTTCAAACACGCGACGGCTTTCCTCGTTCATGATGAGGTCAACATAGCGGCGGCGATAGCGCAGCTCCGTGTCCGTCATGCCATGGAATTTCTCCGGCAGCGGACGCAGGGACTTCGAAAGAAGCTTTATCTCCTTGACATGAACGCTCACGGCCTCCGTGCGGGTCTTGAACACAAAACCCGACGCGCCGATGATGTCGCCCACGTCCCAGGTTTTCACCTCGGCGAGTGCATCGCCCAGATCGTCGATGGAAACATACAGCTGGATACGGCCGCGATCGTCCTGAAGATCGATGAAGCCGGCCTTGCCGTGAACACGCTTGGCCATGATGCGTCCGGCCACAGCCACGTCCTTGCCCTCAAGGGCATCGTAGCCTTCCTTGACCTCGGCGGAATAGTGGGTGCGCTCAAAGCGCGTGATGTGGTAGGGGTCGCGCCCCTCGTCCTGAAGCTTAAACAGCTTCTCGCGCCGCACGCGCATCTCGTCGGAAAGACCGGCGGGCTCGTTGCGGTAGCCTTCGGGATAATTGCTCATATTCTCTATCCTCCGTAACGGGTCAATAATTGACCTCGATGATCTTAAACTTCAGCTCGCCCGCCGGCGCCTCGACCGTGACGGTCTGGCCCACGCGATGGCCCATCAGGCCGCGGCCAAAGGGCGATTCCTCGGAAATGCGGCGCGCCTGGGGATTGGCCTCCTGACTGCCGACGATCTGATATTCCTCTTCCTCGTTGAACTCGATGTCCAGCACGCGCACGCGGCTGCCGATGCCAACGACGCCTTTTTTGCCCTCGACCGGCTCAACGATCTCGGCGTTGGCCAGCAGGTTTTTATATTCGGCGATTTTGGAATAGAGCTTGCCCTGCTCCTCTTTCGCCTCGTCATACTCGCTGTTTTCGGACAGGTCACCGTAGCTGCGGGCTTCCTTGATCAGCTCCGAGACCTCTTTTTCGCGAACGGTCTGCATATAGTCGAGTTCCCTGGAAATCTCCTCGTAGCGCTCGCGGCTCATCTTGAATTTGGTTTCGCTGGCCATAGCTATACCTCCGGACAGTTTAATACTTATAATTGATTATTATACAAAAAATATGCAAGCCGTGTCAAGGCCCAAGCGTGCCCACAGCCGCCTGGATCTGCGGGTCATCCGCCGGGTCGAGCGTTCCGGCCGCAAAAAGCGAGCGCTGCTCATCGTCAAGCGCCGCCGCGGCATCCGGCACAAGGCCGCCGACCTCCGACAGATCGACGCGATCCGGCGTCAAATACACATAGCGCGAAAGATGCACGGCGCTGCCGTCCGCCAGAACGTAGGTCACCTGGCTACGGCCCTTGCCCGTGGTGGCCTCGCCCGCCACGAGAGCGCGGTCATATTCGCGCAGAGCCGCGGCGAAAAACTCCGCCGCGGAATAGGAATCGGCATCCACGACCACGGCCAGCGGAATGTCCACCCACGCATCGTCCGAGCGATCGACCGTTTCCCGTCCCGCCTTGTCCGCGCGGATGAAAATGTCGCCCTCCGGCACCAGATGGTCAAGCAACTCGCACAGCTCCGACACACGCCCGCCGGGATTCGACCGCACATCGAACACGATGCCCGCCGCCCCCTGCTCCACGAGCGCGTCCACCGCCTCAATGGCGCTCTCGGCCACACCGGCCTCAAAGTTCTCAAGCCGGATATAGCCGTTGCCATCGTCCATGAGCTGCCATGTCACCGCCTCCACGGGAATATCCTCGCAGTCCACCTCGACCTCGCGCAGGGTATCGTCCACGCCGAGCAGCGTGAGCGTGACGGTGTCGCCATAGGCGGACTGGATGAGCGCTTTGAGTTCGTCCGTCGTGCGATCGGAAACATCCTCGCCCTGACAGGCCGTGATCACATCGCCGATGCGCACGCCTGCGCGGGCCGCCGGACCATCCTTTGTCAGCGCCATGATCTCGAAGCCGCCGCGCGCGGCGTTGAACTGGATCGTTACGCCGATGCCGCGGTAGCGGTTGTTGGAAAAGTCCTGATAGGACTCGTATTGCTCGTCCGTCATGTAATAGCTCCAGCGGTCAAGCGAGCCGATGGCCGCATCCAGCGCGAGATCCGTAAGCTCGGCGGGGTCCGCTTCGCCAACGTAGCTTTGCTGCACAACGCGCATTGCCGCGGCGTATTTCATCACGCTCGGAAACGCCCGAAACCCGCCGAAGCGCCACACCGTGAGCGCCAAACACAGCAGCATCCCCGCCGCGAAAGCCGCCGCCAAAGGGGTGATGCGGGCGATATCGAGTCTTTTGCCTCGTTTTTTCACGAAAACCTCCTCATACACGGCAACCGGACGGCCATAGGCCGTCCGGATTGGGGGTGGATATGGAGAACTCAGCTACCGTAGGTGTAGTTGAAGCTCATGGGATCGACCGCATTGCCGTTGGAGTCGTAGATGCGGAAGTCGATGTGCGGGCCGGTGGCCGTACCGGTGGAACCGACGGTGCCGACGCTCTGACCCTGGGAGACGGTCTGGCCCTCGCTGACGAGGTTTTCCGCCAGATGCGAATATTGCACGGTGTAGCCGTTATCGAGTGCCACCACGACATAGTTGCCGAAGCCGGTCTCATCGCTGCCGGTCTTGATAACGGTGCCGTTGCCGGCCGCCCAGATGGACGAGCCCGCGATGTTATTGCCGGCGATATCGATGCCCTTGTGGTTGGTGCTGCCGTAGCTGCCATTCGTGCCGAGCGGGGCGTCACGATTACCGAAGTAGGACGTGACCAGATTACTCCACGACGGCCACAGAAGCGTGGTGCCGTCGCCGGTGAAGTTGGCGTTGTCGTTGCGCACGGCCTCCATCACCTGCGAGACCTGATCGGAGGTGATAAGGGAAGAATAATACGCGCTCAGCGCCTCGGCGATCTGGCCGGCCAGCTCTTCCTCGATGGCGTTCTGCTCCTCGAGCATTTCCTGATAGGCGTCGATATCCTCTTCCAGCGCGGCGATCATGTCGCAAGCGGCCTGGGTATCGGCGTCCAGTTGGGCTTTCTTTTCCTCATAAGCGGCCTTGTTCTGCTCGTTGAGAGCGTACATCTCCTCCGCCTCGGCCTCCAGCGTTTCCACGTTCTCGCGCGCGGCGATGTAGCTGTTGAACAGCTCCTCGTCATACTGGGTGATCTCGCTTACGAAATCAAGCCGCGTGAGAAGATCGGAAAAGCTCGTGGCCTCGAAAAGCACCTGGATGTAGCTCAGATCGGATTCCTCTTCCATGGCACGCAGACGCGCAAGCCACGCTTCCTCCTGCTCAGCCTCCTGCACACGCGCGACCTCAAGATCGGCCTGGCGGTTGGCGAGATAGGTGTCGATGATCTCGATCTGCTCGGCGATGACATCCAGCTCCTGCTGGGTCAAAGCATTCTTCTGGTCCAGAACGGCCTTCTTTTCCAGCACCGACTGGCGCTGATAGTCCAGACTTTCGATCTGCGCTTCCAACTCGCTGATCTGCTGCTGGATCTCACCCATCTGGGCGTTGAGGCTGTTCAGATCTCCCGTCACGGTCGCCTGCGCCTGCACGGAGCCGAACAGCCCCGCGGAAAGCACCAGCGCCATAACAAGACAGGTGGACAAAAGATGGGATAGTTTCTTACTCAAATCGGTTCTCCTTTGGTAGTGCTCGCGCGGCCCCGCCGCGCGGCTGGGCCGTTTGTTTTCACACAAACGGCAAACTCCAACGCCCTGTATTATACACGGAATCCCCCTTCAAATCATGACACCCAAGTTACAATCCGTAACAAGCTGTAACATATTGTATCCACCAAATTCCATATCAACCAAAAAACAAGAAAAACCGGACGGCAATGCCGTCCGGTCATAGTTGTTTGGTTTGGTTTTTAGCTGCCGTAGATGTAGTTGAAGGCAAGCGGATTGACATAGGTGCCGCCGGCGAGCACGCCGAAGTGCAGATGCGGGCCGGTGGAGTTGCCGGTGGAGCCGACATAGCCGAGCACCTGTCCCTGCGAGACGGACTGTCCGGCCGACACGGCGATGGACGACATATGCGCATACAGCGTGGAATAGCCGTTGCCGTGGCTTACGATGACGCAGTTGCCATAGCCGCCGTTCCAGCCGGCCGACGTGACCGTGCCGGAGGCTGCCGCCCAGATGGACGTGCCGTAGGAGGCGCCCACGTCGATGCCCTTGTGGTTGGTGCTGCCGATGCCGCCGGGCGAGGCACGGTTGCCGAAATAACTGGTCAGCAGCGTCGTATACGACGGCCACAGGAAGGTAGTACCGTCGCCGGAGAAATTGGCGTTCGATCCCGTGCTGGTTCCGGCCGCCGCTGCCGCCGCCGCTGCCGCTGCTGCCGCCGCTGCCGCTTCCTTGGCCTTGGCCGCTTCATACTCGGTCTGCTTCTCGGCGATGAGCGCGGCGATCTCCGCATCGGCTTCCTCCTGCGCGGCGCGCAGCATATTGTAGCCCTCCACACTCGATTCAAGTTCCGCGATCAGTTCGTTGGCCGCCGCGATGTCGGATTCAAGCTGCACGCGGCGCTCCTCGAGCTCCGCCTTGTTCGCCTCGTTGGCCAGAGCCATTTCCTCGGCCTCGGCCTCGAGCGTTTCCACGGTCTCGCGGGCGTCGATATAGGAGTTGAAAAGCTCCTCATCGTATTCGCTGATCTCGCTGACCACGTCCAGGCGGGTCAGAAGATCGGAAAAGCTGGTGGCATCAAACAAAACCTGCAGATAGCTCAGCTCGGAGTTTTCCTCCATCGCACGCAGGCGGCTCAGCCATGCCTCCTCCTGCTCGGTCTCACGCACGCGCGCAGCCTCCAGGTCGGTCAGGCGGTTGGCCATGTAGGTATCAATGATCTCGATCTGCTCCGTGATGACATCCAGCTCCTGCTGGGCCAGCGCGTTTTTCTGGTCGAGGATCGCTTTCTTTTCCATGGTCTGCTCCATCTGATCGCCAAGCGAGCTCAGCTGCGCGTCGATGGCCGCTATTTTATCCTCAATGTCGCTTCGCTGCGCCGTGAGGTCGTTGATCTCGGATTTAATGTCGCTGGAGGTCGCTGCAAGCGCCGGCACGACGACCATCACAGAGATGGACAAAACAAAGATCACGCACAGCAGGATGCAAACAACAGCGATAAAGGTTTTTCTGGCTTTCAATAGGGTTCCTCCTTTGCTAGGGACCGGTCTGAACGGTCAGACCTTCAGGTAATTACGGATGGCGATGGCACTGCCGAAAACGCCGACGATCAGGCCCACGCCCACGAACACGCCCAGCAGCACCAGATTGACGCTGGCGAACGGGATCACGGACACGAGATTGCCCACGAGGCCGGTCATGACGCGGTTCGTGACCACATCATAGACGCCCCACTCGATCAAAAAGGCCAAAAGCCCGCCAAACAGGCCAAGCACCAGGCCCTCCACGATGAACGGGAAGCGGATGAAACCATCGGACGCGCCCACCATCTTCATGATGGCGATCTCCTCGCGGCGGCTGTAGGTGGCAAGCTTGACGGTGTTGGACATGATGAAGATCGAAACGATGCCGAGGATCACGATGATGATCATGGATACCGCCGAAATGACGTTGCGCACCGTGACAAAACCCTGCACAACGGTAAGCTCCGCCTTCACGCGGGCGATGCCGGTGATGTTATAAAGCGCCTGCTGCGTCTGCGAGGTGAGGGCGATATCGTCCAGATAGATGATATAGCGGTCGCGCAGAACGGATGCATCCACATTGGAAAACATACTGTCATCGTCATAGTTCGCAGCGAAATCCACCAGCGCCTCTTCGCGCGTTACGAACTGGCAGGACGACACATTCGGCAGCGCGGCGATCTGCACTTCCAGCGCGCGCGCCTCTTCCTCGGTGTAGGTGTCCTCCACATAGGCCACGACCTCATTGGTGGCCTCGAGATCGGAGATCATGGTGGAGATGTTCACGGCGATGAGCGAAAACGAGCCCATGATGACAAGGCAAGCCACAATGATGGTGACGGTGGCGAAGCTCATGAAGCCGTGCTTGAACACGCTTTTGAAGCCTTCGTTGATCAGATATCCCAGTTTAGTCGATTTCATAGCTGTAATACCCATCCATTCCGTCGGAGATCACGCGGCCGTCCTCAATGGCCACAACACGCTTGGAGAAGGAGTTGACCAGCTCCTTTTCATGCGTGACGACCAGCACGGTCGTTCCCATCTCGTTGATCTTATCCATCAGCAGCATCAGCTCCAGCGAGCGTGCCGGGTCGAGGTTGCCGGTCGGCTCATCCGCGATGAGCAGCTTCGGCGCGTTCACGATGGCGCGGGCCACGGCCACACGCTGCTGCTCGCCGCCGGAGATCTCGCGCGGATAGCGGTTTTCCCGCCCCGTGAGTCCCACCAGCTCCAGCACATAGGGCACGCGCTTGCGGATGTCGCGGTTCGAAGCGCCCACAACGTGCATGGCGAAGGCCACGTTTTCGAAGATGGTCTTATCTTCGATCAGGCGGAAATCCTGAAAGATAACGCCGATGGTGCGCCGCATGGCGGGAAGCTTGCGCCGGGGCATATGGCGAAGGTCGAAGCCGTTGACATTCAGCTTGCCGCCGTTGGCCTGCACCTCGCCGGTGATGAGCTTGATGATAGACGTTTTGCCGGAGCCGGAAGGCCCGACCAGAAAGACAAAGTCACCGTCTTCAATGGTGAAGGACATATCGCGAACGGCTTTTACATCGCCGCCGGGATAGGTCATGGACACATTTTCAAACTTAACCATAGATTCACTTCCTAGAAATTCTCCCGTTCTGGGTGTCGAGGTATTTTTTGACCATCAGCGCGACCTTGAACACGATCGCATGGTCAAATTCCCGCAGATCGAGCCCTGTGAGCTTTTTGATCTTTTCCAGCCGATACACCAGCGTGTTGCGGTGGACAAAAAGCTTGCGGCTCGTCTCGGAGACATTCAGGTTGTTTTCAAAGAATTTGTTGATGGTGTAAAGCGTTTCCTGATCGAGCGAGTCGATGGGATTCTTCTTGAAAACTTCCGACAGGAACATCTCGCAAAGCGTGGTGGGAAGCTGGTAGATGATACGGCCGATGCCCAGATTGCCGTAGCTGATGACGGATTTCTCCGTGTCGAACACCTTGCCCACCTCGATGGCGGTCTGCGCTTCCTTGTAGCGGTCGGCCAGCTCCCGCAGGTGCATGACCGGCGAGCCGACACCGATGATGGTGTGGATGTCCAGCTCGTTTGCGATGCTCTCCTGAATGTTCACGGCGATCGGCTCAAGATCCTCCAGCTCAAAAGAGGGCGCAAGTTCCTTGATGAACACCGTGTCGGATTCCGACGTGGACAGCAGGAAATCCCGATCCGCGGCGGCAAATTTTGCGCGCACGAACTCCATCACAGCGGCGTCCGCCGTGGTCGTCTGGCGGATGATGAAGACCGCGCGGGGCGCCTCGGCATTGAAGCGCAGCTCCTTCGCGCGCACATACACGTCGCCGGGCAGGATGTTGTCGGAGATGATGTTCTTGACGAACGTAGCCGTGTCGTGCTTATCGTCATAGCTGGCCTTGGCCTCGCTGAGCGCAACGGAGGCCACCACGGAAAGCGAATCGGCCATCTCGTCCGCACCGTCCACAAACACGCAGTATTCGCCCCGGTGTCCGCCCTCGCTGATGCAGCGGCAGCTTTTCCCGTCGGCATGGAACACGCCGTCCCACGGCTCCTGCTCCAGCGGACGAATGGCCTCGAGGCGGGCGCCCATCAGGGACAGGTCGGACGAAGCGACAACATTGCCCTGCTCATCGACCACACCGATGCAGCGCTTGGTTGCTTCCTTCATCTGCAAAATCACGCTTTGAAAGATACGGCTAGACATATCTTTTTCCCTCCAACATTTTTCGTGTCGCAAAACTGCCTATATATTAGTACATTTCTTGTCATTTTTCAATAGTTTTTTGCAATAAAATTGTTAATTCTTTTAACACTTGTTATTTTTCATCGCGAATATGCACAAAAATGGGCCTTGCCATTTGGCAAGGCCCATATCTTGTGGTTGCTTTACATAAAAACCGAATCCGCCTCCGCCTCGGTCATCCGGCGGCAGGCGCCCTCGGGCAAATTTTCGTCCAATTCCAGCGCACCGATGGCGAGCCGCCGCAGTTTCAAAACCGTTTTTCCCCGCGCGGCGAACAGATTTTTCACCTCATGGAACTTCCCCTCCGTCACCGTCACGAGCGCGTGCGCGGCGTCGGCTTCATCCAACGCAAGAACCGCCGGGCGATATTCCGTGCCGTCCGGCATCCGCGTCCCGGCGGCCATAGCTTCCACGTCGGCACTCGTCACCGGCCCGTCGAGCCATGCCTCGTAGCGCTTGGGCGTATCGCTGCGCGGCGACATGACACGGTGGGCATAGCGGCCGTCGTCCGTTAAGATCAGCAGTCCCGTCACATCCACGT
>CAYLSA010000011.1:0-37191 GCA_964386575.1 uncultured Oscillospiraceae bacterium | reverse complement strand
CACCGCCGCCGCGACTGCCGCCGCCAAAGCCACTGCGTCCGGCACCACCGCCGCCGCTGCGACCGCCGAAGCCACCGCCGTGCGTAGTGGGACGAGAGCCACCCGGACGCGGGCCACTGCCGCCCGGACGCGGGCCGCCGGGACCACCGAACCCACCGGGACCGGGACGAGGGCCGCCCGGACGCGGGCCGCCGGGGCCACCGGGACCGGGACGAGGACCACCCGGACGGGGACCGCCGGGACCGGGGCCATGCGGAGGTCTGGGCCCATGCGGGGGAGGTGGCGGACGGCGGGGACGATAGCTGCGCCACAGCCGCGGGCCGCTGAATACCCAGAACACCGGCCAGAAGCCGCCGGTATAGCCCGAGCGGCGCATCCGGCCCATGCGCGAAAGGGAGATGAGCAGCCAGAAGATCAGCAGAAGGATGAGCAGCGTCCAAAGCCCGCTGAACGGGGAGCCGGAATGCTCGTGGTGATCATCGTAGTAGGGATCGTAATACGGATCGCCGTAGCCGTGATCGTTATACGCCGCGCCGTAGGAGTCGCCATAGGCCAGATCGTCAAAATCGACGTTGTAGTAGTCCTCATACCAGTCGACAAGCTCTTCGGCCAGGCTCAAAACGGCTTTATCCGGCTCGTAGGCGTCCACATAGTCCCAGAAGTAGTTGTTCAAATACCGCTCGGATACGCTGTCGGTGAAGTCGCCATCGATGCCGGCGCCCACGGCGAGCCAGCCGCGCGCTTCCTGCACAACGTACAGAAGCAGCATGCCGTTCGATTCGCTCGCACTGCCCACGCCCCAGTCGTTCATCAGCTGCGTGGCGGCCACATCGGTGGCCTCGTCGAGGTAATTGACCGTCACAACAACGAGCTGGGCGTTGTTGCAGTAATTTTCGAGCAGGGCGTTATAGTCCACGATGGTCTGCTCCGTGGAGGCGGACAGGGCGTCGGCCTCATCCACAACGTAGAAGCCGTCGCCGCGGCCGGCGTCCAGCTCAATGGCCAGCGCGCTGCCGGTGAGCAGGAGTGCTGCCAGAAGGATCAGGGATATTTTTTTCAGTGTTTTCATAGTCATTCGAATCTTTCCGGCATATCCACAAAAGCGATACGCCTGAGAATGTTGGTGGGGAAGCGGTTCGCCACGTTTTCCATGAAGCGGTCCACTTCGTCGTTATAATCGCTGCTGCACGCCACGCGCATTGCCCCGTTAAAATCGACCAACAGGGCATCGAGATCTTCCGTGGTGTCGAGCGCTTTGCCTTTGGCGGCCTGTGCGGCCTCATCCACCACGGCGGCCAGTGCAAAGACGGCCTCGTGCGCGGCGGGGATATCCTGCGCTTCCAGCGCGGCGAGCAGAGAGCTGCGGACGGTGACCACAGCCGTGTATATCGTGTCGTCCACGGCGCCGTTGATCGCGGAGAGAATGCGGTTTGCGTATTTGGCGGCCTCGTTCAGTTGCGTGGCGGGGGATGTGAGAGCGTCGGCAAAGAAGGTGTTCTCTACCGCGCGCACACGGCGGCCCAGCGATAAATGGCAGCCGAGCAGGCTGAACACGATGACCACCACCACGAACACGGCGATGGCCGTGCGGCGGCTTTTCAGAGCGCTCATGGCTTTCAGCCCTTGATCTGCAGAAGCTTCTGCTTCAGCTCGCCCTCAATGCGGCCCAGCTCCACTTCGGCCTCGGCCCGGCGGGCGCGGCCGTCGGCCTGAATTTGACGCACCTCTTCCAGCGTGGCGATGAGCTCCTGGTTGGTCTGTTTGAGCGTTTCGATGTCCACGATGCCGCGCTCGGCCTCGCGCGCCACGCCCACGGAGCCCATGTGCAGCGCCTCGGCGTTCTTTTTCAGAAGTGCGTTCGTCATATCGGATACCTCATGCGTGGCCTCCATGGCCTGCTGGCTGTGATACATCGAAAGCGCCAGCACCATCTGCTGCTTCCAAAGCGGGATGGTGTTGACAAGCGCGGTTTGAATTTTCTCGGCCATGAGGGAGTCGTTGTTCTGGATCATGCGGATCTGCGGGGCCATCTGGATGGAGATCATGCGTGTCAGCTCCAGATCGTGCAGCTTCTTTTCAAAGCGCTCGAGCAGATTGGCATAGTCGTTCGCGGCCTGCACATCCTCCGGCAGATTCGACTCCTGCGCCTTTTGCAGATATTTCGGCAGCTCCGTTTCCCGCAGCTCCTGCAAGCGCAGCTTGCCCGCCACGATGTACATGCTCAGCTCCTTGAAATACTGCTGGTTCATCTCGTACATCTTGTCCATGGTCACGATGTCCTTGTTGAGTGTGACCCAGTGGCCATCGAGCGCGGCGGTGATCTTGTCCACGTTCGCCTCGGCCTTGTCGTAGCGGTTTTTCAGATCGGCGATGGAGCGGCTGGTTTTCTTAAAAAGTCCCTTCAGCCCCTTCGCGGGCGCTTCCTCATAGCTCAGACCCTGCAGCTCAGAAACGAGGTTGGTGAGCATGCCGCCCACTTCGCCGAGATCCTTGGTGCGAACCTTGGACAGCGCCTCGGCGGAAAATTCGGAGATGTTCTTCTGGGCGTTGGAGCCGTAGTTGAGCACCTGCGTGGAATCGGTCACATCGATCTTCGCGGAAAACTCGCGCACGGCGGCCTGCTCCGCGGGAGACAGGGAATCCAGATCGAGCTTTTCAACGGGGATATCTTCTTTCACGGGCTCCTCCGCAGTTTCGGCGGCGGGCGCTTCGTTTCCAAGCACCAGCGTGGGCACGGCTTCGGCGGCGGCCGCGGCGGCTGCGACTCCGCCGGGATCGAGCGTGAGGTTGAAGTCAACCGCTTTTTCTTCGTTTTCCATGGTCATGCTTCCTTTCTGTGACGGTTATGATCGTATGTTTTCAATTATTTGCTTCGCCGGCTTTTTTCAAAAGCTCGTCCAGCCCGTTGCCGCTGTCGGAAAGGCCCTCGGCCTGCATCCGCATATGCATCACGGCGATCTCGCTTTCGATGTCCATCGCCTCCGCACCGAACAGCGTGTCAAGGAATTTGACAAAGGCGTCCTTTTCCGCGTCGAGCATGGCGCTGATCTTCTCGCGCACAGCGGTGATGTTTTCGCCGGCTACGCCTTGTCCGGCCAGATGGATGCAGGAGTCGGCCAGCCTTTCCGTGGTGGCGAGATAATAGTCCTGAAAGCGGCGGATGCGGCCGGGGTCGGCGCTTTGGTCTTTGACCTTTTCGGCGATGCGGTCGGAGATGTCCGCCAGCGCGAGGAGTTTTTCGCCATCGGGGCCCATGGAGGATGCACAGGCGGCACATTTTTGGCGGAAAGCCTTGGCGCGGGCCAAAACGGCATCTGCGGCTTCGCCATAGCTCGGCTCCGGCTCAACGGGATCGGCTTCGTATTCGATCACGGGCTTGATGAGTGCGTCTGCTGCGAGCCATGCCGCTGCCGTGACCAGTGCGGCCAGCAGAAAATGCCACAGTGTATACAGCGGCGCGATGAGCGCGTACAGCGCGAAAACACCCGCGGCGATATACACCGGCAGCGCCCGCCGACGCTTTATCTCGTGCATGGGCGGAAACCCCCTTTTAACCCAATATACCATTATCTATTTTATGACTTGCAGGGCCAATCGTCAAGCGGTACTTGCGTAGAAATCCATGTTGGTGTTATAATCAGTATACGAAGGCAAGCACGGCAGTGGAGCTCCGCTGACCGTGCCGCCTGTATGTGAAAGCCGGCCGCGCGCGGCCCGGGCTGAATTATTCTATGCGGTAGGTGACAGAAATGATAAAGATCGCGCCCTCCATCCTTTCGGCTGACTTTACACGACTGGGAGAAGAAGTCTCCGCAGTGCTTGACGGCGGTGCGGATTGGATCCATGTGGATGTGATGGATGGTGTGTTTGTGCCCAATATCTCCATCGGCGTGCCGGTGGTCAAGTCGCTGCGCAAGGCGTTTCCGAACGCGTTTTTGGATGTGCATCTGATGATCACCCAGCCGGGCCGCTATGTGGACGCGTTCTGCAAGGCCGGGGCTGACCTCTTCACCATGCATCTGGAGGCGGACACGCCCGAGAACATCTCCGCGGCCATTGCCGATGTTCACGCGCATGACTGCCGCGCGGGCCTTGCCATCCGGCCGAAAACGCCGGCGGAGGCGGTGGCGCCCTGGATCGGGGACTTGGAGCTTGTGCTGGAAATGACGGTGGAGCCCGGCTTCGGCGGCCAAAGCTTCATGGCGGACACCCTGCCCAAGATCGAAACGCTGCGGGCGATGATCGAGCGGGAGAATCCCGCCTGCGACCTGCAGGTGGACGGCGGCATCGCGGCGGACACGGCCCCACTCGTGCTGGCGGCGGGCGCGAATGTGCTCGTGGCGGGAAGCGCCGTGTTCGGCAAAAGCAACTATGCCGCGCAGATCGCGGCGCTGCGCGGGGAGTGAGCGTCATGGCCTTTTTTCCCGCATCGTTTGAAACACTGATCGATAAATTTGCCTCGCTGCCCGGCGTTGGCCGCAAAAGCGCCCAGCGTCTGGCTTTCCATATCCTTTCGCTGCCGGAGGGCGCGGCGGAGGATTTTGCCGCGGCCATTGTGGATGCGCGGCAGAACGTGCATCGCTGCCCGGTGTGCCAAAGTCTCACGGACAGCGAGCTTTGCTCTGTCTGTTCCGACGCACGGCGCGACCGTTCGACCATATGCGTGGTGGCCGAACCGCGCGATGTGGCAAGTATCGAGCGCGGCCGCGAGTATAATGGTTCCTATCACGTTCTGCACGGTGTGCTCTCGCCCATGAGCCGCATCGGGCCGGACGATCTGTGCATCCGCGAGCTGGTGGAGCGCGTGTCCGCCGGTGGGGTGGAGGAGGTCATCATGGCCACCAACCCCGACACCGAGGGCGATGCCACGGCCATGTATATCGCCCGCCTGCTCAAGCCCTTCGAGGTGAAGGTGACGCGGCTGGCCTATGGCGTGCCGGTGGGCTCGAATCTTGAGTTTGCCGACGATGCCACGCTGCTGCGTGCGCTGGAGGGCCGCCGCGATATGTGAGCGCGGCATTGTGAATTTTGGCTTGTATCCCCGCCGGAATGGGGATGAATAAAAAGGCTGCGGCCTTTGCATACATAACAAAAGAACAGGAGAAGAATTTTTTCATATGGCAAAAAAACTGAAGATCATGGCTCTTGGCGGTCTCGACGAGATCGGCAAGAACCTGTATGTGTACGAGTACGGCAGGGATATCCTTGTCGTCGATTGCGGCATGGGTTTTCCCGATGAGGATATGTACGGCATCGATGTGGTGATACCGGATGTGACGTATCTCGTGGAAAACAAATCCCGCGTGCGCGGCATGATACTCACCCATGGCCACGAGGACCACATCGGCGCGGTGCCGTATGTGATGCAGCAGATCAATTGCCCCATCTATGCCACGCGCCTGACGGCGGGGCTGGTGGGCCTGAAGCTCAAGGAACACGGTCTGGCCGATAAGGTCAAGGTGGTCACGCTCTCGGCGGGCGATCATGTCAAGTGCGGCTGCTTCGACTGCGAGCTGGTGCACGTGAACCACTCCATCGCCGATTCCGTGGCCGTGGCCATCCATACGCCCGTCGGCACCGTTGTCCACACCGGCGACTTCAAGATCGATCTCAACCCCATCGAGGGCGAGGTGTTCGATTTTGCCCGCTTTGCCGAGCTTGGGCGCGAGGGGGTCTTGGCGCTGCTGTCCGACTCCACGAATGTCGAGCGTCCGGGCTATTCCGATTCCGAGCATCATGTGGGCGAGCGCTTTGACGCGCTGTTTAAGGACTGCGACAAGCGCATCATCGTTACCACCTTTGCCTCGAATGTCCACCGCATCCAGCAGGTCATCGACTGCGCCGCGCGCTACAAGCGCAAGGTCGGCATCACGGGCCGCAGCATGGAAAATGTGGTCAAGCTCGCCATGGAGGACGGCTATCTGCGCGTGCCGAAGGACACGCTGGTGGAGATGAACAAGCTCAACGGTCTGCCGCCGCATAAGGTGGTTATCATCACGACCGGCTCGCAGGGCGAGAATATGTCCGCGCTGTACCGCATGGCCTTTTCCGAGCACCGCCAGGTGAAGATCACGGCGGGCGACCGCGTGATCATCTCGGCCTCGGCCATCCCCGGCAACGAGCGCACCGTCACCAAGGTCATCGACGAGCTGTTCTGGAAGGGCGCGGAGGTCATTTACGACCGCTCGGCGGACGTTCACGTTTCCGGCCACGCCTGCCAGCAGGAACAGAAAACCATGATGGCGCTCACAAAGCCCAAATTCTTCATCCCCGTCCACGGCGAGCATCGTATGCTCTGCCGCCATGCGGAGCTTGGCAAGGAGATGGGCATCCCTGCGAAAAACTGCATCGTGGCCCAGTGCGGCGATGTGATCGAACTGACGGAGAAAACCGCCAAGAAAAACGGCAAGGTCACAGCCGGACGTGTGCTCGTCGATGGCACGGATACCGAGGGCGTGGGCAGCGTGGTTTTGCGCGACCGCCAGCATCTTGCCACGGACGGTATGCTGGTCGTCATCCTCACCGTGGACGATGAGGACGGCAGCATCGTTACGGAGCCCGAGATCATCTCGCGCGGCTTTGTGTATATGAAGGAAAATTCCACGCTCATGGAGGAGGTGCGCCGCGTGGTGCGCGAATCCATCGAGTCGTGCGAGCGTCAGCACATCACGGATTGGGCTGGCATCAAGGGCAAGGTGAAAACCAATCTCTCCGGCTATCTTTACAAGGCCACGCACAACAGTCCCATGATCCTGCCGGTCATCATCGAGGTCTGATAAAATGCGGGTTTTTGACGCCCATTGCGACACGCTCTACCGCGCCTGGCAGGAGAGCCTCGCCGTGACGGATGCGGCGCTGGCTGCGTCCGTTTCCAAGGCGGCGGGATTTGAAGCGTATACGCAGGTGTACGCGTTGTTTACGGATAAATCCGGCCGCGCAGGCTATGACGCCATGATGGCCATCGCCAAGCGCGAGCTTTCGGATGCGCCCCACCGCTGCGTGTTCTCCATCGAGGGCGCGGAGGGCATCGACTGCGACGAAAGCTTCCTGTCCCAGGCCTATGCCGACGGTGTGCGGGCGATCAATCTTTGCTGGAACTACGATAATGCCCTCGCCGGCGCGGCCATGGACGGCGCCACGGGCTTGACGGAAAAGGGGCGGCGCTTTGTGCGCCAAATGGAGCGGCTCGGCATCTATGCCGATGTGAGCCACCTGTCCGACACGGCGTTTTGGGATCTGATCGAAATGGCCGAACGCCCTGTGATCGCAAGCCACTCCAACAGCCGCCGCCTGTGCCCTTGGGCGCGAAATCTCACGGATAAAATGTTCCTTGCCATCGCGAAAACCGGCGGCTGCGTGGGGCTGAACTTCTGCGCGGATTTCGTTGGCGGCGGGCGTGATGTCGAAGCGGTCGTGGCTCATGCCGAGCATTTTCTGTCCCTCGGCGGCGAGAAAAATCTTGGCCTTGGCTCCGATTTTGACGGCTGCGAAACGGCGGCGGGGCTCGACGATCTGCGGGCGATGGAGGCGCTATATGACGCCATGCTGCGCCGCAATTGGCCGGAAACGCTCGTGCAGGATATTTTCTACAACAACTTTGAAAGGCTTTTCGCATGAATATACAGATCTATGGCCGCTCGAAATGCTTTGATACCAAAAAGGCCGAGCGCTATTTCAAAGAGCGCCGCATCAAATTCCAATCCATTGACTTGCCGCGTTACGGCATGGGCAAGCGGGAGCTGGAAAGCGTGAAAAACGCCGTGGGGCTGGCTGCGCTGTCGGATGCGCCGGAGGTGACCTATCTGGCGCGCGATGCGGATAAGCTCGAAAAGCTGCTGGATTACCCCGAACTTCTGCGCACGCCCATCGTGCGAAACGGAAAACAGGCCACCGTGGGCTATTGCCCCGATGTGTGGAAAGGCTGGGAATAAGAAAAAAGAACGGAGGAACCTTGTGTTCCTCCGTTTGTCATTTCCGCCGCTCGCGCGACTGGCTCAGCCCCAATATATAATCGATGCTCACGTTATACAATAGCGCCAGCTTGATGAGCACCTGTGTGGGAATGTCGTTTTCGCCGGTTTCGTATTTGGAATAGCCCGTTTGGCTCATGCCGAGATAGCGAGCCACCTGTGTTTGGTTCATGTCGGCGTCCTCGCGCAGATCCCGCAGTCGTTCGTACATGATCGTCACCTCGGTGACAGTATTGCATAACCTGAAACAGATTATTGATTTTTAATCTGTTTTAGGTTAATATGAAGTATCAAACGACAGGGAGGGCGGGTTATGCCGGATTATAAGGAGATGTATTTAACGCTCTTTCGTGCCACGGAAAAGGCGGTTCGCATCCTGACGGACGCGCAGATGCAGGCCGAGGAGATCCTGTTGGCGGCGGAGGACGAAAAGACCGATGAGACCGCGGTGGCTCAAGACGGCGAATGGTGAAAAGCGGTGAAAAAAGGCACCCTGTCTTATGGCGGAACGCTGTTTTTATGCGCGGTCGGGGCGGCTTTTGTATCCAATATAATACAATGGTTACATATCGGAAACAAAAGTGTTGAAAACTTGTCGGAATTGTGGTAAACTTCTGTTGCTTAAATGTAACCACTGGGGGTGCTATACCCCTCGGAGATAGGAGAAGATCATGAAAAGCATCCGAAAGAGCCTTGTTTTACTGCTTGCATTGCTGACGGTGTTTGGCACTGTTATGCCGGCGTATGCCGAGGAGCTTGACAACGAGGACGAGCTGATCGATGCCGCGCTGGCTGAGCAGGAGGGGGCGGGATTCGCCGCACCTGTGGTGATCGATGGCGTGCAACCGGATGTGGATGACCCGGCCGAAGACCCGGCAGAAGAAACGGAGCCGACCCCGACGCCTACCGCGGAACCCATCGAGGAAACGGAGGAGGATGTCGCGGAGCCGGATGAGCCGGCGCTTGAGGGCGCCGGTTTCGTGTGGCAAACGCCCGGCAGCGCGGATGTCGACATTCTCGCGGGCGGCACGCAGCTTTCGGATGGCGATGCTTTTTATTATGTGGAGGACGGCATCTGGTGCGATGTGGGCGGCTCGGCGCGGCAGCTTTCGTCGGACAATGGCGCGAATCTGAACCTGTATGACGGCGCGCTGTATTACACCACGTCGAACGCTGTGCGCCGCATTTCGCTGGCGGACGGCACGGCGGAGACCGTGTATGAGTGCGCGAACATCGACCAGCTCTACGTCATCGGCCGGGCGCTTTTGTATCTGGCGGATGGCGGCGTGTATTGCTATGACCGCACGAGCGAAGTTCTCACGCAGTTGGAAACACCGGCGGCTGTGACCGGCCTTATCCCCACGGAGCATGGCAATATCTATCTCACGGGTGGCGTTTTTGACCGCACGGTGTGGGTGAACGGCAGCGCGGCCTTTGAGGGCGTGGAAAGCTGCTATACCGATGCGGGATATCTGGTCGTAAACCGCGACGGGACGTATCAGATCGCGCTCGACGCGCTGTTTTCCGGCACGCGCACGCTTTCGGATTATTCGCTGCATCAGGACGAGCTTATCGTGCCGCAGCTGACCGAGGCGGAAGCCATGGCGGCGGAAACGGCGTATTTTGACTCCGCGGAATATGCTGAACTTTCCGCGCTGGGCGAGCAGAGCAGCGGCGTGATGACGCTGGCGCTCGATGGCGCGAGCAAGTCGGATGTTTACATCACGGCGCAGCAGCAGGCGCTTTCCAGCGGCAACACGAATGTCTATAACATCACTCTTCGGGCCCGCCAGCAGGCGGAGGTTTTGTGGACCCCGATCGCTGACCGCTATGCCTGGGGCGCGACCACCTATCGCCCGGACCGTACCGTGACGAGCAAGAACGGCGTTACCACCAACTATTTCAAAGCCGGCGAGACCTATCAGGGCATCCCCTATTCGCAGGCCGTGGTTACCACCAGCCACAAGGAATCGGGCTATGTGGGCTGGGATCTGAGCGTGTCGCAGTTTGTCAACGCCGTGAACAACTCCGGCAGCAAGTTCTATTCCGGCTACTCCACCTATGGCCAGACCGCGCCCTATTACGGCAGCGACTGCGCGGCGTTCGTGGCCTCGGCATGGGATCTGCCGTATCGCTGCACGTGCAGCTCGCTGGTAAGCTACAGCAAATACATCGGCACCAATCTCAACCAGATCCAACTGGGTGACTGCCTGAACAAGACCACCTCCCACGTGGTTTTGGTCACGGACATCGGCTATGACTATAACGGCAACATCATCTCCATCGAGATCACGGAGCAGACGCCGCTGCGCATGAAAGTGACTAACTACGGCGAGCCCATTCCCGGCAAGGCAAACGATGAGATCTATTACGTTTCCAAGCTCAGCTATGTGAACACCTATTATCTCAACAACGGCTATGTCATCTACCGCCGCAATTCCAGCCGCAACGTCAGCTATAAGGCCGAAACCGCCATTTCCCTGCGCGAGGACGGCTGGCTGAGCGCGCCGCAGCTTTCGATGAGCACCAACTCCGATGGCACCGCCATCCTGGTCGAACTGAGCCACATCGACGATGCGGCTGTGCATTACACGACCGACGGCTCGGCGCCCACGCTGTCCTCGCCGGTGTACAGTGAGCCCATCGCGGTCAGTCGGGAGACGACCATCCGCGCCATCGCGGACCATAGCAACACAAGCGCTACCGGCAGCTTCGAACTCATTTACACCGTGGCGGCCCAAAAGGCCGATACGCCGGAGCTTGTGGTCGTGGACGGCGCCCGATCCGGCAATACCGTGGCCGCCGGCACGACGGTGACGTTTTCCTCCAGCGAGGGCGCGTCGTTTTACTATACCACCGACGGCTCCGCGCCCACGCTTTCCAGTCCGAAGCTCGGTGAGAACGGTCTCAAGATCGATGAGGCCATGACCCTGCGCGTGATCGCCGTGGCGGCGGACCGCCTGCGCAGCGATGAGGCCCGCTTTGATCTGCAGGTGGGTGCCTTCCATGACGTTACTGTCACGGTCAAGGGCGGCGGCAAGACCAATCCCGCTGGCACAGCCAAGGTGATCGATGGCGGCAGCCGGACGTTTACCTTCACGGCGGATAAAAACTACAAGATCGGCGATGTGCTGGTCGATGGGCAGAGCGTCGGCGCGGTGAAGAATTATACGCTTTCCAACGTGAAGGGCGCGCATACCATCGAGGTGAAATTCGTGGTCGATCTGCCGTTTACGGATGTGAAGACCACGTCGTGGAGCGCCGAGGCGATCGCCTATGCCTACACGAACAATCTGCTCAAGGGCATCACAGCCACCAGCTTTGGTCCGACCATGAACATGACGCGCGGCCAGTTTGCCACCATCCTCGGCCGCTATGCCGGCCAGAGCGGCAAGCTGGAAAATATGACGAGCGGCACCGTGGCCTATACCAACGGCTACAGCGTGATCGTTCGCAAGAGCGCTTCCACCAGTGCCTCGATGGCCACGCTCATCACGGACACGGATTCCTTCGTCACCGTGCTTGGCTACACCAAGGATTCCTCCGGTGCGGTTTGGTATAAGGTGAACTACAGCGGCACGACCGGCTACATCAAGGCCACCTACAACGGCAAGAACCTGCTCAATATCTACGACGGCCAGTTCAAGGACATCGCGGGCTGGTATTATAACGGCTATGTCCAGTGGGCGCATTACAGCGGCATCATCAACGGCATGAGCACGACCTCCTTCGGTTCGGAACTGCCCGTTACGCGGCAGGATCTGTGTGTGATGCTGTATCGATATCTCACGGAGTATCTGGGCAAATCGGTCTCCGCCGGGTCGAAGACCTTCGCCGATGAGGGCAAGATCAAAAGTTATGCCACCACGGCGGTACACGCGCTGGCCAATATCGGCGTGATCACCGGCTATCCGGACGGCAGTTTCAAGCCCACCGAATACGCCACGCGCGCGGAAGTGGCTACGATGTTCATGAAACTTGATGCCTATCTCAAAGGCTAAATAAGATGCACCCCCTTCGCTCATCCCGCATACAATGGGATGATACGGAGGGGGTGTTTTGATGCAGTTGGACAAATATGGCGAGAGTCTGCTTTCCGCGGAGAATGCGCAGGCGCTGAAAAAGCTCTCCGAAAGCGAGAATGGCCGCCGCGTGGCGGGAATGTTGGATGAAACGGCGCTGCGCCAGGCCATGCAGACCGGCGACGGTGATACGCTTCAGGCGGCGCTGCATAAGATCCTGTCCACGCCCGAGGGCTGTGCGCTGGCCGCGGAGGTCAAAAAGGCGGTGGATGGCCGATGAACGAGGAGCTGGAAGCGCGCTTAGGGTCGATTCTATCCGACCCGCAGCAGATGGAGAAAATCAAGGCCATGGCACAAAGTCTGATGGGCGCCGCGCCGGAGTCGGAAGGAGAAAACACGGAGAAAACCCCGACGCCATCGGGCGGCCTGGGCGCGCTGATGGGGCTTTTGGGGCAAAAAGGAGGCGATGGGCGGCGGAGCGAATCGGAGACGCTTTTGCGCGCCATGCAGCCGTATATGCGTCCGCAGCGGCGCTCAAAGATCGAACGGGCCCTGCGCCTGACGCAGCTGATCGGCATCGCGGGAACGATGCTGGAGCAATACGGCGGTGAGCTCGATGGCCTATAGCGGCGCGTATCAGCCGCCTGCGATGCCGGAGACGCCGAACGCCGCGCCGAAGCCGCCGCCGCGTCCGTTTTTCAGCGCACCGGCCAAAAAGCCGTCGCCGCTCGCGGCACTGATGCAAAAAATGAAGGCCATCGACCTTGAGAGCGATGACCTTCTGATGCTTTTGATTCTATACCTGATGTACCGCGAAAGCGGCGATCGGGAGCTTTTGATCCTGATGGGCGCGATGCTTCTGGGCTAAAGGCTCAGCGGGCAACGAGCCCCACTTTTTTATACACCTTGCGCAGTGTTTTGCGCGCAATGTACGTGGCCTTCTCCGCGCCGGTGCGGCAGAGCGTTTCAAGATACGCCTTGTCGGCCATGATGCGCGTGGCCTCCTCGCGGATGGGACGCAGCGTCTCCACCACGGCCTCGCCCACGGCGGATTTGAAGTCGCCATAGCCATGGCCGGCGAATTCCGCCTCGATCTCCGCGAAGCTGCGGCCCGTCACGGCGGAGTAGATCTGCATGAGGTTGGCCACACCGGGCTTTTCGTCCGGCGCGTAGCGTACGCAGTGGGCATCCGTGTCGCTGTCGGTCACGGCGCGCTTGAAGCGGCGCATGATATCCTCGGGCTTGTCCATGATGAGCACGCGGCCGTTGCCGATCTCGTCGGACTTGGACATTTTGCTCGTCGGGTCAAGCAGATCCATTACGCGCGCGCCGACCTTCGGCACGAAGGGTTCGGGGATGGTGAAGGTGTCGCCATAGAGGTTGTTGAAGCGGTGGGCGATGTCGCGCGTGAGCTCCACGTGCTGCTTCTGATCTTCGCCCACGGGCACGAAATCGGGCTGATACAGCAGAATATCCGCCGCCATCAGGGCAGGGTAGGTGAACAGGCCGCCGTTGATGTTGTCGGCATTTTTGGCGCTTTTGTCCTTAAACTGCGTCATGCGCGAAAGCTCGCCGAACATGGCGTAGCAGTTGAGAACCCAGCCAAGCTCCGCGTGCTCGTGCACATGCGACTGGATGAACAGCGTGTTTTTCTCCGGGTCGAGGCCGCAGGCCACATACTGGGCCAGCTGTTCCAAGGTGCGGCGGCGCAGATCGGCGGGCTTGTTGCGCGTGGTGAGCGCGTGCAGATCGGCCATGAAGTAGTAGCAGTCGAACTGTTCGGCGCGTTCCGCCCAGTTTTTGATCGCGCCCAGATAGCTGCCAAGCGTGAGATCGCCGGTGGGTTTGATGCCCGAGAGCATTACTTTTTTCTTTTCTTCCATCGTGTCATCGACTCTTTTCCAAATGTAATTTCCACTGAGAACATATTCTAGCACAAATACAAATCCCTTGACAAGTGGGCGGGAATAAAATACTATAAAGTGTGCCACAAAGAGGGAGGATAACCATGAAAGATACTGCTTTTTTTGAGGAATTGGAAAAACACATCCCGACCGGTGAGGTGCGCACGCGCTTTGCGCCCAGCCCCACGGGTTATATGCACGTTGGCAACCTGCGCACGGCGCTTTATACCTGGTGCATCGCGCGCCATGCCGGCGGCAAGTTCATCCTGCGCATTGAGGATACTGACCAGAACCGCCTGGTCGAGGGCGCGGTGGATGTGATCTATAAAACGCTGGTGGACTGCGGCCTTGACTGGGACGAGGGCCCGGATAAGGGCGGCCCGGTGGCGCCCTATGTGCAAACGGAGCGCCGCGACCTGTATCTGCCGTATGCCGAGCTTCTGGTCCAGCGCGGCCACGCGTATTACTGCTTCTGCGAAAAGACCGAGTCCGAGGAGGACAGCGGCAACTTCGACCGTGCGGACGATCCCTGCCGCGATCTTGACCCGGCGGAGGTACAGCGCCGCTTGGATGCCGGTATGCCTTACGTCATCCGCCAGAAGATCCCGCATGAGGGCTCTACCACCTTCCACGATGAGATCTTCGGCGATATCACCGCGCCGAACAAGGATATGGACGATCAGGTGCTCATCAAGCGCGACGGTCTGCCCACCTATAACTTCGCAAACGTCATCGACGACCATCTCATGGGCATTACCCATGTCGTGCGCGGTTCGGAATATCTGTCCAGTGCGCCGAAGTATAATCTGCTTTATGAGGGCTTTGGCTGGCCCATCCCGAAATATGTCCACTGCTCGCCGGTCATGCGCGATGCGCACAACAAGATGTCCAAGCGCCATGGCGACCCCTCGTATGAAGACCTGATCGAAAAGGGCTATCTGACGGAAGCCGTGGTCAACTATGTCGCGCTTCTGGGCTGGTCGCCGCGCGGCGAGCGGGAGATCTTCTCCATCCGCGAGCTGGCCGAGGTGTTCGAGATGAGTGGCATCTCCAAGTCGCCCGCCATCTTCGATATCGAAAAGCTCACGCACTTCAACTCCGAATACATCCGCGCCATGAGCGCCGAGGACTTTGCCCGTGTGGCCGAGCCCTACATCCGCCAGGCGGTGAAAAACCCCGCCATCGACCCCGCGGCCATCGCGGCGCTTTTGCAGCAGCGCACCGAAACGCTCACGGATATTCCCGCCAAGCTCGGCTTCTTCGACAGCCTGCCGGAGTATGACACGGAGCTGTTCGTGCATAAGAAATCCAAATCCGACCGCGAAAGTTCGCTGGAGATGCTCAAGGCGGCACTGCCTGCGCTGGAAGCTATCGAGGCGTGGGACGATGAGCATATCCACGACTGCCTCGTTTCGCTGGCAGAGAAGCTGGAAGTGAAAAACGCCAAGCTTATGTGGCCCGTGCGCATCGCGGCCACCGGCACGGCCGTCACGCCCGGCGGCGCGGTGGAGCTGTGCCGCATCCTCGGCAAGGAGGAGACGCTGCGCCGTCTCGCCGACGGCATCGCGCGGCTTGGATAAATATTGTCTTTCTGCATTCCGACAGCACACGGCATAGGAAAAGCTTTGCCGTGTGCTGTCGGTTTCCTTTTTGCTGCGGTGGCATAAGGGTTGAAAAAGGCATGGATACAGGGTATAATAAACAGAAAACCATGCGATAATGGGGCTTTTTCGTCAGGGAGAAATAAATGGAAGAAATAAGGTGTAAGGTGTCCATTCTGTGCACCGCGTATAACCATGAGAAATACATAGCGGATGCGCTGGAGAGCTTTGTGACCCAGAAAACGGACTTTCCGTTTGAAGTGCTTGTCAGCGATGACGCCTCTACGGATAAAACGGCGGACATCATTCGTGATTACGCTGCGCGCTATCCCGATATCATCCGTCCGTTTCTGTTTGAGGAGAACCAGTACCAGCAGGACATCAGTATTTACGATAGCTATTTTTATCCCGCCATGCGCGGGGAATATGTGGCCCTCTGTGAAGGGGACGATTACTGGATCGACCCGCAGAAGCTGCAGCTTCAGGTAGAGTTTCTGGATGCGCATCCGGATTATTCCGCCTGTGTTCACAACACGATCTTCCGCAACTGCCAAACCGGAGAGGAGAAGATCCGCTATGCGCAGAGCGGTGATCGGGACATCGGCTTTGAGCAGCTGATCGTGGGGGACAATAACGAATACCAAACAAGCTCACTCATGTATCGGCGCCAATATGCCTTTGATAAGCCGGATTATTTTCTGGCGGCGGAGGGCTATGGCGATTATCCGCGCTCTATTATGCTATGTTTGGCAGGTAAGATCCGCTTTATCAACCGTGTGATGTCGGTTTATCGGCTTTATAGCGGACCAAACTCTTTTATGTCTTCTTTTACATCGTTGGAGGCCGGTATACGCCATTCTGAGAATTATTTAAAAGTACAGAGCCTGATAAAAAATCATGTTGATTCGCAGGAACGGAAAGAGCTGGTTGATTTGGCGGGAATCCCAAGTCGTTATTGTCTGCATGAGGCAAGAGGGGAAGTGCGCGAACTGACAAAACCACCCTTAGACCGTATTTTTCGAACCAAAAGTCTGTCCTACCGTGTGAAAACGCGTATCAAGTGCCTCGCGCCCCGACTTTATAAAAATTGGTTTGAAAAGCGCGTTCGCCGGAAAGGTTTATAAGATCGGATATGGATACCAAAAGAAGCGTTTTTTCCAACATGATCTGGCGCTTTGCTGAACGCTTCGGGGCCCAGGGTGTCACGTTCATCGTTTCCCTGGTGATCGCACGTCTGCTTGACCCGGCAGTATATGGCACGGTGGCGCTGATCACGGTGTTCACGACCATTTTGCAGGTGTTTGTGGACAGTGGACTTGGAACGGCCCTGATCCAGAAAAAGAACGCGGACGATCTGGATTTTTCCTCTGTGTTCTTTTTCAATATGGCAAGCTGTTTGTGCTTGTATGGCGTAATGTTCTTGGCGGCGGAGCCGATCGCGCGGTTTTATGAGATGCCGGAACTTGTGCCGATGGTGCGAGTGATGAGCCTTACGCTCGTTATCTCGGGCGTAAAGAATATTCAGCAAGCGTACGTATCGCGCAATATGCTGTTCAAGCGTTTTTTCTTCGCCACGCTTGGCGGCACGATCGGTGCGGCGGTGCTGGGCGTTTGGATGGCCTACCGCGGCTATGGGGTGTGGGCACTGATCGCGCAGAATCTGTTCAACCAAACGGTCGATACAGCGATTTTATGGCTAACAGTGCGTTGGCGGCCGCGTGCGATGTTTTCGTGGCAGCGTCTGAAGGGGCTGTTCTCCTATGGATGGAAGCTTCTGGCTTCCAGCCTTTTGGACACGGCTTACGGCCAGCTTCGCCAGCTGATCATCGGCAAACTTTACACCACCGGCGACCTCGCTTTTTACAACAAGGGCGACAACTTTCCTGCAATCGTGGCGACCAATATAAACACCTCTATCGACAGCGTGCTGCTGCCCACAATGTCCTCTGCGCAGGAGGATGTGGAGCGTGTGCGCATCATGACACGCCGGGCCATGCGCACGAGTGTGTATATTATGGCGCCGATGATGGTGGGACTGGCCTGCGTGGCAAGGCCGCTGGTTGCGCTGCTGCTTACGGAAAAGTGGCTGCCCTGCGTGCCTTTTATGCAGATATTCTGCGTTGGCTACATCTTTCATCCTATCCATACATCGAACCTGAATGCGATCAAGGCCCTTGGACGCAGCGATTTGTTTTTGCGTCTTGAGATCGTTAAAAAGGTCATGGGCCTTACACTGCTGCTGGGTTCTATGTGGTTTGGTCCTCTTGCCATGGCTTACAGTACGCTGCTTGGCAACTTGGCTGGACAAATCGTCAACAGCTGGCCGAATAAAAAACTGCTTGGCTATGGCTACGGGCAGCAGCTGAAGGACATCGTACCCAGTCTGTTGTTGTCGGCGGCCATGGGCGCGTGCGTGCTGGCGGTGTCGCAGCTCGGACTGAGCGATCTGCTTACGCTGATCGTGCAGGTGACCGTGGGCGTTGCGGTGTATTGGCTTGGCTCAAAGCTTGCGAAGTTTGAAACCTATGAGTTTATTTTGGGTGTGCTGAAAGGCTATCTCCATCGGGGAAAAGAGGAAGAAAAATGAAGAAGCTTCTGCTTTTGGGCGGCTCTGCGCAGCAGGTTGTGGCGATCGAAACGGCCAAACGCCTGGGCCTGTATACCGTTTTATGTGATTATCTGCCGGACAATCCGGGCCAGTATGCGGCGGACAAGTTCTATCTTGTGAGTACGACAGACAAGCAGGCGGTGCTGGCTGTGGCCGAGCGGGAACAGGTGGACGGTGTTTTGGCCTATGCCTCCGATCCGGCTGCACCTACGGCGGCCTATGTGGCGGAAAGACTTGGTTTGCCCGGAAACCCCTATGAAGCGGTGGAAACGCTGTGCAACAAGGATAAATTCCGCGCGTTTCTCGCGGCCAATGGCTTCCATACGCCCAAGGCGGCCGGATATGACAGCGTGGAAGCTGCCATGGCGGACGCGGAGAGGTTTGACTATCCGGTGATCGTGAAGCCCGTGGATTCTTCGGGAAGCAAGGGCGTGGGACGTGTGGATTCGGCGGCGGAGCTGCGGGAAAAGCTTGTTTATGCGCAGTCGTTTTCTCATTGCGGCCGCATCATCGTAGAGCAGTGGGTGGAGAAATACGGCTATCAGATTGCGGGCGATGGCCTTTCGATCGATGGAAAACTTGTTTTCCGCCATTTTGCAAACGATCATTTCGACCCTCTGTGCGTCAATCCATTTGTTCCGATCTCGGCGAGCTTTCCGTATAATATGCCAACGGAGGTACACGATAAGGTCCATGCGGAGATCCAGCGGCTGCTCACGCTGCTGGGGATGAAGACCTGCACCTACAATTTCGATATGCGCATCGACAGCGATGAAAACGTATATCTGATGGAGGTCGCGCCGCGTGACGGCGGCAACTACATTCCGCAGCTCATTCGCTATGCAACGGGCGTGGATCTGGTGGAATGTTCTGTGAAGGCGGCGCTTGGCGAGCCCATCGACCTGCCGACGGACATTCAGGGCCGCGGCTTTTACGCCTATTATGCCGTTCACAGCTACAAAGATGGCGTGCTCAAGCGTATTTGCATCGAGCCGTGGGCGGAAAAGCTTATTCTGGAAAACCATATTCTGGCTAAACCGGGCGATCCGGTGAAGGCCTTTACCGGGGCGAATACCACTCTTGGCATTTTGCTCATGCGCTTTGACAGCATGGAGCAGATGCTGGATATGGCCGACCATGCAGAGAAGTGGATAAATGTTGAACTGGAGGAAACGGTATGATCCGAAAGCTGAAGGCTCTGGGCTACAGACTGTATATGCGCGGTCTTCGCAAGCGCTATGGTGTAAGCGGCGGCGATTGGTTGCTGGCGGAATCGTTTTTGGGTGACTGGCGCAGTCGGATCGTTCCTCCGGCACAGATATGGAAGATACACCGCCGGGGCTTTACGGTGCTAGACTGGAATGTATGCGGGCTGACCGAGGAAAATTATAAGCGCTACCTTTCCTCGGCTGAATACTGCGCTATGCATCCCATCAATGGCATGTATTCCAAATGGATCGATGATAAGCTCACGCTCAAATATCTCACCTATGGCACCAAGGCGGATATCATGCCGCGCTATTTCTTCTCCATCCGCCGTGACGGACAGGTCGATGTCCTGCCGGATGCGCCGGAGGGAAGCAATGGCACGGTGGAGGCCATCGCTGCGCTGCTGCGGGAAGAAAAATGTCTTGCGGTAAAACAGATGGCCGGCAGTCTGGGTGAAGGGTTCTACAAGGCAGAATACATAGATGGGACATATCGTCTCAATGGGGTTCAGATCGATGAGAGTGAACTGCTGAAAACTCTTTCCGGTCTGCGGGAATATCTCGTTATGGAGTACCTCCGGCCGCACCCGTATTTTGCGCAGTTTTGCCCGGACACGGTCAACTGCATCCGATATATTGCGGCTAAAATTGATGGCGAATTGGTATGTGCGTCAACCTTCATTCGCTTTGGGACGGTAAAATCTGCGCCAGTCGAAAACTACGGTGCTGGCGGTGTGTTGAGTTTTGTCAATGAGAAGGGAGAATTCGCGCAAGGAAATCTGTTCAACTTTGACACCCTTCGCAATATTGAAATTACCAGGCATCCCGATACAGGCATTGTTCTGCAAGGGAAGATCCCTCACTGGACAAGAGTTCAGGAAGCTGTAAAAGACTTTTCTGATATGTTTCCGCAACTTGATTATATGGGGTTCGACCTTGTTGTTACAGAACGAGATGAGGTTAAGATGTTAGAGATCAATTCTCTCCCGGCATTGCGCTCGGCACAACTAAAAGGATCCTTGCTGGAAAGTCCTGCAGCGGCGTTTTATAAGCGACGGATAAGCCGCAAGTGAGAGCGATGTGTATATTCCCATAGGGAGAGGAAGGAGAAAACATGAAAAAACTGCTGGTACTTGGCTCGGACAGCGGTGGTGTCCAAATTGTTCAGTATGCCAAAACGCAGGGCCTTTATACGATCGTGGCGGATTATTACGATGAATGCCGATCCAGCGCAAAACCTTACGCAGATGAGTGCTGGTTGATCAGCACGGGCGATATCGATGCCTTGGAGGCGAAAAGCCTTGAGGCGGGCGTGAACGCCGTGGTGTGCGGTGTAAGTGATTTTAACACGAGTAATGTGATCGAATTGGCGGAGCGGCTGGACCTGCCGCATTACTGCAACAAGGAAGTGTGGCATTACAGCCGAAACAAAGTGGATTTCAAGGCACGCTGCCGTGAATACGGAGTGCCGGTGGCCAAGGATTACTTCCTTTCCCGCACGCCTACGGAGGCGGAACTGGCGGCAGTAGAATACCCGGTGGTCGTGAAACCAAGCGACCGAAGCGGCAACATTGGCGTGAGCTTCTGCCATGATCGCGAGGAGCTTCTTGTAGCCATGGAGCAGGCCTATGAGCTGGCGGAGAATGGACGAATCGTTGTGGAGCAGATGCTGGAAGGGCACGAATTCGGTGCCTATTATGCGATTGCCAATGGGCAGGCGCGCCTGCTGTACTTTAACTCCATGCTGGCCCAGCCCGGCACCCCGGCGAACTGCTATGCTGTGAGCAGCACGATCGCCGGAGAGCACCTCTACCCCTATTTGAAAGATGTGGGACCCCGTGTTGAAGCAATGCTCAAGGCTATTGGGGGTCGCGATGGGATCGCGTGGCTGGAACTGATGACCGATGCGGATGGCCGCTTCTATACGCTGGAGATCGGCCAGCGACTGTCTGGTGAGATGCTGTGGATGGGCATGAAGGATCTCATGGGCTTCGACAGCGTGAAATGGATGGTGGACTACGCCGTTAACGGCAGCAATCCGGTCGAAGGGCTGCCCAAAGCCATCCACGGGCCGTATGACGGCTGCGCCTGTGGGTATATCTTATGGACAAGCCATGCCGGAATGGTGAGCCAAATCAACGGGATCGATACACTGAAGGAAAAAATGAAGGTCACAATCCACTGTGTCGCGCCGGTTGGCAAAGCGGTCGAGGCTCATAAATACGCCGTGATATGCAGCTTCGCCTCGGCGGACGCGGAAGATATGTGCCGCAAGATCGATCTTATCAACCACACGATTCAGGTGCTGGATGAAAACGGCGAGAATATGGTCATCCATTACAATGATTTTGAAACGGTACGGAGACTGCGTGCGCAGGAACTTTGCGGAAGGGTGGAGAACTGAAATGCAGGTCATTCAGGTCGTTCTTGTGGTGCTGTGGGTAGCGCTCGCCGGCGTGATCTGTTACGGCAAAATCGCGCGGGATTTTGCACAGTATCAGCAGGATAATACAGAGGACGGAGAGAACCAGTGAACATTTATTTTATCGGGATGGTCATTTCGATGATCATCTATGTAATCTTGGGCTTTGTTATCAGCAAGGGCGTAAAAAATGCAAACGACTTCTATGTGGCCGGGCGTCAGGCCCCCACGATTCTGATCATTGGTTCACTGGTGGCATCGTATTGCTCCACAGGTATGTTTATGGGCGATGCCGGCGAGGCGTATTCCGGCTTTTTTGCGCCTATGCTCACGGTTGCGATCTTCCAGATCGTGGGCTATGTTTACGGAACAGTTTTCTTTGGCCGCTACCTGCGCCGCAGCGAGGCTGTGACGATACCGGAATTCTTCGGAAAGCGTTTTGATTCGCGCGCCATGCGCATCCTTTCGATGGCGACGGCTATGGTTACACTGATCGTGTATATGCTCTCCATTATGCAGGGCATCGGAACGCTGATGAGCACGGTCACGGGGGTGGACTATAATCTTTGCATTTTCCTGGCGCTGATCACGTTTACCCTGCTCACGATCACGTCCGGCTCTAAGGGCGTTTTGATCACCGATACCGTTATGTTCGGCATTTTCACGTTGGCCACAGTTGCGGCGGTGTTTGCCATTGCCGGAAAGGCCGGCGGCTGGACGCAGGCGATTCAAACCGTGACGCAGCAGAATCCGGCTTTGCTCTCGTGGAGCGGGGATCTGTCCTATTTCTACCCGACTGGGGGGCAGAATATGCTGTGGGCGCTGCTCTACGGCGTGGTATGGATGTCTGTGTGCATGGTGGGGCCGTGGCAGTCCAGTCGTTATCTGATGGCTAAAAATGAGCATGTAGTCATCCGCTCATCGGTCTGGTCGGCCTTTGGCATTTTTCTGCTTCAATTTCTGATCGCCATTGCGGCGGTCATGGTTCACGTGTTTTCGCCGGAGCTGGAGAGTGCTTCAGAGGTTTTGATCTGGGCATCCATGAACGTTATGCCAACGCTGCTGGGCGTGGTTTTGCTGACTGGTGTTTTGGCGGCTGGCATTTCCTCTGCGACTACGTTTTTGTCGCTTATCGGTTCATCGGTGGCCAATGATATCTGTGAGATCGAGGACGATAAGAAAAAAATACGTGTTGGCCGGTATGCGATTGCTGGCGCGGCTGTGATCGTTATGGTGCTTGCCTACTATCAGCCGCCGGCTATTTTCTGGATCATGTACCTTGGTGCCACGGTGATTGCCTGCTCCTGGTTTCCGGTTTCGCTTGCCAGTGTGTGGAGCAAACGGATCACCAAAACCGGCGCTTTCTGTGGTATGCTGATGGGGTTTATCGGCTGTGCATCGATGAAGGTGTATACATCTGTTTCCGGCGCATCGCTTCCGCTGTATCTGGATCCCTTTGTAGTCGGTCTGGCGGCGAACCTGCTGGGGATGATCATTGGCTCTGCACTGACAAAGGTGACGCCGGCGGAAAACCAGGCCCGGGAGGTGCTGTTCCGTGTGCCGGAGAGTGAATGTGACCTAGGCGAAATGCGTCGGACAAAGAGGAATATGCTCGGCGTGTTCCTGTTGGCGGCCTTTATCCTTGTGGTGCTGCTCGCCATGTGGACCATCCCCTATCTGCGGGCAATCCAGTAAAGAGAAAAGAGGAAGAATCTATGCCCGAACGAATCAACGTAACGCGCTCGTCCATGCCGGGGTATGACGAGTTTTGCGAGGAAATTCGTCCCATTTGGGACAATGTTCATCTGACGAATATGGGACCGATCCACAACCGGCTGAAGGAGCAGGTGCGCGAGGCGCTCGGCGTGGAGAATGTGGAGCTGTTTGTGAACGGCCATCTGGCGCTGTACTGCGCGATCCGCGCGCTGGGCGTGACCGGCGAGATCATCACAACGCCGTATACCTTTGCGTCCAGCACCAACGCCATCGTGCAGGCCGGCTGCACGCCGGTGTACTGCGATGTGAAGGACGATTACACCATCGATGAAACAAAGGTCGAAGCGCTCATTACAGACAAGACTGTGGCCATTTTGGGCGTTCACGTGTACGGCAACATCTGCAATGTCGAGGCGCTGGAGGCGATTGCCAAACGGCATGGCCTGAAGCTGGTGTTTGATGCGGCGCACGCGTTTGGCGTGGAATATAAGGGCCGCGGCATCGGCAGCTATGGCGATATTTCCATGTTTTCGTTCCACGCGACCAAGGTGTTCCACACCATCGAGGGCGGCTGCCTTTGCTATGGCGATGAGGGCCTGACGCCGGCGATTGGGAAAGAGCGCAATTTCGGTGTGGACGGCGAGGAACTGGATGGATTCGGAACGAACGCGAAGATGAATGAATTCCAGGCGGCGATGGGCATTTGCAATCTGCGCCATCTTGACGAGGAGCTTGCGCTGCGCAAGGCGGTTTTCGAGCGCTATGAGCAGCGGCTGGACGGCGTGGCTGGGCTTACGCTTTTGCCGGAGCAGCCGGATGTGAAGCGAAACTATGCCTATTTCCCGCTTTTGATCGACCCCGAACGCTTCGGCTGTGGGCGTGACGAACTCAAGGAAAAGCTGGAGGAGCAAAGCGTGTATACGCGCAAGTATTTCTATCCGCTTGTGTCGGAAAACCATGCTTTTGGCCGGGATATGACGCTTGACACGCCAAAGGCAAAATACGACTCGCGTCACGTGCTCTGTCTGCCGATGTACGCGCATTTGGCGCTTGAGGATGTGGATCGTATCTGTGATTTGATTCTTGCCTGAAAAACAGGAGGTACAGCCTATGAAAGGGATCATTCTGGCCGGGGGAAAGGGGACCCGACTGTATCCCATGACGCGCGTGGTGTCCAAGCAATTGCTGCCGATCTACGATAAGCCGCTGATCTATTACCCCCTGTCGATGCTCCTTTTGGCCGGCATACGGGATATTCTCATCATTTCCACGCCGGAGGATACGCCGAACTATGAGCGCTTGCTGGGCGATGGAAGCCGCATCGGTGTGAAGTTTTCCTATGTTGTGCAGGAACAGCCGCGCGGTTTGGCGGAGGCGTTTTTGCTTGGCGAGGATTTTATCGGCGATGATAACGTCTGCCTGATCCTTGGCGATAACGTATTTTACGGGCAGAACATGAGCCGTCTGCTATGGAATGCCTGCGAGCGCAAGTGCGGCGCCACGATCTTTGGTTATCCGGTGAAGGATGCGCGGGCGTTTGGCGTGGTGGAGTTTGACCGCGAACAGAAGGTCGTGTCCATCGAGGAGAAGCCGCAGCATCCGAAGTCGAACTACGCGGTGCCGGGTCTGTACTTTTACGATAACCGTGTGGTGGAGATCGCAAAACAGGTCAAGCCTTCCGCGCGGGGCGAGCTGGAGATCACCGCTGTGAACAACGCCTATCTTGCCATGGGTGAGCTGCATGTGGAGCTGCTTGGCCGCGGTGTGGCCTGGCTCGATACCGGCACACCCGAGGGAATGCTCAAGGCAGCGGAATATGTGGAGGCCGTACAGTCGCGGCAGGGCTTTTATATGTCCTGCATTGAGGAGATCGCATGGCGCCGCGGCTTCATCACGCGCGAGCAACTCTCCCGGCTTGGGCAGGAACTTCACATGACGGATTATGGCCAGTATCTTCTGTCGATCGCGAAGGAGGGACTGTAAATGGCGGAGACCGTTTTAGTTACCGGCGGCGCCGGATTCATTGGGTCGAATTTTGTGTATCATATGCTCGCCGCGCACCCGGAAAGCCGCATTGTGTGCATCGACTGCCTGACATACGCCGGGAATATGTCTACGCTGGCGGAGGCGATGCGCTCGCCGAACTTTGCGTTTTATAAAGTGAACATCTGTGACCGCGCGGCGGTATACGCGGTTTTTGAGGCGGAGAAGCCGGATATCGTGGTCAACTTCGCGGCGGAAAGCCATGTGGACCGCTCCATTGAAAGTCCGGAGGTGTTTCTGCAAACCAATGTTCTCGGTACGCAGGTCATGATGGATGCCTGTCGCCAATATGGCGTCAGCCGCTTCCATCAGGTGTCCACGGACGAGGTGTACGGCGATCTTCCGCTGGATCGACCGGAGCTGTTTTTCACGGAGGAAACGCCCATCCACACCTCCAGTCCCTACAGTGCATCGAAGGCATCGGCTGATCTTCTGGTGCAGGCGTATCACCGAACCTATGGCCTTCCGGCCACCATCAGCCGCTGCTCCAATAACTACGGGCCTTATCATTTCCCGGAAAAGCTCATCCCGCTGATGATCGTGAATGCGCTGCACGATAAGCCGCTGCCGGTGTATGGCAAGGGCGAGAACGTGCGTGACTGGCTGTATGTGCTTGACCACTGCAAGGCCATTGATCTTGTTATCCACCAAGGCCGCGTTGGCCAGGTGTACAACATCGGCGGCCACAACGAAATGCGAAACATCGATATCGTGCGCCTGATCTGCCGCGAGCTTGGCAAGCCGGAGAGCCTGATCACCTATGTATCCGACCGCAAGGGCCACGATCTGCGCTATGCCATCGACCCAACGAAGATCCATGAGGAACTCGGTTGGCTACCGGAAACCAAATTCGCCGACGGCCTGCGCCAAACGATCGACTGGTATCTGACGCATCGTTCGTGGTGGGAGGATATCTTGAGCGGCGAATATCAAGGTTATTACGAGCGGATGTACGCTGATCGACTTGACGGCGGGAGCAGAATTTAACAGAATCACAAAACCCTCTTTCGGACAAAATAGTCCGGAAGAGGTGTTTTTTATGAAGCGAAAAACGGCGGCGGCCGTGATCAGCATTTTGTCGGCGGCGGTGATCGTACTCGGCATCGTGGCGGCGGTACACGTGAGGCGGGCGCGGCAGCTGGAATATTACGCGCGGGCGCATACGCAGTGGGCCTTCGCGGAGCTTGTGAGCGATGTAGGCGCGCTATCGGAGGACTTGGAAAAGAGCCTGTACATCTCTGACGCGGCACTGCAAAGCGCGCTGTGTACGCAGGTTTACGGCAAGGCGCTCGAGGCCCAGATGGCGCTCGGCTCGCTGCCGTATGAGGCCAATGCATTGGAGCAGGCGGCGGGGTTTTTGTCCCGTGTGGGCGATTATGCGTGCGTGCTTTCGCGGTCGGTGGGTGCAAGCGGCGGCTATTCGGCGCAGGAGCTTGAAAATCTGCAAAGCCTGTCGGAAACGGCGGATGTGATGGCGGGCAACCTGCGCGAATTGGGGATGCAGCTTGCAAACGGCACTATGACCATGGACACGGCGCTGTTTGATACCGCGCCCGAGCAGGATGCGGTTTTGCTTTCAAGCTCCATCTCCGACATCGAAAACGAGTTTCCGGAGCTTCCCACGCTTATCTATGACGGCCCGTTCTCCGCCGGTATCCGCACGGATGACCCGAAGCTGCTGCGCGGCGCGGCAGAGGTGGACGAGGAGCAGGCGCGGCGCGTGGCCGCGGATATGCTGGGGCTGAGCGTTGCGGCGGTGGAAAGTGCGGGCGCGTGCGGCGGCGATGTGCCGCTGTGGTGCTTCACGGCCTCGGTTTCGGGCGGGGACTATGCCGTGAGCGTGACGAAGCGTGGCGGCGCGGTGTGGTCGGTTTTGTCGTCGCGCGCGGTGAACGGCGGCAGCTATTCCGTGGCCGATGGGCTGAAGATCGCGCGGGATATCGTAGCGGCGGTCGGGCTTGATGGCATGGAGATGAGCTATCATATCGTGCAAAACGGCGTTTTGACGGTGAATTTCTTCCATCGGCAGGAGGATGTGACCTGTTATGGTGATCTGGTCAAAGTGGGTGTGGCGCTCGATACCGGCACGCTGCAAAGCTACGACGCCTCCGGCTATATAAGCGCCCATACCGAGCGGGCTCTGCCGGCGGTCGCCGTGGATGCGCAGACGGCGCAGAGTGGGTTGAGCGAGTCGCTTCGCGTGGAAAAAAGCGCCCTCGCGCTCATTCCCATGGATGGCGGCGAGGAACGGCTGTGCCATGAGTTTCTATGCACGGCGCCGTCCGGACGGCAGTGCCTTATCTATGTGAACGCCGAAACCGGAGCCGAGGAGCGCATTTTGCTGCTGCTGGAGGATGAGGCCGGAACGCTGACGATTTGAGCGTTTTTATTGACAAGCGGCCCTTGCGGGATGTATTATGTAAATCAGTATGACTGATTTATTCCCGAAAGGTGATCGATATGAGCTTTATCCCCAAAACGACCTGTGCCCGCTGCCACCGGCAGTATTCCTCCACGCGCTCAAGCTGTCCCTACTGCGGCGAGAAGAAAAGCCGCGATCTGGGCCGCAGTGTGCCGGGATCGGACAGCGCCGTGCGCGGCACGCAGGCCAACGCCCGCTCGGCGGAGGACTTAAACTGGCAGATGATCTTTGGCACGCTCATCGTGGTGGCGGTGCTGGCGGCGGTCATTGCCATTGTTAGCATCGGCGTAAACGGCGATGTGAGCGGCTCGGCCATGTCGGCGGAGAATGTGGCGACGGAGGCCAATGGCGATGCAGGTGAGGCGCTAGCGCCGGATGCTGCGGCCACGGCGGTGCCCACCATCACGCCGGAGCCCACGCCCGTGCCCACACAGGCGCCGCTGGTGAACAGCGTGGCCATCACCTATCTGAGCAACGATATGCCCGGCTTCACGCAGTATGTGGGCGATAAGGTCCAGCTCGATGTGGCGTTTTACCCCATCAACAACGAGCTGACGCCCGAGTGGTCGAGCTCCAACGAATCCGTGGCCGTTGTGGATGAAACCGGCCTTGTTACGCTGGTCGGCTCGGGCAACTGCGTCATCAGTGTCACGGTGGCGGATAAGACCGACACCTGCGATGTGATCTCGCGCGACTGATAAATAAAACGAAAGCGCCGCCCGTTTGGGCGGCGTTTTTGCATCGAAAAACGGGCGTATTTTCCGCGCGTAGAACCGCCGCCACGGCGCACACTAGCCATAGGAAAGGCGGCGGGGATTTGAAACGGAAAGCGTGGTTGATCGCGGCGCTGTGCATCGGGGCGCTGCTGGGTGGGGCATATGCCGCGGCGGCACATCGGGGCGGGGCGGCGCCTGTGGAAAGTCCGGCGCCCACGAAAACGGCGGCAGTCTCAACACCGGAACCGACACCGGAGCCGGAGGAATTTCACCTCCTGCTTCTCGGCGCGGATGAGCCCGGCGAGGACGACCCCGGTCGCAGCGATACGATGATGGTGCTGTCGGTGGAGCCTGTGTCGCGGCGGGTGGTGCTGTGCTCGCTCATGCGGGATATCTATTGCCCCATCCCCGGCCATGGCAGCTCACGCCTCAACCACGCGTATATGTGGGGCGGCACAGAGCTTTTGCGCGAGACGATCGAGGCCAGTTTCGGCATACGGACGGACGGCTATGTACTTGTGGATTTTGACGGCTTTCGCGCGGCCATCGATGCCATCGGCGGGGTGGAATTGGAGCTTGCGGCGGAGGAGGCGGCGTATCTCGGACTGGAGGCGGGCATCCACCGGCTCGATGGCGCGGCGGCGCTGGAATATGTGCGCGAGCGCGCCGTGGGCAACGCCGATTATGACCGCACGGCCCGTCAGCGAAAGCTGGTCAAGGCGCTCATTGAGCGGGCCGAGACGTTATCGCTCGGGGATTTGGCGGCACTGGCGCGCGAACTTTTGCCGCAGGTGGAGACCGACCTGAGCTATGCGCAGCTTTTGTCGCTGGCGCTGGGAGGGCGGGAATATCGGGATTATGATCTTTCGCTTTTGCGCCTTCCGGCGGACGGCACGATGACCGACCGGGTCGTGGACGGGATGATGGTGCTGGACATCGACTTCGAGGCCAATCGGCGGCTGTGGCAGGAAGCGGTATATGGAAAATGAAAAACGCGGCTCAATTTGAGCCGCGTCTTTTGTTATCCATCGATCACGGTGCCGGAGGTTCCGCTGAGGGCTTCGGAGGCCCTTTCCAGGGAGGTGATCACGGCGCGGCCGCCGAAGCGGGCAAAGCGCAGCGCGGCCTGTACCTTCGGCAGCATACTGCCGGGGGCGAAATGGCCCTCGGCGCAGTATTTTTCCGCCTCGTCCGCCGTCATGTGGGCGATAGCTTGGGCATTCGGCTTGCCGAAATTGAGCACCACGCGGTCGACCGCCGTTAAGATGACGAGCTGATCGGCCCCGACCAGCTCCGCCAGACGTTCGGAGGCGAAATCCTTATCGATGACTGCCTCCACGCCGTGATAGCCGCTGCCGTCGCGTACCACGGGAATGCCGCCGCCGCCAACCGTGATGACGGTGTGGCCGGCATCGAGGAACGTTTTCACACTGCCCAGCTCCACCACATCCAGCGGCATGGGCGAGGGCACTACCTGCCGCCAGCCGCGGCCGGCATCCTCGACCATCACGCAGCCGCGCTCGGCCATGAGGGCCTTGGCTTCTTCTTCGGTATAAAACGCGCCGACGGGCTTGGTGGGATTTAAAAAGGCGGGATCGTCCGGCGAAACGACCACCTGTGTGACGAGCGTTGCGACCTCATGCGAAAGACCGCGCGCGTTCAATTCGTTGCGCAGGGCGTTTTGCAGATGGTAGCCGATGTAGCCCTGACTCATGGCGCCGCATTCGGGGAGAGGCATATCGCTCGCGATGGCGCCGGATCTAGCGGCGGTGGCCATGCCAAGGTGGATCATGCCGACCTGCGGGCCGTTTCCGTGCGCGATGACGAGGTGGTGCCCGGCGGCGATGAGATCGGCGAGGGGCTTGGCCGTTTGGCGCACCAGTTCCAACTGCTCATAGGGCGTTTTCCCCAGCGCGTTGCCGCCCAGGGCGATGACGATCTTGGACATATCCGATGTTCCTGCCTTTTCGAGTAGTATGTGCATACTATCATCCGAGCGGCGTTTTGGCAAGAACTAAAACACAAAGCCGAGACGCCACTCGCTCCATGTTGGCACGGGTTGGTCGGAATTTACCTCATAGCCGTATGCCGCAAGGGCGCGTTTTGTGTCGGGGTAGAATTGTTCGAGATAGGCGATGTCTGTGGGCCGGTTTTCGCTCGGTTTGGCCAGATTATACCGCGCCACAAGTCCGGCGGGATTGCACAGGCAGAAAAGACACCACGCGGCAAGACCAATGCTGACAAACACGCGGAAAAAGCGCGTTTTCGCCCGCCACAGGCGCACAAGCGCCGTGACAAGAAGCACTGCGATGAACCCCATGGCCCACAGCGTCATCAGCCGCAGAAGCGAAAGGCCGAACGCGCGGATATAAAGCGCCATGCGCCACGCGGCGGAGGCGAGGATCACGAAGCTGAGCGCGAGCATGAGCGTGTCCGCCCAGCGCAGGATGCGTCCGCCCCGGGCTGCAAGCCGTCCGCCGCCGGAGCTCAAAAGACAAAACAGCAGGTTGACCGCCGCCACGCATACAAGCTGGAAAAAGCCCGAGCGGGCGTATTTGGCCCAGCCGCCCGCCATGGCGGCCGATTCCGCCCCGCCGAACAGATACGCGATCTGGATGACCACGAACAGAAGATACACGCCGTCCAGCATAAACGCGCCGGCGAGATAGGGCAGGGCGTTCGGCTCCTTTGCCTCGCGTGCGGTCGATGCGGCGGCGGGACGTTCCCGGCCGAGATACGTCAGCGCGGAGGCCAGAAACAGCGCCAGCGCGACCGTGCGAAGGATGTGCCGGATCGCTGTGGCGAGATCGAGCCGTTCCAGCGAGCGAAAGAGCGAATCGAACAGACCGCCGAACACCGCGTCCGCCGAGCTTAAAAGTGCGACCACAACGGCCAGCAGCGGCAGGGCGCACAGCAGCCCCAGCCAGAAGCCGCGGGTCCTGTTCCGCCGCTTTGCGGCAAGGCCAATGGCCTCGAACACGCGGCCAAGACGGCTTGTGAGTGCCTGCCATGTAAGGCGGATCGTTTCGCTGATGCCGCGCGCGTCATCCCAGACAAATGCGCTGTGGCCGGACAGGCGAAAGGTCGCCGCCGCAGAAACGCATAAGATAACAAAGCAGTTGATGAGTACGATCGGCCACGCGCTGTAAAGCGCCATGCATATGGCCAGCACCAGCGCCGCCGCCATCAGCCACAGCCCTGCGCGGTCGGTCGGCGCTTGCTGCCGACGGAATACAAATACCGCCGCAAAGTGGGCAAACACATAAGCGGTGGCCCCAAGACCGGGTGCGTAGCGGCCCAGGATCAGCTTTTCAAGACCGAATACGGAAAACCACAGCGCTGCAAGGCCCAGCGCCGCGAGCGGACCCGCCCAGTCGCGCCACGAAAGCGGCGGCTTTTCGGCCGGTGTCGGCGGCAGAGGAGAGGTGAGCGGTTCATTCATGGCTGTCACCCTGGTATTCCAGAATGTCGCCCGGCTGGCAGTCGAGCGCGCGGCAGATGGCATCGAGCGTGGAAAAGCGCACGGCCTTGGCTTTGCCGGTTTTCAAAACGGAGAGATTGGCCATCGTCAGCCCGACCTTTTCGCTCAACTCCGTCAGGCTCATCTTGCGCTTTGCCAGCATCACATCGAGATTTACTACGATCATGGCTGCGCCCCCTCAGATGGTCAGGTCGTTTTCGTCCTTGAGCAGGGCGGCCTTGCGCGTCAAATGGCTCAGTGCCGCGCAAGCCACCGCCATGGCGATGGCCACGAGCATCAGCAGAAGCTTTACCGGCAGCCAGACGAGATGGGTCGCGCTCAGCGACAGCAGCAACAGCGCGCTTATCAGCTCCAAAACCGCATCGGCCAGCGCGTAAAAGCTTACGCGGCGCAGACGCAGGGCGTTTTCCAGACAGAAGCTGTTGTCGCGCCCGATCTCGGCAAAAATGTGCCACAGTTCCCACAGCGCGGCGAACAGCGGCAGGAACAAAAGCACCGTGAGCGTAAGATACACGCTCTCCCAATTGTGATCGAGCAGGATGCTCTTGGCTGCCGTGATGCCCACGAACGCGCCGAATACCAGCGCCGCCAGCGCGCAGACGGCGACGATGACGCGCAGCAGGATGGATAGTTCTTTTTGCTTCATGATGCGTGACCTCCTTGTGCTTTTCGCCCTGAGCATAGCACTGATGTTTTCGAAAGTCAAGAAAAATTTATCGAAAAACGATAATAATCATGAAGGCCGGCGAAAGCGCATACACTTTGTCGGAGGGATGGTTATGTTGGGACGCTTTTCCGATTTTCGCTACAAAGAGGTCATCAATGTGCGCACGGGCAGCCGTCTGGGCTATGTGTGCGACGCGGAGTTTCAGTCGCCGGAGGGGCGCATCACGGCGCTGATCGTACCGGGGCCGAGCCGGTTTTTGGGTCTGTTCGGGCGCGAGGACGATTACGTTTTGCCGTGGGAGTGCATCAGCCGCGTGGGGCAGGATATCATACTGGTCGAGGGCGACCACGGCATCCGTCGCGGAAAGAGGCCAAAAAGGCCGTGGTTGTAAGCTTTTTTTGCAAAAAGGGCTTGCAATAAAGAGGGCAGTTTGCTATAATCATAAGGCTTGCCAATTACGCACGGATGCAGACGCACGACCCTGTGCATTTTATGGTGCTGGTCGCAAGGATGAAGCATCCGGAGGGTAAAAAACGGATTAAATAAGGAGGAACAAACGTAATGGCAGTAGTATCTATGAAGCAGCTCCTGGAAGCGGGCGTCCACTTCGGTCACCAGACCCGTCGCTGGAACCCCAAGATGGCCGAGTACATCTACATGGAGCGCAACGGCATCTATATCATCGACCTTCAGAAGACGGTCAAAAAGCTCGAGGAAGCGTATGACTTCGTGCGCAGCATCTCCGAGCAGGGCAAGACCATTCTGTTCGTCGGCACCAAGAAGCAGGCGCAGGACGCCGTGCGCGAGGAAGCTTCCCGCGTCGGTATGTACTACGTCAACGCCCGCTGGCTGGGCGGCATGCTCACCAACTTCAAGACCATGCGCACCCGCGTTGAGCGTCTTGAGCAGCTGAAGAAGATGCAGGAAGACGGCACCTTCGATATGCTTCCGAAGAAGGAAGTCATCAAGCATCTCGGCGAGATGGCCAAGCTTGAGAAATATCTCGGCGGCGTCAAGGACATGAAGCGTCTGCCCGGCGCTCTGTTCGTCATCGACCCCCGCAAGGAGCACAACGCCATTGCGGAGGCCCGCAAGCTGCACATCCCCATCGTGGCCATCGTTGACACCAACTGCGACCCCGATGAAGTCGATTACGTCATTCCCGGCAACGACGACGCCATCCGCGCCATCCGCCTGATCTCCGCCACCATGGCTAACGCCGTGCAGGAAGGCCGTCAGGGCGAGGACGCCGAGGCTGAGGTCGAGGCTGAGGCTGCTAAGGAGGAATAAGAACATGGCTGACATTACCGCGAAAGCTGTTAACGAGCTGCGCCAGGCCACCGGCTCCGGCCTGATGGACTGCAAGAAGGCTCTGATCGCCTGCGACGGCGATTTTGACAAGGCTGTTGACTATCTGCGCGAAAAGGGTCTGGCTTCCGCCGCGAAGAAGGCCTCCCGCGTGGCCGCCGAGGGTATGGCGTATGCCACCGTCGTGAACGGCGTGGGTGTTGTGGTCGAGGTCAACTGCGAGACCGACTTCGTGGCCGGCAACGAGCTGTTCACCAAGTTCGTCAAGGATCTGGCGGTCGTTATCGCCGAGCAGAACCCCGCGGATGTGGACGCCCTGATGGCCTGCAAGTGGGCCGACGGCACCACCGTGGCCGACGCGAAGAACGAGCTGTTCCTTTCCGTCCGCGAGAACATGGACATCCGCCGCTTTGAGCGCGTGGCCGAGGGCGTTTGCGTGCCTTACGTCCATGCCGGCGGCAAGATCGGCGTTCTCGTCACCCTCGAAACCGAGGCTTCTGCCGAGTCCGTCAACGAGCTGGGCAAGGATCTGGCCATGCAGATCGCGGCCATGAATCCGCAGTTTTTGGATAAGACCAACGTCAATGCCGAGTTCATCGAGCATGAGAAGACCGTTCGTCTGGCCCAGGCCAAGCAGGATCCCAAGAACGCGAAGAAGCCCGACGCCATCATCGAGAAGATCGTCATGGGCGGCATCGAGAAGATGTACAAGGAGATCTGCTTCATGCAGCAGGCCTTCGTTAAGGGCGAGGGCGAGGATGTGACCGCGCACGTTGCCGCCGTTGCCAAGGAAGTTGGCGCGCCCATCGCGGTGAAGTCCTTCATCCGCTATGCCAAGGGTGAGGGCATCGAGAAGCGCGAGGACAATCTGGCGGACGAAGTCGCCAAGATGATCGGCTGATCGAATACACTATATCCAATTGCCGCGACGGTTCGCCCGTCGCGGCATTTTTGAAAAGGAGGGCTCATCTCCATGGTGACGATCCTGAAAACAAAAACGGTGGATAAGATCCTGCGTGCGGCATCCTATGCGCTGTTGGCAGTGTGCGCGGCGCTTTTCATGCTGGCGCTGGTTCGCTATAAGCTCAAGCCTGCGTGCATGGATGTGCTTCCGTATGCGATCGCGGCGGTGGCCGTGTGCTGGCTTTTGCGCGGCGACTATCGCGCGCGGCCGGTTTACTGGCTGGCGGCGGCGTTTGTGCTGTGGTTTGCCGCCACGCGCTTTCTCTGCGGCGAGGGGCGCTATCCGCAGACGTTTTATTACATCGCCGAGGTCGCTGTCATTTATGTGTTCGCATTTCCCTTTGCCCATGCCAGCGGTGACGGAGAGCGCCGTCGGTTTCTGGATGGTCTCGCGTTTTTGTTTGTGCTGGTGGTCACAGTGGTCTGCGTTCATGGACTCGATGTGACGGTACGGAATGTATGGGCACATGTTCTCAACAACCGGACCTGGTCGAGCATCTATGGAGGACGCCTATGGATATTTGCCATCAATCCCAATGTCACCTCCGTATACATGGTGCTGGCCATCGTGCTGGCGGTTTATCTGCTGCTGCGGTATTGGCGGCCTTGGCTGTTGATCCCGGCGGTGCCGATGCTGCTGGTGATCGGACTGGCCTTGTCGGCGTGCATGAGTCGGGCGACATGGGTGTGCCTGATGGTGGCGGCGGCGTTCATAGCCGCTGTTGTGATGGGCAAGGTTTTGAAAAAGCACTTCCGTGGCCGTATGTTGCTCATGGCAGCGGCTGGTGCGGCGGCGATCGTGGTCTGCTATCTGGCGCTGAATATGGGTGTGCGCACGGTGAATGCGGCAGCGGTACTCTACGAGCGCTCTATGGCGCCGACGCAGCAGGCGGAGCTTGTGCCGCAAAGCGAAGAACAGCCCGTCGTGATGGAGCTTTCGGCGAGACCGACGCAGTCTGTGATGGTGGAGCTGGATGCCGAGCCCGCGGTCGAACAGCGCGATATGCTGTCCAATACCGGCCGCATGACGATCTATAAGGCGTTTTTCTCCTATATGCACGACCATCCCGTGAAGCTTCTGCGCGGGTCGGATATGCTGTCGATCCGGCTGATGTCGGTTTACAATGTGCCGGACGAGCAGCGGCAGCTGACCATTCACCTGCACAACGCCTTTTTCCAAACGCTGGCGGAAACAGGCGTGCCGGGGCTTTTGATGGTGCTGGCGCTGTGTGTGGTGCTGCTGGTATGCTCGCTGCGCATCCTCCTGGATCCCAAGCGCAGCACGGCGGAGAAAATGCTGCCGGTGCTGTTGCTGGTGCTGATCGTGGACGCACTGGTGGAGAGCCCGCTGTTTGTGCCGTATGACGAGGCGACCAATAGCTTTTTTAACCTCTTTTTCTTCCTGATCGCCGGATATGTTGTGGAACTGGGAGGAAAGCGCGGCGCGGAAATGCCGCCCGATACGACAGGAGAGACGATTTGACAGAGCATAACACAGTCGGCATCCTCGGTGCCGGAACCTGGGGCGTGGCACTGGCACGGCTGCTGGCAAACGCGGGAAAGGGTGTGACCGTGTGGTCGCATTCGAAAGACCATGCGCACGCGCTGGCCCAAACGCGGCAGCACCCCGATCTGGCGGCGGTCGCACTGCCGGAAAGCATCGAATTTACAAGTGACATCCAAGCGGCCTGTGCGGGTATGGACGCGGTCGTATTTGCCGTGGCTTCGCCGCATATCCGCGCGGTGGCGCATCAAGCGGCGGCGTATATCCCGAGGGGGCAGCTGGTTATTACGGTAGCCAAGGGCATCGAGCCGGGCACACTTCTCACGATGAGCGAGATACTCGAGCAGGAGCTTGCCGACTGCACGCCGCGTGTGGCGGCGCTGTCCGGCCCCAGTCACGCCGAGGAGGTCGCCCGCGATCTTCCCACGGCCATCGTGGCGGCGAGCGCGGATATGGAAGCGGCGGAATACGTCCAGCGCCTGTTTTCCACGCCCGTTATGCGTGTTTACACCAATGGTGACATTCGCGGCGTGGAACTGTGCGGGGCGCTGAAGAATATCATCGCGCTCGCAGCGGGCATCTCCCGCGGCCTCGGCTATGGCGACAATGCCAAAGCGGCGCTCATCACGCGCGGCC